>DATHKV010000074.1:0-11547 GCA_035488895.1 Steroidobacteraceae bacterium
TTCGTTCACGCCGCCGACTAATCTACCCAAACGCTCCGCCAGCACGCAGCGATCCTCTTCGGTGAGGAAACTGCCAATCTCAAATGCCCGGCCGTGGCTCTCGATGGTCAGCCGGCTGGTGCCATGGCGCCGTGGCGGACTGCGAAGTCTAACCTTCGCCCAATGCCTCGCAAACTCCTGTTTTGCCTCGCCGCGGCGGGAGCGGGTTATCAGACTGACCCGGGAATCGGTGATCAACACCGTCTGGGTGTAATTTCGCCGCTGCATGCTGGCGTGCAAGGCTATCCCAAGGCCCAGCATCTCCAAAGCCCAAAACACCAAAACCGGCCAAAACCCCTGCAGCACGAAGAATAACGCAAAACTCAAGGAAAACAGGCAGGTAGCGCCGAAGAAAAGCTGGGCACCGGAGCGCGTCAGCGAACAATTTGGCGCGAGCGTGATGCGCTGTTCCACCGGCCAAGGATAGCGTAGGTGCTGCGCCCCGGGGCATCGGCGGGGACCCTATTTGTCGCGCCTCGCGCGCAATTCCCGTTTGATTTCTTCCAAGGACACGCTGGCCGGATCGGCGCGCCGCAGGTCGTGCTCGGGAACCCACGCATGGGCGAACACCACTTCATAAGTGGCCGGCAGCCGGCCTTCCTGGCGGAATTGCTCGTACGCCGCCTGCATGGCAGCAAACTTGCGTGGGCTGGTGAGGCCCTTTGCCCGCCCCACCGTGGCATTGCGCGCGCCCGTCGCCTTCAAATCCGAGGCCACCTTGCGAACATCCAAATAGCGCAGCGTAAATCGCTCGACATCGAGCACGGGCGCGGCAAAACGGTTGCGCACCAGCGCATCGCCCAGATCGTGCATATCGATGAATTGATGGACATGGCTGTGCGGGTCGGCTTGACGCCAGGCGCTGCGCAGCTCCTTGAGCGTGTCGGGACCGAAGGCGCTGAAGCTGAGCAAGCCGCGCGGCGCCAGGACCCGGCGAAACTCGGCGAAAGCGGCGTCCGGATTGCACCACGGCAGCATCAAATTGCTGACGACCAAATCCACGCTGCCATCGGCCAAGGGCAGAAGCTCTGCGTCCCCGCAGACGCGCTCGAATTTGCGCAGCCAGGATTGCTGCCGGGCCGCCGCCTTCAACATCTGCGGCGACGAGTCGAGCGCAACCACGAGGGCTCCGGGATAACGGCGCTTCAGTGCGCGGCTGGCGTGGCCCGTGCCGGCGCCGGCATCCAAGACCACGCGCGGCGCAAGCTTCGTCAACTGCAGCCGTTCCAGCAGATTGTCCCGGACTTCCGTGAAGATCACGGCTGCCGCATCGAACGTGGGTGCCGCGCGATCAAAAGAGCGTCTCGCCCAGCGGGATTCGAGGGCGTACGCGCCGATTTCATCGCTCATAAGCGATTACGATGCCACAGAAGCTCCGGCGGCGCGGATTTTCAGGCGGCGAAACAGCTCCTGATCATGGAGCGTATCGGGATTGCCCGTGGTGAGCAGTTTCTCGCCGTAAAAAATCGAATTCGCCCCGGCCATGAAACACAGGGCCTGCAATTCATCGCTCATCTCAGCCCGCCCCGCCGACAGGCGCACGTGACTGGCCGGCATGAGAATGCGCGCCACGGCAATCATGCGCACGAAGTCGAACGGATCCAGGGCCGCTGCATCCGCCAACGGGGTTCCGGCAACCCGCACCAATTGATTGATCGGGACGCTTTGCGGATGCTCCGGCAAGGTGGCGAGCGTGTGCAGCAGCTCGACTCGGTCCTGCGGATTTTCGCCCATGCCGACGATACCGCCGCAGCAAACGTTGATACCGGCGTCGCGCACCGACTGCAACGTGTCCAGCCGATCCTGGTACGTGCGGGTGCTGATGATTTCCTCGTAGTAGCGGGACGAGGTGTCCAGGTTGTGATTGTAGAAATCGAGGCCCGCCGCTTTGAGTTCGAAGGCCTGATCGGGGGTCACCATGCCGAGCGTGGCGCAGCTTTCCAGGCCCAAGTCCTTGACGGCGCGGATCATGGCAAGGACTTTGCGCAAATCCTTGGGCTTCGGCGACCGGTAGGCCGCGCCCATGCAAAAGCGCGTCGCGCCGGCGTCCCGGGCGGCGCGGGCCCGAGCGGCAACCTCTTCGAGTTCCAGCAGTTCCGAAATCTCGAGACCGGTGTCGAAACGCACGCTCTGCGGGCAGTAGGCGCAGTCCTCGGGGCAGGCTCCGGTCTTGATGCTGAGAAGCGTGCTGATCTGGACCGTATTGGGCGCCTGGAAGTGCCGGTGGACCTGGTGTGCTTTGAACACTAAGTCCATGAAAGGTAAGTCAAAAAGCTCGGTCACCTCGGCGAGTGTCCAATCGTTGCGTACGCTCACGGCGCCTCCTTAAAAAGTGCGCCAAGTATTCGGGCGCCGCGGGCTCTAGTCAACCGCTTACCATCCATCGGGTTTACCAAAAACCTGTCTGTTAGCGGCTAGAATCGCGGCGCGTCAAGGAGAGGGTGGTGACTTCAGGAAAATCCGCATGGGGTCTGCGCTTCGAGCGACCGAACGGCTGGCTTCAGTACGAGGTGGCCGGCAACGGCGACCCGGTGGTGTTCCTGCACGGATTCGGACTCGACGCGGCCATGTGGGACCCGCAATGGTCAACGTTTAGCGCCGGTCACCGCGCGATCCGCTATGACCTGCGTGGCTACGGCGCGTCGAGCGCGCCGGCAGGACCTTACTCGCACGTCGATGACTTCCTGGCGCTGACCGAATTTTTGCGCGCGCGCCCGGCGCATCTGGTCGGGTTGTCGATGGGCGGCCGCTATGCGCTGCGCGTTGCCGTGCAGAACCCTGAGGCGGTGCGTTCGCTCACGCTGGCCGACACGGCACTCGATGGACATGCCTGGACCCCGGAATGGCTGCAGAGCTGGCAAGAGATCTCGCAGGCGGCGAGGCGGGACGACCTCTTCGGCGCGAGACGGCTGTGGCTCAAGCATGCGCTGTTTGAACCGGCAGGCCGTCAGCCCGCGGTGGCCGCCGCGCTCGAGACGATGGTCGCGCGATATTCGGGCTGGCATTGGCGGGAGAAGGACCCTGACGGGGCGCCCGCGCCGCCCACGGCCGAGGTGCTGGCGAGGATTTCCGTGCCGACGCTCATGATCGTGGGCGAGCTCGACCTGCCGGATTTTCGAAACATCGCGCGGCGCATCGCCGCCGGCATGCCGCACGTGACGCTGCGGACTTTGCCCAACGCTGGGCATATGGCCAATCTCGAAGCCCCGGGGGAATTCAACGATCTGGTGCTCGAGCATCTGCGCCGCAATTGAGCAGCTAACTTAAGTGCGTAAGCGGCGCTCAACTGCCGCGCGCGAACTGATACTCCAGCGCCAGCCCGATGAATACCGACATGCCGAAATAATTGTTGTTGAGAAAGGCGCGAAAGCACCCTTCCCGGTCCCGGGCACGAATCAGCCAGAGCTGGTAGATAAAAAACAGCGCGCCCGCGGCCAAGCCGGCGTGGTACCACGCGCCCGCATGGATGGTATTGCCAACCAGGTACAGCGTCACCAGCGTCATGATCTGCAGCACGGCAATGATGTGCCGATCCGAATCGCCGAACAGAATCGCGGTGGACTTCACGCCGATCCGCAGGTCGTCATCGCGGTCCACCATGGCGTACATGGTGTCGTACACCGTCACCCACAGCACATTGGCGAGCAGCAGCAGCCACGCGACCCGCGGAACAAATTCGATCTGCGCGGCGAACGCCATGGGAATTCCGGCGCCGAAGGCCAGCCCCAGGTACAGCTGAGGCACCGACAAGAATCGCTTCACGAACGGGTACGTGATGGCGATGAACGCGCCGGCGACCGCCCACAGCAGCGTCAGCCGATTCAGCTGCAGCGCCAGCACCAGCGCCGCCAACGACAATATGGCGAATAACACCAGCGCTTCCAGCGTGGTGAGACGGCCCGCGGCCAGGGGCCGATCCTTGGTGCGCGCGACGTGCGGATCGAAGCTGCGGTCGGCGTAGTCGTTGATGGCGCAGCCCGCGGATCTCATGAGCACGGTTCCAGCCACGAAGATGACGAATATCAGCGGCTTTGGTTGGCCGCGGCTGCCGATCCACAGCGCCCACAGCGTCGGCCAGAGCAGCAGCCAGATGCCGATGGGACGGTCGAGGCGCATGAGGCGGATGTAATCGTGGGCGGTGCCGAGAATCTTCGGCAGCTGTTCGGTGGTCCAGGGGTGAAAGCGAATGCGATAGGCGTACCACCGCACGCGCGCCATGATCATCTGGGCCAGTTCATCGCCGTTGCGTGGCAGTGGCACGCTTATTAGCCTAGACGCGGCCCATGGCGGTCAGGAATAACTCTTGCGTCAGCAGTGGCGCACCGCGCAGCGTGATGCGCGCACGCCTGGCCCAAAGCCCTGCCGGCTTGATCTCGGCATCGCGCAGCGCCCGCGCCGTCACGGCTTCTTCCGTCGGCAGCCAGGCGTATTCGTAGGAGCTGCGCTCGACGCCGGACAGATCGCCCAAGGTTTCGCCCAGCGCCGAATCGCCGAGTTCCGCGAGCCAGGGATGCACGGAGAGCGTGGAGTCCGGGACGATGGTCTGGCTGAACACCCAGACAAACTCGCCGCAGCACATTTCCACATCTCGAAACAGTCCGGCGGTGTCTTCGAGCCGCAGTGCCGCCCGATGCGATGCGCTCAAGAGGCCCGTCCATTGATCCACCAGGCGCAGCGCGAAACGCCCGCCGCAGGCTTCCCGGAAGCGCACCGTCAACAGTCCCTTGCCGATGAGCCACGGACGCAATTGCGCATCCATGGATAATTGCCCCAGCCGCTCTTGGGGTTGCCACTGAATGGATTCGATCGGACGTGCGTTGCCTCGACTCATCCGCTTAATTCTACCCCACGCGGCCGTATTGCTCTGCATGTCCCACCCATCGACGAATGAGCGGTGCGACGTTTTTCGGCCAGTCGCGCAACAAGCTCTCCGCCGCGATCTGCACCCTCGGCAACAAATCCGCATCGCGTAACAAATCGGCAACACGCATTTGCGCCAATCCCGTCTGGCGGGTCCCCAGCAGTTCGCCGGGCCCGCGCAGTTCCAGATCGCGCCGTGCGACCTCGAATCCGTCATTGGTATCGCGCATGACGCCGAGACGCTCGCGCGCCATGGACGATAAGGGCGCACGGTACATGAGCAGGCAGGTGCTTGCGTGCTGACCGCGGCCGACGCGGCCGCGCAGCTGATGCAGCTGCGCCAATCCTAAGCGTTCCGAGTTTTCGATCACCATGAGCGTCGCGTTCGGCACATCCACGCCGACTTCGATCACCGTGGTGGCGACCAGCAGCTGTATCTGCCCGTCCTTGAAGCGGCGCATGGTGCCTTCCTTGGCCTGGGGCGGCATGCGTCCATGAACCAGCCCGACTTTGAGTTCCGGCAGCGCGGCGGCGAGCGCGGCCGCGGTTTCCTCAGCCGCCTGAAAGGGCATTTCCTCCGATTCATCGATGAGCGGACAGACCCAGTAGGCTTGCCGTCCCTCGAGGCATGCGGTGCGAATTCGCTGCACGACTTCGTCGCGCCGTGTTTCCGCGAGCACGACGGTCTTCACCGGCGTGCGTCCCGGCGGCATTTCATCGATCACTGAGACGTCGAGATCGGCGTACGCCGTCATCGCCAAAGTGCGCGGAATCGGCGTCGCCGTCATGATGAGCTGATGCGGCTGATGGCCGTCCGCCGCGCCTTTTTCGCGCAACGACAGGCGTTGATGCACGCCGAAGCGGTGCTGCTCATCGACCACGACCAATGCCAATGAGGCGAACTCCACACTCTCTTGAAACAAGGCATGCGTGCCGATGACGATGGGGGCGTGGCCCAAACGAATTCCCTCGAGCACGGTGTTGCGCGCTTTGCCGGTCAGCCGGCCGCTCAACAAGGCGACCGCCACACCCAAGGGCTCGAACCAGCGGCGGAAATTCTGCGCATGCTGATCGGCGAGCAGTTCGGTGGGCGCCATCAGCGCGACCTGCCTTCCCAATTGGATGGCCTGGGCCGCCGCCAGCGCCGCGACCAGGGTCTTGCCGCAGCCCACATCCCCTTGCACCAAGCGCAGCATGGGTTTGGGGAGATTGAGATCGGCTTCGATTTCGAGCAGCACGCGCCGCTGCGCCGCCGTCATGGTGTACGGCAGCGCTTCCAAGAAGCGGATTCTAAGTTCGCCCGCCGATTTGAGCGGCCAGCCCGGATCGCTCTGGATCCGCTGGCGCAAAAGCTTCAGCGACAATTGATGCGCCAGCAATTCCTCGAATGCCAGGCGGCGCTGGGACGGATGGCGATAACTCATCAGCAGGTCCACCGGCGCATCGGTGGGCGGCCGGTGCACGTACAGCAGCGCTTCGCGCAAGCTCGGCAGGCGCGAATCGGCCAACACGGCTTTAGGCAGCCAGTCCTTCGGGTCCTCAGGCCCGATTTGATCCAGCGCCAACTTGACGAGCAGGCGCAGCCGCCCCTGCGTCACGCCTTCCGTCGCGGGGTAGATCGGTGTGAGGTGCTCCTCGGGCGGTTGAGGCGCGCTGGGATCGACGCGTCGGTATTCGGGATGCACGAATTCCAAGCCCTTGGGTCCCCGGCGTGCCTCGCCGAAGCAGCGCACGCGGGCGCCGCGCGCCAAGCCTTGCTGCTGCTGCGCCGTGAAGTAAAAAAATCGCAAGGTCAGAAACCCTGACCCGTCGGCGATCCGGCACAGCATTTGGCGGCGGCCGCGAAAGGCGACTTCGGTGAGCATCACGTCGCCTTCCACGGAGGCGCGCTGCCCCGGGCGCAACTCCCCCAAGGGGACGATGCGCGTACGGTCTTCGTAGCGCAGCGGCAAAAGGAACAGCAGATCTTGGGTCGTTTCCACACCCAAGGTGCGCAGGCGCGTGGCAAGCGATTCGCCGACGCCGCGCAATACCGTGACCGGCTTCAGGTCGATCACAGGGCGACGATGCACTCCACTTCGAACTGCGCGCCGCGCGGCAGCGATGCAACCCCGACCGCCGCCCGCGCGGGATACGGTTCGCGGAAATACTCGGCCATGATCTTGTTGACCAGCGCGAAGTGGGACAGGTCCGTCATGAAAATGTTCGCCTTGACCACGTTATCGAGCGTGGCGCCGCTCGCGAGGACGATGGCTTTCAGATTGTCGAAGGCGCGCCGCACCTGAGCCTCCATGTCGCCTTTCACCAATTCCTTGGTGGCGGGGTCCATGGGAATCTGGCCGGAGACCCAGATGGTATTGCCCACCCGGGCTGCCTGGGAGTAGGTGCCGATGGCGGCGGGCGCGTCGCTGGTCGAAATGATTTGTTTGCTCATAGGCTTTTGATGGTAATGAGTGATGAAATGATATTAACGATTGTAGGAGGCATCGGCAGCGGAACTTTCTAGGCCAACGTGCGAGATACGCGCTGCACGTCCGGCATGCGCCTGACAGTGCGAAGGACGCGTGCGAGATGCTTGCGATCGCGAACCTGCACCTGGAACTTCAAGGATGAACTGTTCACGTCGCGCTCTTCCAATGACACCTGATCGATATTGGTTTCGGTGCCCGCGATGCTCGAGGCCACCGCTGCCAGTACGCCGACCCGATTGTTGATTTCCAGCTGGATTTCGGAACTAAACAAGCGGCCACGCGTTGATTCCCAGGCGACCGACAGCCACTTGTCCGGCTGCTTGCGGTATTCGGCGAGGTTACCGCAATTCTGCCGATGGATCATGACGCCGCGGCCGGCGCTCAGGTAGGCCATGATGGGATCGTTCGGAATCGGAAAGCAGCAGCGCGCGTAAGTCACCAACAGGCCTTCGGTGCCCGCGATCATGAGCGGGCCGCCGCCGCTGACGCTGCCATGCTCGCCGTTGCCGTTGGCGGGCTGCAGGCGCCGCGCGACCAATGGCGCCAGGCGCTCGCCCAGACCGATCTTTTCATACAGCTCATCGGCGTCGCGCAGATTGAATTCTTTGACCACGGCGTCGATTTCCGCCGCGGGAAGTTTCTTCAAGTTCAGCGAGAATTCCTCGAGCGCGAGGCTCAACAGGCGGCGCCCGAGTTCGAGCGCGTCGCCTTTCTTGAGGTTCTTCAAGTATTGGCGGATCGCGGCGCGGGCCTTTGCCGTTACCAGGAAGCTGGACCAGGACGGGTTCGGTTTTGCGCCTTTGGCAGTGATGATTTCCACGGTCTGCCCGTTGCGCAGCGGCGTGCGCAGCGGCACCAGGCGCCGGTCCACTTTCGCGGCGACGCAGCGATTGCCGACATCGGTGTGGATGGCATAGGCAAAGTCCACCGTCGTGGCGCCGGTCGGCAGGCGCAGGATTTTGCCCTTGGGCGTGAAGACGTAGACCTTGTCCGGGAACAAGTCGACCTTGACGCTCTCGAGGAACTCTTCCGAACTGCCGCCCTCCTGAATCTGCACCAGGCTCGCCAGCCATTCGCGCGCGCGGTCATGTTCGACGCCGCCGAAGGAGTCGCCGGATTTGTACTTCCAATGCGCGGCGATCCCCGACTCCGCCACCCGGTGCATTTGCTCGGCGCGGATCTGCACTTCGATGGGCACGCCGTTCGGTCCGAACAAGGTCGTGTGCAGGGACTGATAACCGTTGACGCGCGGAATGGCGATGTAATCCTTGAAGCGCCCCGGCATGGGCTTATAGACGCTATGCACCAGTCCCAGCACGCGATAGCACACATCCGCGCTCTCGACGATGATTCGAAAGCCGTACACATCGACCATTTCATTGAGCGAGATCTTCTTGTTCTGCATCTTCTTATAGATGCTGTACAAGTGCTTTTCGCGGCCCTCCACCGCGCCCTCGATCTGCGCTTTCTTCAGCGCGCCCTTGAAGGTCTCCGCGATTTTGTGGATGAACTCTTTCTGGTTGCCGCGCGCGCGCTTCAGTTCGCGTTCGAGAACCTTGTAGCGGTACGGGTAGAGCGCGCGAAACCCCAGGTCCTCGAGCTCCAGCTTGACCGCGTACAACCCCAGGCGCTCGGCGATCGGTGCGTAAATCTCGAGCGTTTCGCGGGCGGTGCGCCGGCGCTTGACCGGCGGCATGGCGCCCAGCGTGCGCATGTTGTGCATGCGGTCGGCGAGCTTGACCATGATGACGCGGATGTCGCGCACCATGGCCAGGAGCATTTTGCGAAAGCTCTCGGCCTGCGCCTCTTGGCGGTTCTTGAACTGGATCTGATCCAGCTTGCTGACGCCATCGACCAGTTCGGCGACCACCTGCCCGAATATGGAGGCAATCTCGGCCTTCGCCGTGGGGGTGTCTTCGATGACATCGTGCAGGATCGCCGCCACCAGTGTATCGGCATCCAGACGCAGGTCCGCGAGGATGTCGGCCACCGCCACCGGATGCGTGATGTACGGTTCGCCCGAGACGCGCTTCTGTCCCTGGTGCTTTTCCGCGCCGAAGTCGTAGGCTTCGCGCACCCGCTCCACCTGGGCGGGCGATAGATAGGCTTCGAGTTTGTCTAAGAGCTGACTGATCCCGGTGGAGCGTCTTCCACCAGGCAAGAAACCGAGTATGGAAGACGCATAGTCCATCGTCGCTCTTTTGAGGGGCCGGCTGTCTTAGTCCCCAAGCCCGAGTTGCGGAGCACGGAAATCAGAGGGCATGTCGAGCTCGCTCACCGGCGGCTGGGCCGGCTCCTCGGGCTCTTCCAACATTTCCAGCGTGATGTTTCCGGCAGCGATCTCGCGAAGCGCTACCACGGTCGGTTTGTCGTTTTCCCATTCCACGGTCGCTTCTGCGCCGTTCGCCAGGCGTCGGGCGCGTTTAGCCGCCAGCAACACCAGGTTGAATAGGTTGGGTTCATTTTGAAGGCAGTCTTCGACTGTGATACGCGCCATGCTTGAGGGTCTTCCAATGGAGGGAGAGAAATCATAGCAGAAATGACGCCGCCCTCGCCAGCCGCAGATCCGGAGCAGCACTGTAAAATGCCGCTATTTCGGCATTATTGCAGGGGTTTTGCTCAAGGATTGACCAGTCCCGCCGCCAATTGCACCACTTCGGGTCGCGTTGCGGCGAGCGCGCCGCCGCGATCCTCGACGATGGCCTGCAGGTCCGTAAGTGCTTGCTCGAAGCGATCGTTGATGACGACGTAGTCGAACTCGCTCCAGTGGCCCAAATCCTCGGCGGCGTCCCGTAGACGCCGTTGGATGACGGCGTCGGAGTCGGTGCTGCGCCCCTTGAGGCGCTGCTCCAATGCCGCGCGCGAGGGCGGCAGGATGAAAATGCTCACCGTTTCCGGAATTCTGGAGCGGACCTGGCGGGCGCCCTGCCAGTCGATTTCCAGCAACAGTTGCTCGCCGTTCGACAGGGCCTCCTGGACGGTGCGTACCCCGGTGCCGTAGCAGTTGTCGAAAACCTGGGCGTGCTCCAGAAACTCCTGATTCGCGATCATCTCCTGAAAGCGTTCGTGGCTCACGAAGTGATAGTCGCGGCCGGGAATCTCGTTGGGCCGGGGCTTGCGGGTCGTGTAGGAGACCGAAAACTGGATGCGGGCCTCCCGCTCCATCAAGGCCTTTACCAAACTGGTTTTGCCGGCGCCGGACGGTGCCGCGACTACGTAAAGGCGTCCTTGTGGCATCCCGAGCTATTCGATGTTCTGAACTTGTTCGCGCATCTGCTCGATCAGCACTTTCATGTCCACTGCGGCGCGCGTGGTCTCGATGTCCTGGGACTTCGACGACAGGGTATTGGCTTCGCGGTTCAGTTCCTGCATGAGGAAATCGAGCCGCCGTCCTGCGGGTTCCTGGCCGCCGAAAGTTTTGCGGACCTCAGCGACATGCCCGCGCAGCCGGTCGATCTCTTCATCGACATCCAGGCGCTGCGCCAGGATGGCGAGTTCCTGCTCGAGACGGTCTTGGTCGACGTCGGCGACGAGCTGCGCGATGCGGTCCAGCAGCTTCGCCCGCATGCGCGCGCGGATTTCCGGCAGCCGGTCGGTGACGCGTCCCGAGAATTCCAGCAACCCGGCGCAGCGTTGCTCCAAGGCGTCGCGCAACCGGCCGCCCTCGCTATCGCGGGAGCGGCCCAAGTCCGACAGGACCTCGCCGAGCAAACCTTGGGCGGCGGCGATCATGGGCGCGGTGTCGCGCGTGCTGTCGCGGATGACGCCGGGCCAGCGCAGCAAATCCAATACATCGATTCGTGCCGATACGCCTGCCTGCGCGGCAATTTGCTGTGCCCTGGAGGTGAGGCTGGCGAGCAATTCGGCATCGACTTCAAGCGCGGCGGCGGTCACCGCGGGCTTGAAGTGCAGCGAACACTCGACCTTGCCCCGGCGCACGGAGGCGGCAATGGCAGCCCGAAAATCCGCTTCGGCGGAGCGGAATTCCTCGGGCAGACGGCAGCCCAGCTCGAGAAAGCGGTGATTGACGGTCTTCAATTCCCAGGCCAGCAGTCCCCAAGGGAACTGCCGCTCGCGTCGGGCAAAGCCGGTCATGCTACGAATCATGGGGGTCGTCGCTAAAATCGGCCATAATCGGTGGTTCGCAAGCTTAGCAGACGAGGAGCCGGCATTGCAG
>DATHKV010000075.1:0-24364 GCA_035488895.1 Steroidobacteraceae bacterium
GCGCGTCAGCACGGCCTTCATGCCCGGCTCGGCATTGATCTTCGCCGCCAGTTCCCGCGCGATCGCGAGCACCACGTCCTTTTCGCGGGTGCCATTCTTGCCGATGGCGCCGGGATCCTCGCCGCCATGACCGGCATCGACGGCGATGATGAGATCGCGCGCATCCGAAGGCGCGTGTTTGGCTTTGACCGGTTTGTCGGCGCGAGCAACCGCGCCCAAGCCTGCACTCGAGCCTGCGCCTGCGGCCGCGCCTCCGCCCGCCAGATCGACCACCAATCGGTAGCCGTAGTGTGCGTTGGGCTTGGTGATGAAACTCTTGGCTTGAATTGGACGCGACAGGTCCAGCACCACGCGAAGGTTGCCCGAGGAGCCATGCGACATACGAACGCGCTTCACCGCACCCGAGCCTAAGGGCGCTTTACGCAAAGCCTTGGCGAGCCGAGCACCCGGCACATCCAGAACCACACGCTCAGGATTGTGGAGCACCTGCAAGCTGTGCTGCGCGTTGCCCGAGAGGTCGACCACCACGCGCGTGTTGTCCGGGCCCGCCCAGAGCCGGATGGCGCGGACATCGACTGCGCGAGCCGGCTGCTGCAACAGGAATGCGAGAAGGAGTCCCGCCGCGCACTGCATGAGTCGGTTCATTCATGAAGTAAACGCCGAATCAAGGACTTTTTCAAGTCATATTAGATACATAGGCCGCTAAGCTAGTGTCGATTGCTAGCTTCGAGATCCAGCTGCGGCCGACATCGCTGCCGGCGCCGATCGCCGCCGTGCGTGCCTCGCCCGCGTACTGCAACTGCAGCAAGAGGTCGGGCGGGGGCACGGCCCGGCCCCCCTTCTCCGGCCATTCGATCAACATGAGGTAGCCAGGTCCCGTGAGATCCCTCAAGCCCAACTCCTCTACCTCGACGGCGCTTTGCAGTCGATAGAGGTCCACGTGCACGCAGGTCAGACCCGACACACTGTAGGTGTCGACCAGCGTATAGGTCGGGCTGCGCACGATGGCGGTGATGCCGAGGGCATGCAGCATGCTGCGCGCGCAGGTGGTCTTGCCGCTGCCCAACTCCCCGCGCAGGTGAACGGTCGCGCCGGTAGCGGCCCCCGGGAAGGTGCGAGCAAGTCCAATCCCGAGTGCATCGGTGGCACTGCTGTCGGGCAGGGCAAAGGCTAAGGGACCTGGGGGCATCGGTCTATTATACGGAGCCGTCATGACCGCCTCCGCACTACCCGCCGCCCTCGATTCAAGCGCCTTGTGCGCTTCGATCCGCGCGTGGGCGGTGGAATTGGGTTTTACCGGAGTCGGCATTGCCACCATCGACCTGCCGGCGGACGAGGCCCATTTTCTGGAATGGCTACGCTTGGGGTTCAACGGCGAAATGGCCTATATGTCCCGGCATGGCAGCAAGCGCACGCGCCCGGCGGAACTCATTCCCGGGACGGTGAGCTGCATCAGCGTTCGGATGGATTACTGGCCGCAAGACGTCGCCGACGCGACCTCCACGTTGACGGACGCCAACGTGGGCTACGTGTCCCGCTATGCCCTGGGTCGCGACTATCACAAGGTGCTGCGCGCGCGCCTGCAGAGTCTCTGCAATCGCATTCAGGATGCCGTGGGCGCCTTCGGCCATCGCGTGTTTACCGACAGCGCACCGGTGCTGGAAAAGGCCTTGGCGCGCAATGCCGGCTTGGGCTGGATCGGCAAGCACACGAATTTGATCGACGCCAAAGCCGGCTCCTATTTCTTTCTTGGCGAGATCTACCTCGATTTGCAGCTGCCCATCGACGAGCCCAGCACCGCGCACTGCGGCACATGCAGCGCCTGCATGCCCGCCTGCCCGACCGGCGCCATCGTCGCGCCCTATAAGCTCGATGCGCGCCGTTGCATTTCCTACCTGACCATTGAACTCGCCGGCGCGATCCCGACGGAATTCCGCCGGCTGATCGGCAATCGCATTTACGGCTGCGATGACTGTCAGCTCGTCTGCCCGTGGAACAAGTTTGCCCGCCCCAGCCCGGAGAAGGACTTCGCGGTCCGGCATGGTTTGGATCATGCGCAGCTCATCGATCTGTTCGCGTGGAGCGAAGCGGATTTTTTGGAGAAGACCAGCGGCAGCGCCATCCGGCGCATCGGCTACGAACGATGGCTGCGCAATGTTGCCGTGGCGCTGGGCAATGCACCGAGCTCAGCGGCGGTGATCGCGGCGCTTAAGGCCCGTGCGGAGCACCCTTCAGCTCTGGTGCGCGAGCATGTCAGCTGGGCGCTGGCTCAGCATCAGCCCGCTTAAGCGTTAGCAGTCCGCTTTACCTTAATCAGCCGCGTGAGCGGCGGCGTCTAGCTGGCCGGCAGCAGCGAGCGACCACCCGGATTGAAGAAGTGCCGGCCGCGCCGCGCCTTGGTGATTTCGGCAAACAGTTGCGCGTAGTCGCCGTCGCTGGTCACCGGATCGATTGCGGCCGAATTGACGATGAGCAAGGGTGAGGCGTCGTAGCTGTGGAAGAAGCGCGCATAGGCCTGCGTGAGTTTTTCCAAATAGGCGCGCTCGATGTGCTGCTCATAGCGAATGCCGCGTTTGCCGATCCGATCCACCAGCACATCCACCGGCGCTTGAAGGTAGACGACCAGGTCCGGCTTGGGCGCATCCACGACCACGCGCTCGTACACGCGTTCATAGAGCGCATATTCCGCGTCGTCCAGCGTGACGCGCGCGAAGAGGCGGTCCTTTTCCAACAAATAATCCGCCACGCGCACGGCGCCGAACAGGTCTTCCTGGCGAACATCTTCCAGCTGGCGTGCCCGCTGGAACAAGAAAAACAATTGCGTCTGAAATGCCGCGGCGCGCGGATTCTTATAGAAGCGCTCGAGGAAAGGATTCTGATCGGCCTGTTCCAGGATGAGCTGCCCGCCCAGCGATTGGCTCAAGCGGCGAGCCAAACTGGTCTTGCCGACGCCGATCGGCCCCTCGACAACAATAAACCGATGCGGTGCTGCGACTGCCATTAAAAACTCTTACTCCAGAACTGATATCCCATCGCCGCCGACGCCGTGCTTCAGATCGAGCACCGTGCCGATCCCTGGGATCGTGATCGTCGGGGCGATATCCGCCAGAGGATACAGGACGAAGTTACGTATCGACACTCCGGGATGCGGCACTGTCAATCCAGGTTCCGCCACGACCTCATCGACCATCCAAAGCAAATCCAAATCAATCACTCGCGGCCCCCAGCGCGCTTCCCGATTGCGTCCCATGCCGCGTTCGATCTCAAGCAGTTCGGTGAGCAATTCTCTGGGACTTAGCGTGGTCAAAAACCCCACCGCGGCATTGATGAAATCCGGCTGATCCTGCGGACCCATCGGCCGCGAAAGATAAAGGCGCGAACCCATGAGCGAACGCACGGCGCTCAGGGCTGCGATGTGCGCGATGGCCTCGAGTACGCGTTCGCGCGGAGATTGTAGATTGCTGCCGATCGCCACATATGCCGGGCGCCAGAGGCTCATTGCTAACTGCGAGCCGCTCCGCCGCGTCGACGGCGGCGGCGTCGACGGCCGGGTGCCGCCGGCGACCCTTCCTGCGCCGGCTCGGGCGGTCGCGCCTGAACCAGCGCCACGCGCTCCTCTTGCGACAGCACTTGAATGTCGGTCCACCACTTTGCGAGCTCAGGGTCCGCAACGCCCGCCTGCGCGCGCAACAAGAGAAAATCGAAGGCGGCGCGAAAGCGAGGATGCTGCATTAGACTCAAGGATTTCACGCCGCTGCGGCGATTGAAGCGCGGCTGCAACATCAGCAGCTCGCGCATGGGCATGCCGAAGCGCCGCGGAATGGCCACGCGCGATTGCTGCGTGCGCAGCACGTTGTCGGTGGCCTGCAAGAGCAGCGCGAGATCGGGTGTCGGACCCGCCTGTCGTTCGTTGAGTTCGCGCAGCACCGCGCTCCAGAGCAGCACCGCAAACAAAAATGTCGGGGTCACCGGCTTGTCGGCTGCGATACGCGCATCCGTGTTCGCCAATCCCATTTCGAGCATTTCCGCGGCATAGGCATAAGGCGGCAGCGCAAAGGCCGCGGCGGATTGCGGGAACAGATGTTCGAACAGACCGTATTGCTGCAGCAGCCGGTACGCCTTCACACCGAATCCCGACAGGAATAATTTCAAGACCTCGTCGAACAATCGCGCCGGCGGAACGCCGTCCAGCAGGTACGCGAGCCGCCTGATGGGACCCTCGGTATTGGGCTCGATGGAGAAATCCAGTTTGGCCGCGAAGCGCACTGCCCGCAGCATGCGCACCGGATCTTCACGATAGCGCGTCTCAGGATCGCCGATCATCTTGAGGCGCCGCGCCTTGACGTCGCTGACGCCGTCGACGAAATCCCAAATCGAGAAGTCCTCGATGTTGTAGTACAAGCCGTTCGCCGCGAAATCGCGCCGCCAGACATCTTCCTCAATGGTGCCGTAGATGTTGTCCCGCAGGATCCGGCCGCGGGGATCGAAGGCACGATGCTCGGAGTCGCTCGGCGGTATGAACTCCGCCGGCTCGTCCGAAGCTGTCTCTGGTGCGCCCTCCGCGCCCGCATCGGAGCCGGCTTCCGGGCCACCTTCGGCGTCCAAATCCTCGGCGTCTTCGCGTTCCGGAGCGGCGGCAGCACGGAAAGTCGCAACTTCGATGATTTCTTGGCCGAAGAACACGTGCGCGAGGCGAAATCGGCGGCCGATCAGGCGGCAGTTGCGGAACAACCGCCGCACGTCCTCAGGGAGAGCGTCGGTCGCCACGTCGAAGTCTTTGGGCCTCAAACCCAGCAGCAGGTCGCGCACCGCGCCGCCCACCAAAAAGCCCTGATATCCCGCTTCTTTAAGGCGATACAGCACCTTCAACGCGTTCGGAGAAATGTCCGCACGCGATATCGAATGCTCAGATCGGGGAACAATTACGGGCGGGAGGGGCGTCGGCGATGAGTTCAAAAAGAGGGGTTCCGCTTGAGTCCAAAAAATTGGCCCGTATACTACCAGCCCTCTTAGGGTCCCAAGACCCAAAGATCACGCCAGTCCGCTCCCTTCGTCTAGAGGCCTAGGACACGGCCCTCTCAAGGCTGTAACACGAGTTCGAATCTCGTAGGGAGCGCCATATTTGCCCTACGAGATAAGAACACGGCGAGGCGCGCAGCGCCGAGTAATCCCATAGGGAGCGCCATAAATCAATAAGTTACGCTAGAAAGCAACCTCGAGAGCAGGCCGCTCAACAGCGCAGGGGTCGGCGGCCAGGCGAGGCGTGGTTGTTTGCTCCGGTAGCAAGACAATAACGACCACGTATTGACCGCGTGTTGAGAAGGCGCTCAGCTGTGTTCGGTAGCGCACGGACGGCCGCGTCGGACGAATCCTACGATTGAGCAGTCAATCACCGCACCTCATAGGAGACGCCCCAATGTGTGATGTGTACATCTACCACTTCGTCATGTCGAACAGTCAGACTGGCGACAATATGGTTTCGGCACGCGCCGCGACGCTTGAAGCGATAGAAAACAGGGGAGGCGAGCCCCTCATGGACTCGCAACTCGTGGTCGATCACACCCAGCTGGACGCAGACGGCTTCCTTGTTGTTGCCGTAGGCGGTGGCGACTCGCACGACACAAACGCAATTGCGGCTCAGATTTGGTCTCTGGAGACGAGGGCCGCTTCGCGCGATGAGAGAACAGTCGCTATCAGCGACGAAAGAGAGAAATACATGTTGAGACTCGAAAGCCGGGAACTGCGCAAGCAGGCGGGAGTCCTGCGGGCTCGGCATACAAAATCAATTCCGAGTGAATTGGGTTTGCGAACCGACGCGAGGGACTGCATCCACTTTGGGCCCGGCGCGGCCACTTAATTCAAAAGAGTCTTTCGGTTCATTCGGGTCACCGCGATCCACCAGTGTGGGTTGCTGACGTACGTGTCTGGCCAGGAATCCGTCAGTGCGCAAATCAGGCTAGGCGCTTCTCCCTGGCCCGCCTAAACGAATGTGCAACTTCTCTCGTCTAACTGGGTTATGTATGCACGCGCCAGAGGCGGAGTGCGGCAGTTCGCTGGGCAAACCCATGGTATTGCCCTAAATTTTCTATCGGCAACATCGGGAGACTTTGGTAATGCCCCTATATAGAAGCACCACCCTGCATCAATCGGTAATCATCAGCATGGCGCTTTTCGCCACGGGGCTGTATGCCGCCACCGCTCATGCGGATGACTATGCCAAATCCTATACCGTTTCGAATCGCGCCAACGTGCGCGTCGACACGGACGACGGCAGCGTCAATGTAACCACCGGCGACACCAAGCAGATCGAGTTCCGGGTCGAATATGAGGGCTATGAACTGCATAAGTCTCTGGAGATCTCATCCGATCAGCACGGTGATGAGGTTGAACTTACCGCGCGTATTCCGCGCGGGTGGCATTTTTCCATGGGGATGAGACGAAGGCTCCACGTTGAGGTTCGCATGCCGAAGGATGCGGATCTGCAAGTGAGAACGGGCGACGGCTCCATCAGGGCCAGCAACGTGACAGGCAACATTGACCTGCATAGCGGCGATGGCGCTCTCACCGTGAGCGCGCTGAAGGGTTCGATCCGGCTGCACACCGGCGATGGCTCCATTGAGGCCAGTGATCTGGACGGCAAGTGCGACGCGACGTCCGGCGATGGCCGCATTCGCCTGGCGGGACGGTTTGATGCGCTGACCGCCAGGAGCGGCGACGGCAGCGTGGGCGTAGACGTGCTGCGCGGCTCCAAGTTGGATTCGAGTTGGAGCATCACTTCGGGCGACGGCAGCATTGACGTTGCCGTACCCGCTGATCTGCCGGCCAATATTGAGGCGAGCTCGGGCGACGGACGAATCACCACCGACATTCCGATCACCACGGAAGGCGTCATGAGCAAATCGAAAGTCCGCGGCAAAATGAACGGCGGCGGCTCGACACTCACCATCCACACAGGGGACGGCTCCATTCATCTCAAGCAGGTGTGAGAGCAGGCATCCGCCAAAAAGCGGGCAATTGTTTCAACATCGCACCGCCGCGCATCGAATCGATTCGCGGCGTTTTTTTTGCTTATGGTTTCTCGTCGGGCGCTTTATTCTTCTGACAAATTTTTATACACGCCCGCGCTGACGCCTGTTGCTGCTCATTGCACATTTCTTGAGCTTTCCCGCTCTTCAGGCACTCTCTGTATTGCACCTGCAGATCATGCGTGCACTTTTGGCAATCACCGCCGGCGAGCGCGGTCGTTGCGGCGGCAAGAAACAAGGTGCCGGCAAGAAGACTTAACAGTACTTTCATCCCGATTCTCCTTTTTTTGCAGTCTACGCCTTTGGCAAAGGCGGCATGTCCGCATCAATGCTGATACCGCAGTGCGGGCAACGGGTCGCGACGCCGCGAGTCCTTCCTAAGCTGAACCAGAAGCCCACCCTTCCCAAGGACTTCAGACAGTTGGGACAGGGAATCTCGACCAGGCTCCAGAAGCCGGCCGCAAGCACGACGCCGATCAGCACGGCGAATATGATTCTGATCCCGAGAATTCTTGGCGCGCGCGACATCAATGCGCCGATGATCAACAGAAAGACTATCCCGAAGGTGAGATATCGGTCGCTACGCCGTCTTAAGTATTGGCGGATCGTCATGGCGCCGTAGCATCCGTCATGACCTTTGGAAGCACAATGGGGATAGCGTCACGGGCAGCCGTTCTACGCGCTGCTGGTTGCGCTCAAAGTCTGAGGCTGGCGGCGCTAAACTAATCCTGCTTTGCAACTACCGGCGAATCGCGCTCGACCGCAGCGCGCATGAACGCAGGGTCATTCGAGTCCATACAGACGAACGTCAGGTCTTCCTGTTTCGGCGACCAGGCATGATCGCTCGATTCAGTGGATTGGCGGAACATCACATGCTTGCCCATCTCGTTGCAATATTGATGGGCCACATTGAGCGCCTTCAAATTCGTGTCTGTTTGCGTTTCATAGCGCGCGCCAACCACGCTCACGTGGTAGGCATCCTCCCCCGCAGGTAGAACTCCGCTGGGAGTCGACGCGCAGCCTGCCATCGTTGCGGATGCAATGATTCCAAACACCCATGTCGATTTGCGGCTTGCCATAGAGAACTCCTAAGGGTACCCGCCGCACGATAGCGCGGCGGTCCCAAGGCGTTCGTGATGTGAAGCACGATTGGCGCGGCAAAAACGTGATCGCCATCACGTGCGCAGGGAGGCAAACGAATGGTGTGCGCGGCGCGCCGCACAGTTCGGTTTTGTCATATTTCCGGGAGAACCCATCTGTTCGCCCTGCGGTAACTCGATGAACCGCACGGCGACTTTTTTGACGCCCACGCCGTATTCAAAGACGTTCTTGCCGCCGCGATATCCGGTGAACACGAGCGCCGCGCTCGCTCCCAAGAGCACCGCGATGAACAACCAGGAGGGCCGCGATTCTTGAGCCGTACCGGCGCCTCGCCAGACAGCCAGCAACACCAATGCCAGCGTGGTGAACAGCGCCCACCTCATGTGCAGTGAAATGGCCTGACGCGCGGCCGCGCCGACATCGAGGTCAATCACTGCCGCCAACCCGGTGCCCAATGCAAACACGGCGGCCACCGCACCGAGACACAGATTCCAGGTGCCCACGGTCGCGGCCGTGGCGGCCAGGGAAGCGCTTCGCAGCAAGCGGGCCGCGAGCAACAAGGCAGCCGCCACCAGAATCAGTGCCAGGGGAAAATGCACGACCATCGGATGCCAGCCTGGCACCGGGATCATGATGCTCCCCGCGCGGCAAGCTCGGCGCGCCACCAAACAATGGTGTCGCCGATTCCTTCGTCCAATGAAAATTGGGGACGCCATTTCACTTCATCGCGCAGGCGATGCACATCCGGCAGCAAAATCGGCGGCTCATCCGTGGCCGTACCGCGAGCGCCCAGCCGAACCAAGTCGGGTCGTCCGATTTGCTGCGCAATACGCCCGATGAAGTCCGATAGCGCCACCGCTTCGTCGGAACCCATGTTCACCGGCCCTTGAACCTCGCTGTCCAAGAGCTGTGCAAAGGCGGCGCCGAGATCCGCGACATGCAGGAAACTGCGGATCTGCCGCCCATGCGTGCACAAGGCTTCTCGATTGAGGAGCAGCTGCCGTATGACGGAAGCCACCAAGCGATCCGGATGCTCATGCGGACCGTGTTGGAAGAAAACCCGGCCCCACGCCGCCGATAGGTGTTCCTCATCGGCGAATCGCGCCAGGGCTTTTTGCAAGGCGATCTTGTTGGCGACATACGGGGTCGGAGGAGTTGCGGCCTCATCGGCCATCGGGCTGGTCCGCTCGATGCAGACGCCCACTTTCGACCAGTCGTATTCCGCGCAACTGCCCGCCATGACGGCGCGGACACCGCCGACGCTGCGAAAGCAGCGCAGCAGGTACTCGCTTGCCGCGAACCAACGGGCATTGTCCGGACTCTGCCAATAAACCTTAGGCGTCGCGATCCAGGCGAAGTGAAGCAGATGAGTCGGCATCACCCGTTTGACCAGTGCCTCGACGCCCGCTTCGCTCAGCAAATCGGCGCAATGTACGGAAGCTCCCTGAAGCTCTCGAGCGAACGGTGCGCGGGCATTCTCGGATAGAACCGCGTGAACCTCGTACCCCTTGGTGAGCAGCGGCGCGACGCTCCATCGACCGATAAATCCGCCGGCGCCCGTCACCAGCACGCGTTTTGTCTGACTCACCGCCGCGTCGGCTCCAGCAGCGGATAGGCGGCATCGCGCGACGAGATGACACTTGGCGTCAGCGGCCATTGAATGCCGAAGGCGGGGTCGCTCCACCGAAATCCGCGTGCCTGCTCGGGCACGTGCGGCACGGAGATCATGTAGTACACCTCTGCATCGTCGCTCAAGGTCACAAAGCCGTGCGCATATCCCGGCGGAATGAACAGCGAGCGACGGTTCTGGGCTGTCAACTCCACACCGAACCAGCGCTTGAACGTCGGCGAGTTCGGCCGTATGTCCGCGATGACGTCGAAGATCGCGCCCGCCGTACAGCGCACCAGCTTGTGTTCCTCGTGCGGCGCGTCCTGATAGTGCAAGCCCCTTAGCGTGCCCCTTCGTGCATTGAAAGACACGCTGCACTGACGCCATTCGACGCCCAAGCCTTTGGCCGCAAATTCTTCAGCGCAATAGCTTCGGGCAAAGAAGCCGCGGTCGTCGGCCAGCGGCTCGAGGTCCACGAGAAAGGCGCCGGGCAATGGGGACTCGGTAAAAATCATCGCG
This sequence comes from Steroidobacteraceae bacterium, assembly GCA_035488895.1. GTDB lineage: Bacteria > Pseudomonadota > Gammaproteobacteria > Steroidobacterales > Steroidobacteraceae > Bog-1198. The sequence continues at coordinate 10,255 of DATHKV010000075.1, forward strand.
TCAAAGAACCCTCGCCACCGGCACCGGCGTGACGAATCGGCCGCCCCACGCCGCGATGTCAGCCAATTGCCGGCTGATTTCGTCGCGCAGATTCCAGGGCAGGATCAGTACGTAGGCGGGCTTCAGACGCATCAACTCCTCGGGCGGTACCACCGGAATGTGCGTGCCCGGCAGATATTTTCCCTGCTTGTGGGGATTCCGGTCCGCCACGATGGCAATGTCGGCGGGCGCAACGCCGCAGAAATTGAGCAGCGTATTGCCTTTCGCGGCAGCACCATAGGCGGCGACGCGCTTGCCTTCCTGCCGGGCGCCGGCGAGAAATGCCAGCAGCGAATCGCGGCAGGCCTCGACGCGCTTCGCAAATTGCAGGTAGCTCTCGAGATCCGCAAGGCCGGCGGCGGACTCTCGAGCGCGCACCTCGTGCAGCAACGCACCGTCCTTTGAATCCAGCCGCGACGCATGCGTCGCAAATATTCTCAGGGATCCGCCGTGGGTGGACAGCCGCTCGACGTCGTATATGCGCAAGCCATGGCGCTTGAATACCTGCTCGATCGCATACAACGAAAAATACGAATAGTGCTCGTGATAAATCGTGTCGAACTCGACGTGCTCGATGAGTTCCAGCAGGTGCGGAAATTCGATGGTCGCGCTGCCACCGGGGCGCAGCAGCAAAGCGATGCCGGCGACAAAGTCATTGAGGTCGGGCACGTGCGCCAGCACATTGTTGGCGATGATCAGGTCCGCTTGGCGGCCCTGCGATGCCAACTCCCCCGCCACCTTCTGGCCGAAAAACTCCACCAGTGTCGGCACGCCGATTTTTTCCGCCGCTGCTGCCACCGTGTCGGACGGATCGATCCCGAGCACCGGGACCCCCATCTTCAGGAAATTCTTGAGCAGGTAGCCGTCGTTGCTGGCGAGCTCGACGACGAGGCTGGAGGAGTTCAGGGCGAAACGCCGGCGCGCCATGTCGCAGTACGCACTTGCGTGGGCCAGCCAGTCTTCCGAGTACGATGAAAAATAAACGTAGTTGCCGAACAATTCCTCGCGTGCCACGTCGTAGTCCAGCTGCACCAGTTTGCAGCGTTCGCAGACTTTGGCGCGCAGCGGGTAGCGCTGCTCGTGCGAAAATTCGCTGGGCGACTCGAGAAAGGCGTTCGATGCGGGTTGCATTCCCAAATCGGCCATCGTTACGGTGAGACGGCCGCCGCACGCCCGGCAAGCCGCGACAGGTCCTGGCATCTCGCTATCCTTCCCAGAGCTTCCAAGGCGCCGCACCGCTCTCCCAGAGCGCATTCAAATGCTGCTTGTCCCGCAAGGTATCCATGGGTTGCCAGAAACCGCGATGCACCCACGCCGCCAATTGGCCCTCCGCCGCCAAAATCTCCATCGGCTCCTTCTCCCAAATCGTGTCATGACCGTCGATCAGTTCGAGCACACTGGGTTCGAGAATGAAGAATCCGCCGTTGATGAGGCCGCCTTCGGCGGAGGGCTTCTCCTCGAACGACACCACCCGCGCTTCCTGGGTCACGATCCGGCCGAAACGCGCCGGGGGCCTGACGCAGGCGACGGTCGCCTTGCGGCCCTGGCTGGTGTGGAAGGCAATTTGCGCTTTGATGTCGATGTTCGACAGGCCGTCTCCATAGGTCATGCAGAACGGCTCGCCGGGATTCAAGTATTTGCCGATCTGCAGGAGCCGGCCGCCGGTCATGCTCTCCTCGCCGGTGTCGACCAGGGTGACCTTCCAAGGTTCAACGCGGCAATCGTGGTACTCCGCCCGATTCTCAGCCATATCAAAGGTGACATCCGCCTGGTGCAAGAAATAATTCGCGAAGTACTCCTTGATCATGTAGCCCTTGTAGCCCAGGCACACGACGAATTCCTTGACGCCGAATGCGGCGTAGAGCTTCATGATGTGCCAGAGGATGGGCCGCGTGCCGATCTCCACCATCGGTTTCGGCCGCGTGTTCGATTCTTCCGCGATACGCGTGCCCTTGCCGCCCGCCAAAATCACGCACTTCATGAGGACAGCGCCGGCAACGACTGATACCGCGCGATCTGCGCTTCGCAATACTGCTTCATGTTCTCCCCTGCCGCATGGGCCCGATACCAATCCGCGGTCCAAGACAGCGAATCACTCACATTGAGCCGCGGCCGCCAACCCAAGGCGTCCTGCGCCAAGGCGGACGACAGCGTCAGCGCGGCAGCCTCCTTGGGATGCGCCGCTGCCTCGTGGCGCCAGCCCGGACGGCCCGAAAATCCGGCGCTGAACGTCTCCACGACCTCGCGCACCGTGCAAAAGGATGAGGCTTCCGGGCCAAAATTGACAGCGCGCGGAGCGCGGGCCGGCGTCTGAACCAGTGCCTGCGCGAGCGCGAGATAGCCGGAGAGCGGCTCCAAGACATGCTGCCAGGGCCGGATCGCATCCGGGTACCTCAAGGACACGGGTGCACCCGCCTTGAGCGCCCGAACACAATCCGGGATCAGGCGATCCTGCGACCAATCGCCGCCGCCGATGACATTGCCGGCGCGCACCGTGGCAACGGGCGGCCCTTCTGCAAAAAAGCTGTCGCGAAAACTTCCCGTCAGCAGCTCGGCGCACGCCTTGCTGTTGCTGTAGGGATCGTGGCCGCCCAGACGGTCGCCTTCGACGAAGGGCCGGCCTTCACCATTATTTTCGTAAACCTTATCGCTGGTGACCACGAGCACACATTCCAAACCTTTAAGGCTTCTGCACGCCTCGAGCACGTTGCCCGTTCCCAGCACGTTGGTCGCATAGGTGGTAAGCGGATCGCGATACGACTCGCGGACCAGTGCTTGCGCGGCCATATGGATGACGACCTGCGGGTCCGCCTCGCGCAAGGCCCCGCGAATTTTGTCCGCATCCCGAATATCGGCGATGTGCGACGGATCATCGCCCGCGACGATGGCAAAGAGATTCGGCTCGGTGTAAGGCGCCAGCGCGTAGCCGGTGACTTTCGCACCCAAAGCTTTGAGCCATAGATGCAGCCACGCGCCCTTGAAGCCCGTGTGCCCGGTCAGGAAAACGCGGCGCTGACGCCAAAACTCGCGTTCGGGTTGAGTAATGGCTATCCCGCCTTCTTGTCCCAGTAGGATTTCAAAGTCTGCAAATACGGTCTCGCGCTTCCGAGAGGCAGCGCGCCGCTGGCTCGAACCTGCAGCGTCCAGCGCTTCGCAAAGAGGCGCAGCAGCAGAAAGACATCCTTGTATTGTCGGCGGCCTTGGGTCGAATAGGCGATCTTCAAGGCATCGCACATAATGGCGACCGGTAATTTATAAATCCGCGAGCGCGCCACGAAGGGATCGCGTGCGCGTGCCGAAAAGCCGCGGTCCGTCACCAGAATCCAGGTCGCCACCCGCTCCATCAGAAATATTTTCATCTGCACGCTGCGGCTACCGCGGTACTGGGTGGGTGTGCTGAGTTCGATTCCCAAGGGATCCCCAGGAGTCTCGGCGATCGCGAACAATTGCTCGGTGATCTTCAACCACGCCCGCCAAAATCGGGGCTTGGCGATGAAATAATTCGAATGCACGGTATTGCGGGAATCGGACACCAAATCCTCGAGCGGCGTCGGAAACCCTAAGCGCGCGAAGAAGGCGTTGGCGACGCGCAAAAGGCCCGGATGCTCGGCGTTGCCGTGCTCAAAAACGTTCAAGTAGAAAGCGCTGTTATGGATGCTCGGACTGAACAGCACCACATCCGTCGCTGGCTCCGATGCTTGAATGAAATCGCGGACCTCGGCGGCGCCCAAGTTCGTCTTCAGCTTGAACTTCGGCGACAAGAATCCGTAGAACGCGTTTTCGTCCAACGTCTCGTTGAGCAAGAACCGGCGGATCGGCCAGTACTCATACCAATCGGGCCGCTCATTCGCTGAGTTGTCGAGAACACCAAAACCGGGATCGAGTTCTTGCCGCGAGGTGTAGTGATTGAGGATCTGGAATGTATGCACGGCATGCATGCTTCGAAGCATACCGACTTAATTGGGCTTGGGCGAGATCACGGCACGGCGAGTCGGTTGAGCAGCTCCAAGTAGCGTGCGTGGTAGTTGCGCATCGAATAGCGCTGTTCCACGTGCAGACGCCCCGCGGCACCAAGGGCGGCCCGCAATTCCGGCGAGACGATCAACTTTTCCAAGCTTCTTTCCCACTCGTCCACATCCGAGGCGTGAAAGCCGTTGACGCCGTCCAGCACCGCTTCTGTGTTGGCACCCACCGGCGATGCCACGCAAGGCAGCGCGGCGGCCATGTACTGCAGCAGCTTGAAGGCACACTTGCCGCGCGACCAGGCATCATCGGTCAGCGGCATGACTCCGATGTGGGCGCCGGCCAAGGACTGCGCCTCGGTGGCCGAGCTCCAGAGTACGCGCTCAATCTGCACGTCGCCCCAATCCGGAAATGCCGAGCAGATGACGCGCAGCTTCAAGGCGGGGTGGCGCTTGGAGAGGCGCGCCAGCGCGGGCCGTATCATGTCCAGGTAGATCAGATTCTCAGGACTGCCGATCCAGGCAACCGTCGGCGGATCAGCGGGTCCGGCGAAGCTCCGCTGATAGGCCGCCGTGTCGATCGACGTCGGCAGCACCACGACTTCTTGGGCTGACGGCCGAGCCACCCCGGCGAGCACGTCATTGCCGGCCGCGACCGCATCCACCCACCGACACGTGGCGGCGAATTTCTGCTTGCGCCACGCCGACTCATCGGGAAGGTCGCCGAGGCGGCGCGGCTTGCGCACGTAGATGGCGTCGTCCACGTCGAATATGCGCCGCCTGCTGAATGCGGCAAACAAGCGGGCCTCGATCGAGCTGAGCTTGATTTGATGCAGCACCGATATATCCGCCCAGCGCAACAGACCTCGCCGCTCCCAGGTCCTGATTCCATAGCGTCCGCTGGGAAACTGCTCCGCGCGCACCTGCCATCCCGCGGCCCGCAGAGGATCGATCAGACTGCGCATACGGTGCCGGTAGGAGGGCTGGTCCAGTCCATAGCCGAGCAGCATCACGTTTGGCATCGTGCGCCCCTTAAGCCGTTTCGGCCAGGTGAACGAGCGCGTTCAACGCAATCTCAATGCCGTTGGCAAGCTTGAGCGCCGAGACGCGCTGCGCCAATGCAGTGCGCGCGGTCTCATCGCGCAAGAGCTTGAGAGCCGCTCGCACGATGCCCTCGGCGGTCAGTTCGGCCGTCACGGCCACGCCGGCATCGACACAACGCGCGATGCGCTGCGGCTGGTCTTTCGCGATGGGCACCGCGATGCAGGCGCAACCGCAGGCTATCGCTTGCAGCAGCGTCGAACCGCCGTTCGTGACGACGAGCCGCGCACCGCGCATCAGGTCCGCAAGATCCGCTTGCGGCAGCGAATTGAATGAGCGCAGCCGCGGACCCGAGGATCCGGGGGGACCCACGTACACCACCGTGTCGCTCTCGGCAAGCACATTGGCGGCGGACAAAAATTGCCCCGCCGCATCCTGGGCGCCCGGGTGTCCGGTGCCGCCGCCCGGCACGACGAGCACGAATCCGCCGGGCTTCAGCGCCGCGCGCGGCAGTATCGACTCATGCTCGATCGGCGTGCGGGCCAAAATGACGTCGAGATAGCGAACGGTCGGCTTTCCCATGCGCTCGAGCTTGAACCGCTCCATCCACGTGAAGTCGCCGGCGACAAACTGCGGATACGCAATCCAGTGTTCATCGAGCAATCGCATCCAACGCCACCGGAACGCCTTGCGCCGCTGGCGCGACCGTGAGCTGATGAAGACGATGCGCGCCGCGTGCCGGCGCGCCGCCCGCAATTGCGCCGTGCGCCCGGCATTGTCGAACACGACTATGCTCGGCTTGAATTGCTTGATGAGCTTGGCGACCGCGGCGCTGTGAAAGGTGGGTGAGGAATCGAGCAGCGTCGCCGCGAACGGCACCGTGGCGGCGTAGGGAGCCTTGCTGCTCAAGATAAAATGGATCTCGGCCTGCGGCCATCGCCGTCCTGCCGCCTGCGCGATGGCCAGGGAGCGCGCGTATTCTCCCATGCCGAATTCGCCGGAGACCGGCACAAAGAGTATTCGCGGCGCTTCAGCCAAAGGCGGTGAACCAGCGGTCCAAGACCAACAAGGACCACGCCCGGCGAAAGTCGGCGCCGACGCTCTGCTGCACGATGCCGCGATCCATGAGGCGGCGCATCGCATCGCGCAGCAACTGCGGGTGTGCCTTAAGCCAGCGGTGCACCGGAAGCCCAAAGCCCGACTTGGGCCGATTCAAATGATTGGGCGGCAACCTCGGCTCCATCAGGCGCCGAACCAACAGCTTGCCGCGTTTGCGCTGCTCGTCCACCAATAGATGCGGGTCCACGGTGAGCATGAATTCAACCAGGCGGTGATCGAGCAGCGGAGGCCGCACTTCCAGTGAATGCGCCATGCTGGTTCGATCGACCTTGGTCAGCAGGCCTTCCGCGAGATCCGTATTCAAATCGAGCCATCTCAGCTGCGACAGCGGCGCCAGCTCCTCGCGCCAATATTGGCGATAGAACCACAGGTAGTCATATCCCGGGTCTTTCCAGGCAGGCGCCAGCAAGGAATCGATTTGTCGAGCCGTCATCCCGCCGAGGGCGGCGGCGTAGGCCGGCAGGCCCACATAGCCGCGGCGCTGCATCGAGGCTGCCAGCCGCGACAAGGGCGGCAGGTACCGGGCCAGGGATCGATTGAAAAAATTCGAACGCCCGCCAACGCGCGACCAGTAGCGCGGATAGCCGCAAAAAATCTCATCCCCGCCCTCGCCGCTCAAAGCCACGGTCACTTCGCGGCGCGCAAACTGCGCGACCAAGTAGTTCGACCACGCCGCGCTATCACCGAAAGGCTCATCGAACATCGCCGGCATGCGCTCCAGCGCCCCTGCGAAATCCGCTTGCGGGGCGGTCATTTCCAAATGCTCCGTGTCCAAATGCGCGGCGACTTGCCGCGCCGCGTCCGCTTCCGAGCGGCCGCCTGCCTCGAAGCCCAAGGTATAGGTGCGCGGCGCGTCCAAGTAGTAGGCGGTCAGCGCCGAATCGATCCCGCCGCTTAAAAAAACGCCGACCGGCACGTCCGACACGGTGTGTTGCGGGATCACTTCGCCGAGCAGCGCGTCCAACTGCGCAACCGTATCCTCGGCGCTGCGCTCAACGATCACGGTGGATGGACTCCAATAGCGCTCAATGCTCACACTGCCCGCGCGCCAGGTCAGGGTGTGCGCCGCCGGCAATTTACAGATGCCGCGATAAATCGTTTTGGGCGCCGGAATGTAGCCGTGGAATAGAAAATCGCGCACCGCGCCGGCATCGATGTCGCACGCACCGAGCCAAGCCAATGCCTTCAGTTCCGATGCGAAGGCAATGCCATCCGGCAGCAGCCGGTAGTACAGCGGCTTGATTCCCAGCCGATCGCGGACCAGCAGGAGTGTTTTGGTAGCGGTATCCCAACTGGCGAAGGCGAACATGCCGACCAAGCGCTCAAGGCAGGCGCTGCCCTCGGTGGCCAGGAGCCGTAAAACCACTTCCGTATCGCCGCTCGAAGCCCAAGGACCCGGCAGCGCGGCGCGCAGACGCTCATGGTTATAAAGCTCGCCGTTGTAAGTGAGCACCTGCGAGGCGAACACCATGGGCTGGCGGCCGGCCTCGGTCAGATCCTGGATCGCCAACCTGCGGTGGGACAGGGCAACGCCGGGCTCCGCCCACACGCCCTCGCCGTCCGGACCTCGGTGCCGCAAGCGCAGCGCCATGTCGCGCGCGATTTCTGCGCTGGCCCGTGCTCCGACAATTCCCGCAATGCCACACATGGCGGCAGTCTAGCGCGGCCGGACCGCGAAGTACCGCCGGTACCGCTAGCCATCGGGCGGCGGTTCGTTTAGGGTGCGCGCTGGAGCTGCATTACATGGCAACACCCGCCGATCAACGATTGCTGGAACTACTGGGGAGATGGCTCGAGAGTCTTGAGCTGCACACCAAGTACTCGTCGCTCGACGACGACAGCTATTGGAACGTCCAGCCCTGGTCCGAGCATCAGCGCCCGACGCGCTGGATAGTGGATCTGGCGAAACAAAAGACGCTGGCTTTGCGCGCCCAAGTCGAGCAACGCGCCAAGTCGGGCGACACGCAGTTCTCCGATGCCTTGGAGCTGATGGCCTTTCTGGCCAACCTGGTTGGCGCTGAACACATTGAACGCTTCATTCCGGTTGCCGAAGCGCGCAATGAACGCGACATTTCGGCCAAGCCGCCCGATCGCGTGTCCGACAGCACCATCCAGCAGCCGGCGACCATCACGGCAACGCGGGAGATGCCCAAGTTCCTGGGCAACAAACGTGCGCCGCAGCCGCAGGCCACCGCCCAAGTCGCCCGCAATGAGCGCAAACCCGCGGCGGTTGTCAGGCCGGCGCCAAGGCCCGCAGCCAAACCTGCGCCCAAAAAGCCGGCGCAACCCGAGCGCACCGGCCCTTCCGAGGCAGCACGCGATCAGGTCGTCGCCGATGCGGCTCGCTTGGTACAATGGGGCCGGAAATGGTTTGAACTGCCCGAGCTCATTGCTCGCATGGCAGACCGGCCGAGCCTGCCGGATGTGCGGCGTATTTTAAAGGAAAGTAAAGCGGCGATCGAAAAGAAAGCCGGCAACCCCTAGCGCCTCAGGGGTTGAGCACGGGCGACTTCGCTGCATAAAATAATATTTTGGGGAACCTCCTGGCAATTTCGATGCTCCAAGGCGCGCATGATCACAACTAAAAATTTGTCCAAGCGGTATGGCGACAAGCTGGCCGTGAACGATCTGACATTTTCGGTGGCACCCGGCGAGGTGCTGGGTTTCCTGGGCGCCAACGGCGCCGGCAAATCCACGACCATGCGAATGATCGCCGGGTTCATCTCTCCCACCACCGGACAGGTTTCGGTCTGCGGACACGATATTGAAACGGCGCCGGTGGCGGCGAAAACCTGCATGGGATATTTGCCCGAGGGCGCGCCGAGCTACGGTGAAATGACCGTGAGCGAATTCTTGGACTTCGTGGCCGACGTGCGCGGCTTGACCGGCGAGCGGCGCCGGGAACGGCGGGGCGTGGTCATCGATCGATTGGGACTGGCGCCGGTCATCGATCAGGTGGTCGAAACTCTGTCCAAGGGGTTTCGCCGCCGCGTCGGCCTGGCTCAGGCGCTGATCCACGATCCGCAGGTGTTGATTCTGGACGAACCCACCGACGGACTCGACCCCAACCAAAAACATGAAGTGCGCCGGCTGATCAATGAATTGAGCAAGGACAAGCTGGTGATCGTTTCCACGCATATCTTGGAAGAAGTGCACGAGGTGTGTACCCGCGCCATCATCATCGCCAATGGCCGCATCGTTGCCGACGAAACCCCCACCGCGCTCGAGTCGCGCTCGCGCTACCACCACGCGGTGAGCCTGAGGTTCGAAAGGGCCGAGGAGCTCAAGGCCGCAAGTCGCGAAATATCGCTGCTGCCGGAAGTCGCGGCGGTCGAATCGAACGCGCGTGAGCTGCGGCTGACCGCCATCCCCAAGCCCGGAGCCAATGTGCTATCGGCGGTCAGCGCAATTATTGTCAAAAATAAGTGGGACGTGCCGGAGCTGCACTTGGAATCGGGACGTCTCGATGAGGTATTCCGGTCGCTGACCGATCCCGATGGCATCAACATCGCCCCGGCAGCGGAGCTCGACGCATGAACAAGGTATTCGTGGTTTTCCGGCGCGAACTGCGCAGTTACTTCGCAACGCCCCTGGCCTACGTCTTCATCGTCATTTTCCTGGTGCTGGCCGCCGTTTTCACCTTTCAGGTGGGCGGCTTCTTGGAGCGCAATCAAGCAGACCTTCAGTCCTTCTTCCGCTGGCACCCCTGGCTCTACCTGGTGTTGATCCCGGCCATTTCCATGCGGTTATGGGCGGAGGAGCGCAACAGCGGCAGCATCGAGTTGCTCATGACGTTTCCGATCACGCTGTGGCAGGCGGTCGTCGGCAAATTTCTTGCGGCTTGGGTGTTCGCCGGAATCGCGCTGGCCCTCACCTTTCCGGTGTGGATCACGGTGAACTACCTCGGCTCCCCCGACAACGGCGCCATCATCGCCGCCTACATCGGCAGCTTCCTCATGGCGGGCGGCTTTTTGTCCATCGGCATGTGCCTGTCCGCCGCCACCCGCAACCAGGTCGTGGCCTTCATCACCGCGGCGTTGGTCGGCTTCGTATTCTTGCTGGCCGGATTTCCGCTGGTGATTGATTTCGTGCGCGGCGTGCTGCCGCAGTCGATCGTGGATGCGATCGCCTCGTTGAGTTTTTTCACGCACTTCGACGCGATTTCCAAGGGCGTGATCGATTTGCGCGATCTGGTGTACTTCGCTGCCCTGATGGGCTTCTGGTTGGCCGCCACGGCCGTGGTTCTCGACATGAAGAAGGCGGAATAAGTGAAGGGCAATCGTTGGCAAAAACTGGGAATGGGCGTCGGCGGCCTGTTGTTGCTCGCCGTGCTGTTTTTGGGCGTGGTCATGCTGTCGAACGTGGGTTTGCGCGGCGCGCGCCTGGATCTGACGCAGAACAAGCTCTACACCTTGAGCAGCGGCACACAGCAGGTGGTGCACGACCTGAAAGAGCCGGTGAACTTGTATTTTTACTTTTCGCGCGATGTCGCCGCGAAACACTCGCCGCTGATCCAGCCGTATGCGACCCGCGTGCGCGAACTCCTGGAAGAGGTTTCCGCGCGCGCCGGCGGCAAGATTCGCCTGCAAGTCGTCGATCCGCAGCCCTTCTCGGACGATGAGGACCGGGCAGCCGAATTTGGGTTGCAGGCACTCCCGGCTGGCAACAGCGGAGACTCGCTGTACTTCGGCTTGGCCGGCACCAATTCAACCGACGGCCGCTCCGTCATTGCGAGCTTCCAGCCCGATCGCGAGGAGTTCCTGGAATACGACGTGGCCAAGCTCATTCAAGAGTTGGCGACGCCGAAAAAGCCCGTCATCGGTCTCATGAGTTCGATTGGACTGCAAGGCCAGTTCAATCCCCAGACCGGTCAAATGGGCGAGCCCTGGCCCATCTATACCCAGCTTCAACAGGCGTTCACCGTTCGCAACCTGACCGCCGATCTCGATCACATCGATAAGGATGTCGACGTGCTGATGCTGGTTCACCCCAAACAGCTGGCGCCCAAGGTACTGTACGCCATCGATCAATTCGTGATGCGCGGCGGCCGAGTGCTGCTGATGCTCGACCCCGACGCCGGCTCCGACTTGAGCGGACAGAATCCCTCGAACCCCATGGCGGCGGCCATGGCCAATCATTCGTCTGACCTTCAGCCGCTACTGGCAAGCTGGGGCGTCGACTACGATCCGACCAAGGTCATCGGCGATGTGGGCCGAGGACTGGAAGTTCGCGCCAATGCCGGCACCGGACCCGTGCGCCACATCGGCATCTTAGGGCTGCGTCATGCGGATATGAATGCGAAAGACGTGGTCACCGCCTCGCTGGAATCCATCAACCTCGCCACCGTCGGCTCCTTGTCGCAGCACGCCGGCGCCAAGACCAAATTCGAGCCTCTGCTCATGAGTTCCGAAAGCGCGGAGCCTATGCCGGCGCAGCGCTTCAACGCTCTGGTGGACCCCGCCTCCTTGCGGGATGGATTCAAATCCACCGGTGTCCGCTACACCCTGGCCGCGCGCATCACCGGCCCCCTGGATTCCGCGTATCCCATGGGACCGCCCGCTGATCAAAAACCCGCCGCGGGCCCGCCGGTCGCTCACCTGGCCAAGTCGACCACGCCGGCCAGTATCGTCGTGATCGCCGACACCGATCTCATGATGGACTACCTGTGGGTGCAGCAACGCCAATTCCTAGGTCAACGGATTGCGCAGGCCTTTGCCAACAACGGCGATTTCATCGCCAATATTTTGGACAACTTGAGCGGCAGCAACGCGCTGATCAGCATCCGCGGCCGCGCATCGTTCTCTCGTCCGTTTGAACGCATCGATGCGCTCAAACGCCAGGCCGATGAGCGCTTGCGCGCCAAGGCCTTGGAACTGCAGACGGAGCTGCAGCAGACGGAGCATAAGCTCACTGAACTGCAAAAGACGCGCAACGATCAGAGCTCCATCATGCTCTCCCCCGAGCAAGAAGCGGAACTGAAGCGCTTTACCGCCGAGAAAACCCGGGTGCGCAAAGAACTGCGTGAAACCGAACGCGGCTTGGACGTGGACATCAACGCCCTCGGTGCTCGACTCAAGATCATCAACATCGCCATCGCGCCGCTCATCGTCGCCTTGGCGGGCGTGATCATCCTGTCGACGCGCCGGCGTCGCCGCGCCTCGTCCAAGACCGTCGCGGCGAGTTCGACATGAGCCGGCAGCGGCTTATCGCGTTGTTGGTCGCCGCGCTGATTGCGATCTTGAGCGCCATGTACCTGAGTACGCAGCGCAACCTGCCGCGCGATGTCCACGGCACCCCGCTGTGGCCTGCGCTCGCCGGCGAAATGGATACGGTGACCTCCTTGAGCGTCCTCAAGGGCGGCACGACCCCCTCGGTTACCGTGCAGAAGCAAGGGCAGGAATGGACCGTGGCGGAGCGGGCGAACTACCCCGCGGACGTGTCCAAATTGCGCACCCTGCTGCTGGCGTTGAGCGATGCCAAGATTCGAGAAGAGAAGACCTCCAATCCCGCCAGCTATTCGATTATCGGGGTCGAAGACCCGACCAAGCCCGGCGCCACCGGCGCGCAGATCGATCTGACGGCCAAGGACGGGAAGCACGGCGTCATCGTCGGCAAATCCGCGGCCGGCGGTAACTTTGTCAGGCGGGCCGGCGAGAGCACCAGCTACGTCGTCGAACCGGGAATCACCTTTGAAGCCGAGCCCCGCTACTGGATCGACACGCGGCTGCTCGATGTTGCCAGCGACAAGATTCAAAGCATTGAATTCAAACCCGCCACGGGCCCTGCGTATTCCGTGCGGCGCGTGACCGAACCGAGCGCCAAAGCAGCTGATGCCAAACCCGCCGATGCCAACGCCGATGCCAAACCCGCCGGCACACCTGCGGCAACACCTCCGCCCCCTCCGGCCAGCAAGTTCGTACTGGAAGGCGTGCCGAGCGGACGACTGGCGGCGGATCAGCAGACGCTCGCACCTGCACCCAATTTCTTGAGCAATCTGGCCGATGAAGATGTGTCAAAGGCCGGTGACATCGACTTCAGCAAGCCCATGATCGTGACCGTCACCCTGGCCGACGCCGGCGTGATCACCCTGACCGGCGTCGCCGTTGGCGACAAGCGCTGGATTCAAGTTGCGAACCCTAAGGATGCCGCCTTGAGCGCCAAGGTGAATGGCCGCGCCTTTGAGATTGCCACGTATCGATACGATGGCATTTTCAAACCGCTGGAACAGTTACTGGTACCGAAGCCGGCGCCCACACCCAAGTCCGGAGCCGACACCAAGGCCTCGCCCGCCCTCCAATCGACGCCCTCCAGCGCGAAGAAGCCTGCTGCCGCGCCGCGGCCGTGATCGACGGCGCCAGTGCCGGGTTCGGTCGGCGCGTTGCGGCCCTGGTCTACGACGCATTTCTGCTGGCTGCGCTCTTGATGATCTTCACCGGCGGCGCCCTCTTCTTCACTCACGGCGCCGCCATCGTGCCGGCCACCGCGGGTGCTTGGGTCTACGTCTACCGGTTGGGCCTGGTGCTGGTCATTGCCGGTTACTACGTGCTCAATTGGCTGCGCAGCGGCCAGACCTTGGGGATGCGCGCATGGCGCATTCGCGCCGTGACGGCCGCAGGCAAAGCGCTCCATTGGCAGGCGGCCGTTTTGCGGGCGTGCTTCGGGCTGCTTGCCTGGGCGCCGGCGGCATTGGGAGTGCTGTGGCTATATCTCGACCCCGATCATCTTGCCTTGCACGATCGGCTGTCCAAAACACGCATCATTCGTCTAGCGCGTTCTTGAGATCGCGACCAAGGTGCAAAGGCCCACCACCGCCGTCGGCAACCAGCCGACCAGTGTCGGATTCAGATTGAAAAGTTGCCCGCCGTTTTCGACGGTGCGCGTGACGAGGAAGAACACGACGCCCAGCAGTGCTCCGACAACCGTGCGGGTTCCGGCTCCGCTGGTGCGCA
>DATHKV010000076.1:0-10180 GCA_035488895.1 Steroidobacteraceae bacterium
TCCTTTATTAAATATCCGAATCGATTGGACACATATATCAGCTGACACCATACTGAAAGCCTCATCCAACGGAGTTGATCAGTGACCAGTCCGGTGATCCCCATTGCACGCGCGGGCGCCACCAAACAGCGAAAACGCCAATCGCCCAAGGGCCGACCCGTCATCCCTCAGGCGCTGGCCGAGGTCGAAGCCTTGATCGGGCCGGGACCCTGGCGGCATGACCTGCTGATTGAATACCTGCACCTGATCAATGACCGCTATCACCAGCTTGGCGCGCCGCACATGGCCGCCCTGGCGAGACTCTTGGGGCTGGCCCAAACCGAAGTCTACGAAGTTGCCACCTTCTATCATCACTTCGACGTGGTGAAGGAGAGTCCAGACGGCTCGCTGCCGGCGCCGCCGGCGCTGACGGTGCGGGTCTGCGACGGCTTGAGCTGCGAAATGGGCGGAGCGAAACAGCTGCTGGAGAAACTGCCGGCACTGCTGGGCCGCGAGGTGCGCGTGATTCCGGCGCCCTGCGTCGGGCGCTGCGAGCAAGCGCCGGTCGCGGTGGTCCATCAAAAGCCGGTGCCGCGGGCGACGCTGGAGTCGGTGCGCAGCGAAGTGCAGGCGGGCCACTTCACCGATACGCCCGGCAACTACATCGACTTCGAAACCTATTCACGAGACGGTGGCTATGCCCTGCTGCGCGACTGCGTCGAGCATCGGCGCGAACCCGAAAGCGTTTTGAAGACCATGGAAGATTCGGGATTGCGCGGCCTCGGCGGCGCAGGGTTTCCGACGGGTCGCAAGTGGCGCATTGTGCGCGGCGAGGCGGCGCCCCGGATGATGGCGGTCAACATCGATGAAGGCGAGCCTGGGACCTTCAAGGACCGGGTCTATTTGGAGCGCGACCCGCACCGGTTTCTCGAGGGCATGCTGATCGCGGCCTGGGCAGTCGGCGTTTCCGCGATTTATATTTATCTGCGAGACGAGTATCACGGCTGCCGCGCGCTGCTGGAGACGGAACTAGCCAAGCTGCAGGACCATCCGCCCGTGCCCTTGCCCAAGATCGAACTCCGGCGTGGCGCCGGCGCATACATCTGCGGCGAAGAGTCGGCGATGATCGAGTCCATCGAGGGCAAGCGTGGCATGCCGCGGCTGCGTCCTCCATACGTTGCGCAAGTCGGCCTGTTCGGGCGCCCGACCTTGGAGCACAACTTCGAGACCTTGTTTTGGGTGCGCGAGCTGCTCGAAAAAGGCGCGGCCTGGTTCGCTTCGCAGGGCCGCAATGGTCGCAAGGGCCTGCGAAGTTTTTCCGTCTCCGGACGCGTCAAGAATCCGGGCGTAAAGCTGGCGCCCGCCGGCATCACGGTGCGGCAACTGATCGATGAGTTCTGCGGCGGCATGCGGGAAGGCCATACTTTTTACGGCTACCTGCCGGGCGGCGCGTCCGGCGGCATCTTGCCGGCGTCCATGGGCGATATCCCGCTGGATTTCGACACCCTGCAGCCGTACGGCTGCTTCATTGGTTCCGCCGCCGTCATCATCCTGTCCTCGCAGGACACGGCGAAGGCGGCCGCACGCAACATGATGCGATTTTTTGAACACGAGTCCTGCGGCCAGTGCACCCCCTGCCGGGTCGGCACCGCAAAGACCAATGTGCTGATTGCCGGGGACAAGTGGGACAAGCCGCTGCTTGCCGAACTCTCGCAGGTGATGCGCGACGCGTCGATCTGCGGGTTGGGTCAGGCCGCGCCCAATCCCGTGGATACGGTCATCAAATACTTTCCCAATGAGTTGAGTTGAGGGAACCCGCATGAGCGCCACCACCCGTGATGTGCGCCTCGACACCGAGGCACCCACCGTCACATTTCTGATGAACGGCCAGGAAATGAAGGCGCTGCCCGGCGAAACCCTGATCGAGATTGCCGATCGCGAGGGCATCGAGATACCACGGCTTTGCTACAAGGCCGGAATGGAAGCGGTCGGCAACTGCCGCTCCTGCATGGTGGAGATCAAGGGTGAGCGGGTGCTGGCGGCGTCGTGCTGCCGCGCGCCGGCTGCCGGCATGGAGGTGACCACCAACAGCGAGCGCGTGCACAAGGCGCAGCAGATGGTCATCGAGCTGCTGCAGTCGGATATGCCCGAAAAGGAATACACACGCCACAACGAAGTGGACGAATGGGCTGTCAAGCTCAAGCTCGGCAAGCCGCGTTTCGCGCCGCGGCCGGCGGTGCAGGCCGACCTATCGCATGCCGCCATCGCAGTGAATCTCGATGCCTGCATCCAATGCACCCGGTGCGTGCGGGCCTGCCGCGATGAGCAGGTCAACGATGTGATCGGTATGGCCTCGCGCGGACAGCACGCAAAAATCGTCTTCGACATGGACGATCCGATGGGCGCTTCCACCTGTGTCGGTTGCGGTGAATGCGTGCAAGCCTGTCCCACCGGCGCCCTCATGCCGGCGCGGGAAGTGGCCCTCTCGGTGCCGGACAAATCGGTCAAATCGCTGTGTCCCTATTGCGGCGTCGGCTGCCAACTGACCTACCACGTCAAGGACGACAAGATCCTTTACGTGGAAGGCCGCGATGGTCCCGCAAATCTATCGCGCCTCTGCGTCAAGGGACGCTACGGTTTCGACTATTCGCGCCATCCGCAGCGGCTGACCGTGCCGCTCATCCGCCGCGCCGATGCGCCGCCCAAGTCGGGCAAGTTCGTGATGGATCCGAACAATGTCATGCAGGTGTTCCGCGAGGCAACCTGGGAAGAAGCGATCGCATTGGGCGGGGGCGCGCTGCGCCGATTGCGCGATACCCATGGTCCGAAATCGCTCGCCGGATTCGGCTCGGCGAAGGGCAGCAATGAAGAGGCGTATCTGTTTCAGAAGTTGGTGCGCACCGGCTTCGGCAGCAACAATGTCGATCACTGCACGCGCCTGTGCCACGCCTCGAGCGTCGCGGCGCTGCTGGAAGGAATCGGTTCCGGTGCCGTGAGCAATCCGGTCATGGATGTCACGCAGGCCGCCGTGGTCATCGTGATCGGCGCCAATCCCACGGTCAATCATCCGGTTGCGGCGACATTCATCAAGAATGCCATGCGCCACGGCACCAAGGTGATTGTGATGGATCCGCGGCGCAGCGATCTGGCGCGAACCGCCTATCGCTTCCTGCAATTCAAGCCCGATACCGACGTGGCGCTGCTCAATGCCATGATGCACGTCATCATCGAAGAGAATCTGGTCGATGCTAAATTTATCGCGGACCGCACGCTCGGCTACGCTGAATTGGCGAAGAACGTCCAGGGCTACAGTCCGGAGCTGATGGCGCCGATTTGCGGAGTCCCCGCGGAGACGATCCGCGAGGTGGCGCGTCTGTACGCGACCAGCTCCGGCTCCATGATCCTCTGGGGCATGGGGATCAGCCAGCATATTCACGGCACCGACAACGCGCGCTGCCTGATCGCGTTGGCCTTGATGACCGGACAGATCGGGCGGCCGGGGACGGGCTTGCACCCGCTTCGCGGCCAGAACAATGTGCAGGGCGCCTCGGACGCCGGTCTCATTCCCATGATGTACCCGGATTACCAGCGTGTGGACAATCCAAAGGCGATCGAACGCTTTTCCAAAGCGTGGAATGTGCCGATCGAAACGCTCGACAATAAACCCGGCCTCACGGTGGTCGAGGTGATCAAGAACATCCTCGCCGGCAACGTCAAAGGGATGTACATCATGGGCGAGAATCCGGCCATGAGCGATCCGGATGCCGATCACGCGCGCGAAGCGCTCGCCAAGCTCGACATGCTGGTCGTGCAGGATATTTTCCTGACCGAAACGGCCTATCTTGCGGACGTGATCCTGCCGGCCTCGTCGTTCGCGGAAAAAACCGGCACGTTCACGAACACCGATCGCTTCGTGCAGTTGGGACGCCAGGCGCTCAATCCTCCCGGCAAGGCGCGGCAGGATTTGGAGATCATCATCGACCTTTCGCGCCAGCTAGGGCTTTCCTGGTCCTATGGCACGGGCGAGAGCGCGGTGGCGGCGGTATTCGACGAAATGCGCCACACCATGCCGAGCATTGGCGGCATCACCTGGGAACGCCTGCAAGCTGAAGACAGCGTCACGTATCCTTGCGAGAAGGAGGGTGATCCCGGCGACTCGGTGGTGTTCATCAAGTCCTTTCCGACGCCGACCGGCAGAGCGAAGTTTGTGCCCGCCGATATCATTCCCGCCGATGAGCGCCCGGATACCGAGTATCCAATGGTCTTGATCACGGGGCGTCAGCTGGAACACTGGCACACCGGCAGCATGACGCGCCGCTCAGAAGTGCTCGATGCGATCGAGCCGGATCCGGTCGCGATGCTGAATCCGGTTGATATGGCGGCGCTCGGCGCCAAGCCAGGCCAGCTCATCACCATCCAGTCGCGCCGCGGCAAGGTCAGTTTGTATGCGCGCGCCGACGAAAGCTCGCCGCATGGCGCCGTGTTCGTGCCATTTTGCTTCTATGAGGCAGCGATCAACAAGCTGACGAACTCGGCGCTCGATCCCTTCGGCAAGATTCCGGAGTTCAAGTACTGCGCCGTGCGTCTGAGCCTGGGAGGGACGACGCCGGTGCAGTCGAGCTTCGGCGGCGGCCAGATTCTCGAAGCGGCTACGGCGGGCGAGGACTGATTTGCAGTGCCGCCAACTCGCCCGGTGTGTTGGCGTTGGTGAACGCGGCGGGAGCCTCGAATATGACTTTGGCGCCCTTGTGCCGGGCGGCAAACAGGCCGGTTTTGCGCTCCCCGCCGGCGATAAAGCTGCGCAAACTGTCGCGCAGCGAGGTCTTCATGAGACAAAACACCGGTTGCGCGCGCAACTCGCCGCCCTCACGCGTGTAGGCGGTCGCCATGTCGCCGTCGACGTCCATGAGTCCTCGAGCCAGGCGCGCGACCAGATCGATGGGAAAATTCGGCGTGTCGCACGGCGCAGTGGCCAGATAAGGCGTGCTGCAATGTTCAAGGCCCGCGAGCATGCCGGCAAGCGGCCCGGGAAAGTCGGCGAGCTCATCGGGCCAAACCGGGACGTTCATCGCCTGATAGGCCGCGAGGTTGCGATTGGCATTCAGCATCAGCGCACCCACCTGCGGGCGCAGGCGCTCGAGCGCGTGCTGCGCCAGCGGAATTCCGAGATGCGTTTGCAGGCCCTTGTCGACGCCGCCCATGCGTGTGCCGCGGCCACCTGCGAGAATGAGTCCGGTGATTTGCTGTCGGTGAATGGTCATGGGTTGCGCGCGGTCATCGTACCGCTTGCGGGCGGAGGCTGCCATTGAGACTGGTCTAGAAGCGTTCGAAGTGCAGCCGGAGGCGAGCTTGCTGCAGCCCATTGTCAACGCCCCATCTTTGAGCGCCGCGGCGTCCGAGTCGATGCGTGAGATCGTCATCACCGACGAGTCGGGTGCGCAGCGAACCATTTATATTCCCGCCGAACGGCCGCTGACGCTGATGCTCGATCATCGCGAGCTGGTGACGCTCATGACCTTGGGCGCCTCACCGGAGCTGTTGGTATTGGGGTTTTTGTTCAACCAGCGGCTGATCAAAGACGCAACCGTCGTGGAATCCATCGTCGTCGACTGGAAATCGAGCACGGCCACGGTCCGGACCCGCTCGGCGGAGAAGGACACCCGTGTACCGCTGCGAACGGTGGCGAGCGGCAGCGGCCAGGGATCGGTATACGCAAGCCTGGAGGCGCACATGGACGCCGTTCGCCTGCCCGGCGCGTCTGAGGCGCGTATCAAACACAGCACACTGCGACGGATTCTCGAGGTGATGCGTCAGCATGACAGCATTCACCGGCACGCAAGATCCGTGCACAGCTGCGCGTTGTTTCAAGATGACCGATTGCTGGTCTCGGTTGAAGATGTCAGCCGGCACAATGCGCTCGACACCGTCACGGGGTGGATGATCCAGCATGGCATCGGCGGCGGCGACAAAATGCTGTTCACCACCGGACGGCTCACCGGAGAGATGGTGATCAAGGCGGCGCAGAGCGGTGTCCCCATCGTTGTGTCGCGCAACGGCGTGTCCACCATGGGCTATGACCTTGCCAGAAAATTCGACATGGCGCTCATCGGACGCGCCGTGAATCGACGCTTTCATTGTTATACGGGTAACGAGCGTCTCGACGCAGATTAGTCCAAGCAAAACACCGTGTTTTCCCGCGGTTGCACGCAACATATGCACCGCCGTTCATATTGTTGGCACCAGCCCGCCATGCTACTTTTCCGGCGGTTTTTCTGCGTGTAGAGCACAGCTCGCAAGCGGCCATCGCGCCGCCTTTGATCCATTCGACGAGATTTCAGTGACCCAATCGATTCGCATCGCAATATTGCTTGCTCTCTCTCCGTTTGCCCTTGCGCAGCCCGCCGGCGCCGAGGATGCCGCAACCGAGGCGCAGCAGAGTGCGCCATCGTCGCTGACTCACGTGACCGTCGTGGGAATCAAACAGTCCGACAATTATCGAAGCGAGTCCGTGGATTCGCTTGGGCCCCTGGGCTCATTAAAGATTCTCGATGCACCGTACTCCATCGGAGTGCTTACCGAGGATCTTCTCAAGAACTCAATGGCAACCAATTTCAAGGATGTCTCGAAGTACCTGCCATTGGTCGCCTATCAGGAGCAGCAGGGTCCTGACATTCTGCGTCCGCAGACGCGCGGCATGCAGGGCGGTAATTTCCAAAATTCCCGCATGGACGGCATGCAGTTCTTCGTGACTGTAGCCAACGCGATGGAGCAGTTTCAGCAGATCGAAGTCGTCAACGGCGTGTCCGCCTCGCTGTACGGGCCGGCCAATCCATCCGGCATGTTCAATTTTGTTTCCAAGCGGCCGACCGACTACGACCTGCGTGAAGTGACGGTGAGTTACGCCAGCGACAGCATCGGCACCGCGCACGTGGATCTGGGCGGCAAGTTCGACAGCAATGGCATCGTCAGCTACCGCTTCAACGGCGTATTCGGCGAGGGCGACGCGTGGGTCGATCACAGCCATGCCAAACGCGTGCTCGGCAGTCTCGCGATCGACGTGCGGCCGTTTGAAGGCACGGTCATCGAGACCAACTACAGCTACTACCATCTGATCGATACCGGCTATCCGGGTTGGTTCAGCTACGGCGAAAAAATTACCCTGCCGCCGGCGCCCGATCCCACCAACGTGGGCTATGGTCAGAACTACGCCGGCGTCGATCTGCTGACGCGCATGGGAAGCGTGCGGTTGAAACACGATTTCAACTCCGATTGGCATTTGGTGGTGGGTGCGCTCAATCAAGACGCGTCGCGCAATATCAACACGCCGGTCAACAATCTGACCAACAACAACGGCAACTACACCTCCTCGCTCGCCAATGGCTTTGCACCGCGCTTCATCATGACGAGTGACGCGGCCTATCTTGACGGCAATTTCACCACGGGCTCAATCGCACACGACCTGACGATCGGCACTGCCGGCTACAAGTCGCAGTCCTATTCGGTCATCACGCCGGCGACGGCCCCGAGCGTGCTGTTGGGATCGGCGAATATCAACAGCCCGGCCATCTTCCCGTTTCCGGCCGCAGGTCTGCCGAATGTCGGTCTTAACTTCGACTCGTCGACGGCGTATCAGCAGGGCGTCAACATCGGCGACACCATTCGCTTCACCGACGCCTGGGCGGCGCGCCTGGCGGTGAGCCAGGACTGGTTTCACACCAATAACTACAACGCCAATGCCGTTCGAGTATCGGAATACGCCAATCACGGCGTGAGCCCCACCGCGAGCCTCATGTACAAGCCCAAGAGCAACATGACGGTGTACGCCACATTTGCCAGCAGTTTGCAGCCCGGGGACCTGGCGCCCGCCAGCACGCCCCCGCTGGTCAATGCGGGGCAGAGCCTGCCTCCCTACCGCAGCAAGGAGTACGAGGTCGGCTACAAGGTGTCGCTGGAAAAAATCGATCTCACTGCGGCGCTGTTCCGCATTCAACGGCCCTTCGCCAACATCAATACCGTCGACAATGCATTTGAGATATCCGGCTTGCAGGTCAATCGAGGCTTGGAACTCTCCGCGGTGGGTGAAGTGGTGCCGAACCTACGGGTCTATGGCGGTGTAACCCTGCTGGACGCACGCCTCGAGGACACGCCGCTGGCCACCACCAACGACAAGATTTACGTCGGCGCGCCCAAGGTCAAGGGCAACACCCTGTTCGAGTACAGCATTCCCACGGTCCCGGGATTGGTGGCTACGTTTGACTGGCAGTTCTCCGGTCCGCGCGCGGCCAACGATACCAATTCGTTCTTTGTCGCCGGCTACAACCTGTTCGAT
The DNA here is from genome assembly GCA_035488895.1 of Steroidobacteraceae bacterium. Lineage (GTDB taxonomy): Bacteria > Pseudomonadota > Gammaproteobacteria > Steroidobacterales > Steroidobacteraceae > Bog-1198. Next base: position 8,309 of record DATHKV010000076.1, read on the forward strand.
GTGGGTGCGCGCTACACCTCGAGCATCTTGAGCAAGAATGTGACGTGGCGGCTGGCAGTGGACAACCTCACGAACAGGAATTATTGGTCAACCATCGCGCCGAGTAATTTAACCGGCGCCAACACCGGCAACTTGCTCGCACACTTCGGCACGCCGCGCACGGTGTTGGCCGCGGTGAGCGTGGATTTCTGAGGCTGATGCCCAACTTGCGCCCGTTCAAGGCGCTGGCATGCGTCCTTTGGCTTGCATCGGCGCAGACGGCCGCATCGGCGCAGACGGCCGCACCCGCGCCGCAGACGCGGCAGGTCACCGACGCGTCCGGTCGCCAGGTCACGCTTCCGGAACACGTGATGCGCGTGGCGGACCCGTGGCACGCCAACAATGCCATGGTCGTGATGCTGGGTGGCGCGGACAAATTGGTCGCCACCAGCACGCAAGCCAAGGGCCAGCCCTGGCTGCGCAGGCTGTACCCGCCGATCGACGAGGTTCCTGCGGCGTTCAACGCATCAGGCGATGTGAATTTGGAGACGCTGATCGGTGCACGGCCCGATGTGATACTCATGGCCTACGACGGCTCCATGCCAAAGTGGTTCGGCACGATCGACGCATACCACATTCCGGTCGTGCTGATGCCGAACACCTCGTACAACGGACTCAAAGAGACCGCGTTGCTGACCGGCGAGGTGCTTGGGCCGAGCGAGTTTGCCGCGGCGCGCGAGTACGTCCGCTACTTCGATGCCAACATTCAGCGCGTGATGCAGGTTACCGGCAAGCTCGCCGCGAATGCGCGTCCGAAGGTACTGCATACCTCATCCGCCGGGATTCTCACTGCCGACGGGCTTCAGACAGTCATCGATGATTGGATCAACATTGCGGGCGGGGTCAATGCGGCGACCGTTGCCGGCAATGGCCGTCCCGTGACCATGGAGCAGGTGGCGGCGTGGAACCCGGATGTCATCATTGTCGGCAGTGCGCCGAACCCGCAAAATAGGCAGGCGATCCTGGATGATCCACGTTGGCGGGAAATCAATGCCGTCAAGAACGGCAAAGTCTTCGTCAATCCGAGCGGGGCTTATCTTTGGGATCGCCACAGCGCTGAGGCGGCGTTGCAGGTGCTGTGGGCAGCCAAGCTGCTGCATCCGGCCGAATTCGCCGGCGTCGACGTGAGCAAGGAGACGAAGATGTTTTACGCAAAATTCTTTCACCTCGAGCTCAGCGATGCCGAAGTTGCATCGATCCTAAATTCGACACCGCCTTGAGCAGGTTGCGCACGATTGCGCTGTTGATTGCTTTGCCTCTGGCAACACTCTACGTCTCGCTGTTCATCGGCCGATTCGCGGTGTCGCCGGGCGACGTGGCGAGGATTCTGTGGGCGCAATTCTTCCCGGTTGCGCACGATTGGTCCCAATCGGTTGAAACGATCGTGCTGCAGATCAGGCTGCCGCGCGCGATCTTGGCGATGTTCGTCGGCGCCGGCCTGGCCGCCAGCGGAGCCGCGTACCAGGGCATGTTTCGCAATCCGCTGGTGAGCACCGATATCCTGGGTGTGACGGCAGCTTCGGGTTTCGGCGCCGCCGTGGCGCTGCTGCTGTCCAGCAATGCCGTCGAGCTGCAGCTCATCGCATTTGCGTTTGGGCTTGGGGGCGTCGCGCTGACTTACACGCTGGCAAGAGTATATCGCTCGACGCCGGTGCTGATGCTGGTGCTGTCCGGCGTGGTGGTCGCGGCCTTCTTCAGCGCGCTCTTGAGCGGCGCGAAGTATGTGGCCGATCCTGAATCAAAGCTGCCGGCGATCACCTATTGGCTGCTCGGCAGCCTGAACGGCGCATCGGTGAACAGCTTGAAGATGGCGCTGCCGCCGATCATCGTGGG
>DATHKV010000077.1:0-4615 GCA_035488895.1 Steroidobacteraceae bacterium
AAGCAGCATGTCGACATAGTCACACGCAATCTGCATTACGTCGGCGATTTCTCGACGCGAGAAGCCGCTCGCATAGACAAAGTACAGCACCGCTCGCTCCTCGACAGGGAGGTTGGAAAGAAAGACCTGGAACTCAGAGGCAGTGGCCTTCGCTAGCTTCGACTTTGACTGTTCCCAATCGCGTACGTCGCATTGAGAATGCGGCTCATTTGATCTGACTTCGGCGAAGTATTTTTGTACTCGGGAGTACGCCAATCTCATGATTGCGGGCAAGACGGAGGGCTTCGTGCGAATTGACTCACCAGCTTTCCACACTTCCAACATCGTCTCGTTGATCAGATCCTCAACGACATCCGGGTGGAGAGTCACATTCAGAAAGAACTTTGCGAGGCGCTCAAAGTACAGCATGTAGAGTTGGTCCATCGCGCTGCGATCACCGGTGGAAATGCGTGCGAGGAGCGCTCGCTCGGCACGATCGATCCCGCAACGATTATGTGACAGGAGCTGATTCATTGCGCACCTTATCGGTTGTTTCCAAGGGCACCCATCGCAACACGATCATCTCCCGAGGCTTAGGATTCACGCCATGCGCTTGAAAGACCGCCTTGAAGAATCCAATCACGGCCGGATACATGGTGCTGGGCACTGTCATGAGAGATCCTTTGGAATGACGTTGATTGCATACGCGACGGCAATTCCTGCGGCACCAATTCTGCTGCGGCTTCGATGATTGCGTCCGCCTTCGCGGATTGTTCGAGAATGGACGTACGGATCGCGTTGCCGTATCACCTCGATGGGGGTGCGAAACTCCGGCGACGATCGCGGGACGTGAGCGCGAAACGCGTCAGATGTTGCGTAGCTTGCCCCCCGTTCGGGGTATGTGTCGATCGCCGCGCAGCGGGTCCAATTGGTCTCATGCAACTGAAAAGCCGCAGCTTCGCGGATAGCGCGCCAATCCCAAGTGAGTTTGCGTTCGCGTCAATTCATCCTGCCACTCACATCACACTCAGTACGAACCGTAACCCGCATCTGACATGGACCGACGTGCCCGATGGCACAAATTCGTTTGTGCTCATATGCCACGACTATGATGTGCCGAGCCGAGCCGACGATGTGAATCAGGAGGGCCGTGAAGTGCCCGCATCACTGCCGCGCATCGATTTTTTCCACTGGGTACTGATCGACATTCCGGCGACTGCGACGGTGATCGAAGCGGGTAGCCACAGCAACCGCGTGACGCCACGCGGCAAACCGGGCCCAGCCGCCCCGTACGGTTTGCGCCACGGCATCAACGACTATACGAGCTGGTTTGCCAATGACCCTGACATGCGTGGCGACTACTATGGCTACGATGGACCGTGCCCGCCATGGAATGACTCTGTTATTCATCACTACGTCTTTACGCTTCACGCAATCGACGTGCCGCGGCTGGAGTTGCTGAGTGTTATCAACGGCCCCAGCGTAAGGGCCGCGCTTGCCGGGCATGTGCTGGCGAAGGCGGTTTTGACTGGCACCTACTCGCTTAATCCTCGGCTGCAGACGAGCTGATGTGATCAAAAATTGTTACTTCTATCAACCAACCGCGGGTCACGGCCTTCGACACGATCCGTTCAATTCTATTATTGGCCCCAGACCCATTGGTTGGATTGCATCGCGAGGCGCCAACGGCGCGCTGAACTTAGCGCCTTACAGCTTTTTCAATGCCTTTAATTATGCGCCGCCGATCATCGGATTCGCCAGCATCGGCTTCAAAGACACGGTTCGAAACATAGAAGAGACTCGAGAATTCGTGTGGAATCTCGCCACCCGCTCCTTGGCGGAGAAGATGAACCGAACCAGTGCTTCAGTTGCTCCCGAGGTGGATGAATTTGCTCTTGCGGGGTTGACGCCCGTGCCTTCACGGCTGATCGGTGTGCCGCGAGTCGGCGAGAGCCCGGTGTCGTTTGAATGTCGGTTGTCGCAGCTCATTCAGCTGAAGACCGTCGGCGGCGGTTCGGTGACAACTTGGCTGACGTTGGGCGAAGTTGTTGGAGTGCATATTTCAGAGTCCCTGCTGATAGGGGGCATTTATGATACGGCGGCAGCGCGGCCGATCCTTCGCGGCGGCGGGGCCGGAGACTATTTCGAGATCGCACCCGACGATTTGTTCCGGATTACACGACCACGGTAAACGGGTGACATGAACAGCATGGTTTCTTTGAAAGTGAACGGTCTGCCGGTCGAGGTGAACGCAACGCCTGATACTCCCCTGCTATGGGTCCTGCGCGATCATCTCGGTCTCACCGGGACAAAGTTCGGTTGCGGCATCGGCCAGTGCGGCGCGTGCACCGTACATCTGGACGGCAACCCGGTGCGCTCCTGCGTACTCCCGATCTCTGCCGTCAAGGGTGAGATCACCACAATCGAGGCTGTCGGCGAGACCGCGGCCGGGAAGCGTGTCCAGGCCGCTTGGCTCTCGTTGGAAGTGGTTCAGTGCGGGTACTGTCAGTCGGGCCAGATCATGTCGGCCGCCGCGTTGATTGCCCGCAACGCCCGTCCGAACGACGAGGATATTGATGCCGCCATGTCCGGCAATCTGTGCCGGTGCTGCACCTATCCGCGTATTCGCGCGGCTATCAAGGCGGCTTGATGCAAACCTACGGCGCAATCGGCGAAGACGCACTACCCGACAAGGCGCGTCGGCGTTTCCTGACTGCTGGCGCGCTCCTGATTGGATTTGCGTTAGCGCGGCCTCTACGTGCATTCGAGCGCGAGCCAGACCTTGCCGCCATCGGCGCGCTCGATGCAGCGGCAACGGGGTTCAACGGATTCGTGCCCGACGGCTTTATCCGCATCGGTGTCGACGGCCGTATTGTGCTCGTGGTACCCAGCGTGGAGATGGGACAGGGCATTGCCACCGGCGAAGCGATGATGATCGCCGAGGAATTGGAAGTGGGGCTTGACCAGGTCGAAGTGGCACTAGCGCCCGCGGACCTGCACGCCTATACGCAGAGCCTGCTGAAGGCGCAGGCCACCGGCGGCTCCACCTCCGTGCGCGCGTTCTTCATACCATTGCGACAGGCGGGCGCGGCCGCCCGCACCATGCTGATCGGCGCGGCTGCCGAACGCTGGCGAGTCCCGCCGGCCGAATGCGTCGTGGTGCGTGGCGTCATCACGCACGAGCGGACAGGTCGAACCTTGACCTATGGCGCGGTTGCCAGTGCCGCGCGGCGCCAGCCGATGCCTACCGAGGTATCGTTGAAGCCGGTGTCGCAATTCAAGCTCATCGGCAAGCCGGCGAAGCGCGTAGACACGGCAGCCAAGGTCAATGGCATCGCCCGCTTTGGCATCGACACGATTGTGGAAGGAATGCGCGTTGCGGCGATCGCAATGTGTCCCACGATCGACGGGCGGCTGCGCTCGCTCGATGAGCGCGCCTCGCGTGCCCTGCCCGGCGTGGTCGACATCCTGCGCATCGATGATGCCGTCGCGGTGGTCGGGGAAAACTACTGGACCGCAAAACTCGGGCTCGACCTACTGAAGATCGAGTGGGATGAAGGTCCTCACGCCACCCTCACGTCGGCAACACTGGCCGCATCGCTCCGCTCCGCGCAAGGTACGCCGATCAAAGGCAGTCTGACCGGCGATCCCGATCGCGTGATCCAAGAAGGCGGCAAACGGCGCATTGAGGCGACTTACGATTTGCCTTACCTCGCCCATGCGGCGCTGGAACCCATCAACACCACGATCCATGTACGCCCCGATGCCTGCGACATCTGGGTGGGTACTCAGGTGCCGGAGATCGCGCGCATGGTCGCCGCGGAGATCATCGGCCTGCCGCCCGACAAGGTCATCGTGCGCAATCATCTGATCGGCGGCGGATTCGGCCGGCGGCTCGCCGTGGACACCATCCAGCAGGCCGCCCGTTTCGGCATGCAGGTCAGCTATCCGCTCAAGATCCTCTGGACTCGCGAGCAGGATATCCAGCATGACCGGTTTCGGCCCGCCTATCACGACACCATTGCAGCCGCGCTCGGCAAGGACGGCCTGCCAACTGCGTGGACCCATCGGACCCGGTGCTCCACGGTGCGCAGCTACTACGATCGCAAGCCATGGCCGCAAGACCGGCTCGACCCCGACGCAGTGGCCGGCGCGGCGGATCTGCCTTATGCCATCCCCGCACTGCGCTCCGAGTGGGTGCGGCAAGACGGTCCGGTCGCCCTCAACTGGTGGCGCGGCGTTGGCGAGACGCACAACGTGTTCGTGGTGGAGAGTTTTCTGGACGAACTTGCGCATGCAGTCGGACAGGATCCGGTCGCCTATCGCAGGGCTATGCTTGGCAAGAACTCGCGCTCGCTCGCGGTGCTGAATAAGGCAGCACAATTATCCGGATGGAGTAAACCACTGCCGCCACGTCGCGCGCGCGGTATCTCGCTGCACGACAGCTTCGGCACACATGCCGCACTGGTGATGGAAGTGGAGGTCGATACACAAGGAGAAGTTCTCCTGCGGCGTGCCACCGCCGCCGTCGACTGCGGCATCGCTGTGAACCCCGATTCCGTGTTCGCGCAGATCGAGGGCGGCGTCCTGTTCGGCCTCTCGGCGGCGCTTTACAACGGCATCACCTTCGCGAACG
>DATHKV010000078.1:0-30880 GCA_035488895.1 Steroidobacteraceae bacterium
GAATTGCAAATCCTGCGGCAGACTGCGATGCATGTACTCGTAGATGCCGCTCAGCGCAAGCCCGAACGGAGCCGTGTACTGCACGCCGGCTTTGAACGCCGTCTCGTTGGCAATGTCGGTCAAGTACGGCGGCGAGGCGCCCGCGCCAAAACTGGTCGGAAATTCGGCCGACAGCGCGGCAAAGGTCGCGAAGTCGAGCAGCGGCGAATTCACCGAATCGAGATAGCCGTAGATCGGATGGTTGGAGCCGATGCCGTCGCTGTTGCGATTGACATTGTGGTGCCACTCGTAGGCCACCGTTGCATAGATCGGCCCGGTCTCGAATTTCAGGTCGACGCTGAACGCATCGTCGAAACCGCCGTCATCGCAATTGAGCAACAAATTGCCGCTGCCGGGTTCGTTGCCGCCGTTGCAATCCGGCGAGCCGGACGACTGCACGACGTTGTCGTAGGTACGATTCTGTCCCGGGGAGAGCAACACATCGAAGCTGAACATGTTGCCGTATTTGGGCGACTCGAACCAGATCGCGTGTTCGAGGCGCGTGCCGAACTCGACTCGATTGTCGCCGCCGGTATTGCCCATGATCACGGCATAGTCGCCGAGCATGCCGGAGAATGGATTCAGGCGGTCGGTAGACTTTTTATAGGGAGAGTACGTGGTGCCGACTTTGACCTTGCCCCATTCCTCGCTGGCGAATCCGATGAAGGTGTCGCCGTAGCCGATACCGCCCTTTACGACATTTGATTGCTGGAACTGCGAAGTATTGAGGCCGGGTGACGAAGTGATCGACGGCTGAGTCTCTATTTGATAGATCAGCGCCATGTCGGTGCCTTCGAACTTGTGCTCACCGCGGTATCCCAACACCGATTTATTGGTGGAAAAGGCCGGCATGTAGCCGACGCGGCCCACCGGACCTGCGCCGTTGTTTTTGGGGCTCGCGCCTCTCACGTAGCCGGAATTCGGATTTGCCGGATCGACCAGTGAATAGGGGTAGGCAACAAACCCATTCATGCCCTTCGTAGTGTCATCGAATGACACATCCAATGTGCCATAGAAGCCGCTCAGTATTTTATGCAGCAGCGGTTCCTTTTCTTCGAATTTCACTGCGGGCGCGGCCGCGACAACCGGCGGCGGCGCCGTAACGGGCGGCGGCACGGTCACAACAGCGGGCGGAGGCGTTGCGGTCTGCTGCTTCGACAGCGCCTCGACTTGCTTCTGCAAGGCGTCCATGCGTTGCATCATCTGCTGCATTTGTTCCTTGAGCTCTTTGTTCTCCTGCGCATCGTCGGCCAGGGCGCTGCCCTGGACGAAACAGTTAGCGGCGCATGCTGCCAGCGCGATCAGCATAGGCCTCGCCAGTCCAAGCTTTAGCATCTTGAGATCCTCATAAGGTCGTATGTTCGAATCGATGGATTAGGAAATCACTCCCAAGCGATAAGCACGGAGGCGAGTGAACGACCGAACATACAAAACGCGACTGCGCTTTGACTGACCACGTTCAGTACCCCCTATTCAGACAGCCAATCAATCAGACGGATTGCTACACCGCTTCACGTTGTTTTCGTGGTATACCATATATGATTCACTTTGCAAAACAAAGTCTTTTATTTGCAACACAAAGTCCGTGCTTTTCTTTGCAGAGTCGTTATTTGCGATACAGAGCCGCAAAGCCGCCGGGACGCGGGCAAGGTCGGTGAAATGCGCCGGGGGCCGGCGATCCAACCGGGCGGCCAGGCGAAGCTGGCTGGCCGATGCAGGCGGGAAGCAGGGCGGGTCCCCTGCCCTCGGACGTCCGATCAGGTCCCGGGCGTCAAGCGCGGGCGTACCCAACGCTGTGCCAATGCCGGAAGAACAAACAGGTTCAGCAGGGTCGAGGAGAACAAGCCGCCCAGCACTGCGACCGCCATCGGGCCCTCTATCTCCTGCCCGGGCTGATTCATCCCGAACGCCAGGGGCGCCAACCCTAGGGCGGTGACCGCGGCGGTCATCAAAATCGGCACGAAGCGCTCGTTGGCTCCGCGCAGCACCAGCTCGCCATCCCAGGCCGCGCCTTCCACTTCGACCAGATGCTCGTAGTGCGCGAGCTGCAGAATCGCGTTCCGCGCGCTGATGCCGAACACGGTGATCAGCCCCACCACCGTTCCCAATGAAATGCCGATTCCCGTCACCGCGATTGCCATCACGCTGCCGATCAGACTGAAGGGCAGGTTGGCGAGCACCAGCCAGCTGTTGGCGCGCCAATGAAATGAAACGAACAAGATCACGACGATCAATGCGAGTGCCATCGCGGAGTACAAAATGAGTTCGAATCGTGTTTGCGCCTCCGCCTCGGCCGCACCGGCAAATTCGATGAACACTCCCCGGGGCAGGGCGACGGCGCCGGCAATCGCCTGCTGAGCCTGTTGCACAACGTGCTGCAGTGACCCTGTGCCGACATTGAAAGTCACGCTGACGCGCCGCTGTCCGCCCTCATGCTCGATGCTGTAGCGATCCTGCGCCAGGGAAATGTGCGCGATCTGCGACAGCGGCACCGGGCCCGACGGGCTGGTGATCATGAGCTTTGCCAGCTCCGAGGGCTGATGCCTCAATGCATCCGGCAGTAAAAGCACGACATCCACCGTGCGCGTCGCCTGAAACGTCTGGCCCACCAGAGAACCGGCATAGGCCGTCTCGATGGTATCGAGCACATCTTGCGAACGCATTCCTGACGCCGCCAGGGCCTGCGGCATCAATTCGATCGCGATCGCCGGCGTACCGCTCTGACGCTTGAACTGCAAATCGACGACGCCGGGAACCTTGGCGAGCACGTTGAGCACCTTGTTGCCCGTGGTGTCGAGCGCATCCAAGTCATCGCCGATGATCTTGACTGCTACCTGCGCCGTCTCGCCGCTGAGGCTCTCACTGATGCGATCGCCCAGGAAAGTGACTACCTCGCTTTGCAAGCCGGGGTAATTCGCCAGAATCTTGCGCAGCTCGTTTTGGGCGGCGTGTTGGTCGACCTTGGCGTCGGCCTTGAGCTCCACATGGAATTCGCTGCGGTGAGGCCCCCAGGTGTCCTCGCCCAGCTCAGCGCGCCCTACCTGCTGCTCGATGCTCTGTACGTAGGGCAGCGCCAGCACTTCGGCGCTGATCCTTTTGCCGATCTCGAGCATGGTTTCCAATGATGTGCCGGCCGCCGAACTGGATACCTGGAGAACGAAATGACCTTCGCGAAACTCAGGCATGAAAGTGCCGCCCAGGAACGGCAGCACGGCAAGCGCGGCGATGACCAGGCCGACCAGTACGGCAGCCGTCGCACGAAAGTGAAGCCCCACCGAGCGCACCGCGGCGCTCTGCCAGGATTTGAGGCGCGTAAGCCAAGCGGCTTGCGGTCGCGCATCGTGCCGCCGAAGAAACAGCGCGCACAGTGCGGGCGTTGAGGTCAACGCCACCAGCAGGGAGGCGAGAACGGCAAAGATAAAGGCCAAAGCCAAGGGACCTACAAAACGGCCTTGCACGCTGGAGGTGAACAGTTCCGGCAGAAACACCGCGACAACCACCGCCGTGGCGTAGATAACCGGACCGCGCACTTCCAACGAGGCGTCTCGGAGCACGTCCAGTCTTGCCTTGGGCTGCGCCAACAGACCGTTTTCCCGCAAGCGGCGCAGAATGTTTTCGATACCGATGATCGCGTCATCGACCAGCACACCGAGCGCTACCGCGAATCCTCCGAGTGTCATGGTGTTCAGCGTGTAACCCATTCGATCGAGTACTGCGATCGCAGCCAACAAGGACAGCGGGATGGCGGTAAATGCGATCAGCGCGGCGCGCACATCGCGGAGAAACAGGTACAAAACGGCCAAAATGAGAACTGCCGCGATCAGCAGCGAATTTTTCAGATTGCCAAGAGCGCGTTCGATGAAATTCGCGGGACGATGCAATTCCGAATACAGGGTAATGCCCTGCGATTTCAAGGTCGGCGCCAGCTCATTCAACGCCTTCTCGACTGCCAGCGTCGCGGTCAGTGTGTTGGCGCCGTACTGACTGGCAAGCGACATCATTACGCCGGGCTTGCCCATGATCAACGCGTCGCCGAATTTGAGCGCCGGCGCAATCTTCACCTGCGCCAGATCGCGCAGCAAAATGGGCGTGCCGTTGCGCTCCATCACCACCGCCTGGCTGAGCGCGTCGACATCGGGCTGCGGGGTCGGCGTCTTGATGAGAACTCGTTGCCCCGGCAGATCGATGAAGCCCGCGCCCCGCACCGGCAATGCGGCATGCGCCGCATCCGCCACCTGCGACAAGGTGATGCCGAAACTCGCCAGCCTCGTCATGTCGGGCAGAATTTGAATCTGGCGCACATCGCCGCCAAAAACGAGGACATGGGCGACTCCCGGCACCGCCAGCAGACGCGGTTTGATGATCCAATTGGCTGTATCGCGCAGCGTGTAGGCGTCGACGTGCGAGGAGATGAGCCCAATCTTCAACAGGTCCATCGTGCTCGAGACCAACGGCGACAACTTCGGCGTGCCGACACCCGCGGGCAGACTGCTGCCGAGCTCGGAAAGGCGCTCGGAGATGCCCTGCCTTGCCACGTGCACGTCGATGCTGCCCGCAAAAGTGATCGTTACCACCGACAGTCCGGGAATGGATTCAGAACGCAGCGTTGCGAGGCCCGGTGCGCCGTTGACGGCGTTCTCGACTTGCTTGGTGACCAGTTCTTCGACTTGTTGCGGCGCGAATCCCGGCGCCTCGGTCTGAATATCGACCTGCGAGGGCACGAATTCCGGAAACACGTCCAGCGGCGCATGCATTGCGCCCCAGCACCCGAGTATCAACGCGAACAGACTCAGTGCGCTGACGGCGCCGAAATGACGAACGCAGAGGCTGACGAGCGCCCGCATGTCTAGTCGGCGTCCCCGCCCGAATTCGATTCCTGCGCGAGCAGCTGTGCCGCTCCTTTGGTGACGACCTTGTCGCCTGCCTTGACGCCCTCGGTGGCCACGTAGCCATTTTCAAATGGCTTGTCGCTGCTGATTTCCGTTCTGACGAACACACCGGTCTTCTGCTCGAGATAGCACCAGTACTTGCCGTCGCTGATCACCGCGGCTTCCCCGGGGATCAGGACTCCGGGCAGCGAAGCACCGATCGGGGCCCATGCAATCACTCTCTCGCCCTCGCCCAATTCTCCGGCGGGCAGCACAGCGAAAAAACTGCGCCCCGGTACGCTTGCATCCGCGGGTGCCGGCCATATCTGGCTTACTCTTGAGCGTTTCCCGGCCGTGGCCGCACCCAGCCGCGAGATGCTCAAGGTCTTGGGAGCATCGCCAGGCAAGGATCCCAACGGGAACGTGACGCGCACCAGTTGCGTGCCGCCATTGGCCAGTTGTTGCAGCAATTCGGAATTCTGCCCGTGGCTCCACGGGGGCTTTTGCCCAAACGTCGCGGAGAGGCGCTGTTTGGCCAAGCTCAGCGCGGCCGAGTCGACCGCAAGCTGACGAACATTGGTTTCCTCGACATCAGCCGATAGTGCTCCCGGCGTACCTGACAAGCGTTGCGTCCGCGCCAATGCTGAGCGGCTCTGCTTTTCAGTGGCTTCTGCAGTGGCAAGTTCGGCGGCCGCTTGAGCGATCGATTCGTGCGGGATCACGCTGCCATAGGCCGCTGTCTGCTCGGCGTACTCAACCGCTTTGACAGCTTCGGTCTTAAGGCCGATTTTCTCGATCTGCTCCGGCGTCAAGCTGACGCCTTCGCTGGCATCCGCAGCCTTGACCGTCGCCTTAGCGGCAGTGCCGGGATTTTTATCGTCGGGCGCCTTTGCGCTGTCCGGTGTCTTTTGGCAGCCGGCTGCCGCCAGCACCACCCAGCCAAGGCCCGCGGCCAACAGCTTCTTGTTCATCGAGTTTCCTTGGTCGAATTCTCAGAGCCTTGCGCTTGCCAGCCCCCACCAAGAGCCTTGCACAGCGCAACCAACGCCTGAAATCGTGCGAGTTTGTACTGGCTGAATTGCTCGCGCGCGGCATACAGCGTGCGCTGCGCCTCGAGCACGGTGAGAAAATCGCCGGAGCCGGCCTTGTATCGGAAAGACGCGCCTTCAAACGCGCGTTCACTCTGCTCGACGCTTTCCGACTGCAATGCTCTGGCGTCATCGAGACGGCTGATCGTGGAGAGTGCCTTTTCCACGTCCACCAATGCGGACAGGATCGCGGCCCGGTACGCGGCGATGAGTTCCTCATCTTTGGCCTGCGCTTCGGTCCGCAATGCTTTGAGGCGGCCATGATCGAATATGGTCTGGGTTATGGACGCGCCAAGATTCAGCGTCGGGCCCGCTCCGCTCAAGCTGATCACCGCCGCGTTCAATGCGGGGTTCTGCACGCCGCCGGCGGCCGTGAGACTTAGGGACGGAAATAACGCGGCCCGCGCTGCAACCGAATCCGCGTCCGCTGCCAGCATATTGGACTCGGCCACGAAGATGTCGGGCCGGCGCGTCAGCAATTCCGACGGCAATCCGGAACCGATCTTCGGCTCGAGCAGGGCATCAAGCGCCCTGCCCTCGACGACGAAATTCTCGGGCGCGCGCCCCAATAGCAGCGCCAAGGCGGCCAGGGCCTCCGCTTCCTGCCGCTCAAGCTCCGGCACCACCAGTCCGGCCGCTGCGAACGCCGCCTTCTGCGAGGCGAGTTCCACAGGATTCGACAAGCCGACATTGAAGCGCGCTTGAACGACATCGAGTAATTTCTGTGCGGCGACCAAATTTGAGCGCGCCAGTTCCAGGCGCTCGCGCAGCGACAAGACCTCAAAATAGCCGTTGGCCACGCCCGCGAGCATCGTGAGTACCACGGTATCTCGATCGGCGCGGGCAGCATCCGCCAATCGGCTCGCGGATCGAGCGGTCGCGCGATTCTTGCCCCAAAAATCGACTTCATAGCTTGCCGACAACAGTGCCGCCCAATCCGTCTCGTGCGCGCTGCCGGAGGTGGAATGGCCCGCCAGGTAGTTGGCGTTGCCGCCGGCATCAACGCTCGGAAGAATCGCGGCGCCGGCCTGTCGGGCGCGCGCGTCGGCCTGAGTCACCCGGGCGCGCGCCATGGCCAGATCGAGATTGCTGCTCGACGCCAGACTGATCAGGGTCTGCAATTCTGTGCTGCCAAATTCCTCATACCAATGAGTACTCGGCCAGGATGCATCGCCGCTGCCCGGGCGACCGTCAAAGGCGGCGGGCAAGGCCGGCGGCGTGTGCCGAACTTCGTGCAACGCACAGCCCGATCCAAACAAGGTCACTGCGATAAGGGCGGCGCGACGGCCAAACTGGCTCAATGTTGAAAGCCTTTCTAAAGCGCCGTGAGGATGACGCCGCTCGCGATCAGGACTGCGCCTATGCCCACCTTCCAGGTCAATCGCTCGCCCAACATCAGCACGGCAAACAGGACGACGAGAACAACGCTGAATTTATCGATGGGGGCTACTCTTGATGCAGGGGCCAATTGCAGTGCGCGAAAATAGCATAGCCAGGAGAGCCCCGTCGCGATACCGGACATTATCAAAAAGATCAGGCCTTTGTGGGACAGAGCGCCGGGCGCCTGCCATTCCTGACGCACCGATACCAGCAGCGCGCTGACGGCCAGGATGATCACCGTTCGATAGAAGGTGGCAAGGTCGGAATTGATTTCGGACACGCCGACTTTGCCAAATATGGCCGTCAGCGCTGCAAAGAATGCGGAACCGAGCGCAAACACCCGCCAATCAAATGTCATGACGCGACTATGCGCGCACTGCGGGCGGCGTCGCAAGGCGCGAGGGCGCGAAGGGCACGCGCCGCCGCATGCCCTTCGCCGATCACAATCGCTACCGTGCGTCGGAGCCGGGCGTGAGGGACACGCCGCGCAACACTTCGGCAAATTCAGCCGTTCGCAGCGTAGTGAACTTGGCGTGGCGCGCGGCGCCGGCATCTAGATCGTCCACTGCATCGCGCACCGACACCAGCCGATTCGGGTCTGCACCCACATCGCCATTGCCGCTGATGGTCGAGGTGATGCCCCAAATCGTCGCGACGCCGTCGCGCCCCACCCGGCCGGTGATGTTGCGCAGCCCGTCAGTGGCCGGTGCCCATGGCAAGCCCGTGCCCGGATTCGAGCCCGCCGGATAGCCTCGAATCTTGTAGGCGCTGCCAAGGCCCAACCCATTCGTGATCGTGTAGGCGAGCGTCCAACGACCGGTGGTTTGGTTCAACACCCACTTCTGCAAGCCCGCGGTGGTTTGGGCAGCAGCGTGCGTGTATAGATCCGCTCCACCGGTGAAGCCATCGCCCTCGTCGGCCAGGTACAGCGTGTGTGCGTTGGCAAACCACAATCCGAAGGGGAAGGCCGTCACGGTAGCGGACTTGTTCGGTGTTTCCGGAAATCCCGCGAGGATGCAGACATTGTCGGGCAAACCGGTGCTCTGAAGGCTCGCCACGTTGAACGCCACCGGCGATGTCGGCAAGCGTGCACCCGGCGCCGGCAGCCCGACGCCTTTGGGGCAGGCGCCGCCGGTGGTATCCACGAAGTACACGGTGTTGACGCCGTTGCTGCCGCTGCCCTTGGTGAAGTAGAGCACGTTGTTGAAAATGGTCAGGCCACGATAGTTGTCGTCCTTGCCGATTTTGTCGGCCTTCGCGCCCAACTCCGTCACTGAAAAGCTGGCAACCGGCGTCGGCAATCCCGGCACCTGTGCGGCTTGCGCCGCGTTTGCGGGATTTAGTATCTGCGCACCTGCGCCCAATATGATCCCGTTCGGTTGCGGATTGGCGCCGTTGCCGGCATTGCCCACGGTGTAGATCAAGTCCACCCCGCGCGAATCGTCCTGGATCGCGGCGCGGCCGTTATTGCCGCTATAGGCGTTGGTCTCGGTAAATTGAAAGCGTCCATCCGCGTCCACCTGGGCGACGGCCCGCAGGTTTTCGATGCCGACGGGATTGGTGGGATCCACGGCTGCGGGCGTGTTGGAATTGGATACATCGATGGTATTCACCGGCGCGACGTACCCCATGAATGTCAGGAACCGTCCATCGTTCGACAAATTCAGCGCCAGTTCGGATTTCGAGCTGAAGCTCGTCACCAGATGATCGGCGCTGGAGCCGTGTCGGACGGGCCTGTCCGGCACCGAAAGCGAGTTGATCACAGAACCAGAGGGGGTCATTTGATCCAGAAATATTCTGGAGGTGATGCCGAAACTCGGGTCGTAAATAACGTTGTTCCAAACGGCGGGATAGGAACCGTCGTTCGGCGCACCGCTCGCCGCTCCGCAAGCGCCGCTGGCGGCCGGACAACTGGGCGGCAGCACCGTCCCGACCACGACGTTTTTCGCGTTGTTGTCGTAGACGCTGCGGCTCACCACGAGATTGTCGGGGAAGAAAAATTGGCGCTGATGGAAATGCCCATCCCGATCGACCGAATCGTCGTCGGCCAGCGCCACGCCGCCAAGCGCGGCTGTGAGCGCAGCCGTTACCGCGCCGGCGATCAAGGTGTAACGCATCGCGGGTGTTCCGTGAGTTGCAAGTGATCTCATTGGCCTGAACCTCAGTATCGGGAAACGCTGTTATCGAAATGGCCCTTGAACAGGAAGGGCAAAGGCGCGATCTGTTCCTTGCGCACCGCTTCCAGATCGTTGGGGTCGAGCCCCAATGCCTCGACGATGGTCGGCGCCACCTGTTGATTGCTCACGGCGCTCTTCACCACCGAGTGTCCGAGGTCGGGGAATGCCACGAGCAAGGCAGTGTGAACATCATCTTCGTTGAAGCCGCCGTGCTCCGAGAGCTTGGAACCCCCGGTGAAAATCACGCCCGTGTTGACCTTGAGAATGATATCCGGCGTGCGCGGATCCGCTGCCGGGTTGTCAAACTTGTTGCGCAACGACTGGCCTGCAAAGATCTCCTGGATCCCGAGCGCCTGCTGATTGGCGGGCGTGCTCAAATTCGCAACCACCGCCGGCGTGAGCGAGGGATCGGTCAACCAGATCAGGGAGGCGTCATCGGAGATATCGAAGGCGTCCGCCGAGCCGATGGTTGCCGCGGGTTGCCCGCCGCCGATTCCGCGGCGTTTGCTGCCGTCAATTGGCGATTGACCATGCTTTGCGCTGATGATGATCAGCGTCGAATCAAACAAGCGTTGCGTCTTGAGCTCCTTGACGAATTTGCCGACCGATTGATCGATGAATTCGAGTTCGCCCGCCAAGGCCTGGCCCGGGGTCCCCAGCACATCGGTATAGCCGCCCTTGAGCCCCGTTACCGGATCCGTGGCCAGCTTTTCCCCGACACTCACCGCTTGGAAATTCGTGCCGAACAGCGCCGGCACTCCGACCTTGTGCGCACGATCATGCGTAAAGCCGTCGATTTGATTGATCACGGCCTGGACGTGCAGAGAGTCGTAGCACTTGATGTCATCGAAGCTGTTGGTCCAGCCGTCGTCAGGTGTTGGATCCGCAAAAGGCACCGGCGCGCAGCCTGGAAACTGCGGCAGCGCCACCGGGATCGAATTGATTTCCGGGCCGTAGAAATCATCGACACCCTTGCCGCTTGGGCCGTTGGTCCACTCATAGGAAGGATGCTTGTCTGTCCAGGCCGTGCGCCCGCCGCCCGCCTTCACCACCTCGAATATCGTGTTCACACGCAAGTATTCGTGCGGCAGGATGGTCTTGCAGCCGTTGCTGGGATTGCGCACGAGAAATTGCGAATTGAGGCCGCCGCCTGCATCGAGCCGCGTAAGGTCGATATCCACTGCTTCGTCCCAGGCCACATTGGTGCCGATCTTTCCCGGGCAGGTGCCGCCCGGATTTCCCAACCCGTCCGTCTGTGCCGGCGGCGACAACGCACGATTGTAGGTATCGTCGTACCAAAGGCCGGTGGTCACCGGTGAGCCGCCCGTCACGAGGGACGCCAGACCGGGAAAAGAATCGGAGGGACTCGAGGTGACATTGTTCGTATACGTGACGCCATGCCGGCTGAGCTCTGCGAGTGCCGAGTCCGGGTGGGTTGCGACGAAATTGGACAGATCGAGTGCATGCAAACCGTCCACGCTGATCAACAGCACATGGCGGACGTCATGTTTGTCGAGAACTTCCTCGGCAGAGGCGGCGCACGCGCCGAAAATCCACGAGGCAGCAATCGTTGCGCTTAAGATAGATCGAATCATCGGAATTCCCCTGATGGCTGGTGAATTCGACGCTGCCGTTGGCGGCGCCGATCGACATCAGGTTAATTTTTGAATGTGACAGTTGGGCGACACTCACGAAACTTTGCACTAGAAAGTAATGTAAAACTTTCAAGAGATTTTCGGCATTTTCTAAGGCATAATAGCTGGCTTTGTCTTGCAAAGTGATGGCTCAAGGAGCTTGTTATGTTATCGATGCGAACTGCCTCGGGGCTTGGGCCGGCATTGAGCCTCTGCGCGGGATTCCTCATCGCCACCGCTGCCGCGGCGGCGGCTCCGAAGATCGAAGTGCTGCAGCACTGGAAGCTGGGCGGCTCGGGCGGTTGGGATTACCTCACGCTCGACGCCAAGGGGAGGCTGTTCATCAGCCGCGCAACCCGCGTCGATGTCGTCAACGTTGAATCCGGCAAGATCATCGGAACCATCCCGGACACGCAGGGTGTGCACGGCATTGCCATTGCCGACTCCTTGAATCGCGGCTTCACGAGCAACGGACGCGCCAACACCGTCACCGCATTTGACCTGGGCACGTTCAAAGTCATTCAGGAAGCCAAGGTCTCAGGCCGCAATCCCGACGCGATCTTGTACGAGCCCGCCGGGAAGCATGTATTCACTTTCAACGGCGCATCCAAGGATGCGACCGTGCTCGATGCGAGCAGTCTGGCGGTGGTTGCCACGATCCCGATGCCGGACAAGCCGGAGTTCGCGGTTGAGGATGGCCGCGGTCAGATCTTCGTCAACATCGAAAGCGACCCCGGCCAGATGGTGGTCATTGACGCCCAAAAGTTGACCGTCAAGAGCACCTGGCCGCTGCCCGGCTGCAATGGTCCGTCCGGCCTCGCGATCGACGCCGAACATCGGCGCTTGTTCTCGGTATGCGACGGGAAGGTGATGGCGGTGACCGATGCCACCAACGGCAAGCAGGTGGCCCTCGTCCCCATCGGCGAGCACCCCGATGCCGCGGCTTACGATAAGAAGCGCGGCCTTGTTTACAGTTCCAACGGCGAAGGCACTCTCTCGGTCATTCATCAGGACTCCGCGAATCATTATTCAGCAGCCGAGACGCTACCGACCCAGCGCGGCGCGCGCACCATGGCGCTGGATGCGGCCAGCGGTAAGGCGTACCTCGTGACCGCAGACTTCGGACCGGCGCCGGCCGCCACCGCCGAGCAGCCCCGTCCGCGGCCTGCGCTGATCGAGGATTCCTTTGTGGTGCTGGTGGTCGGCGATCGTTGAGCCGAAAAGGAAGCGTTAGGCGCGAACCGTCGCGGTACCTTCGTTCGTGGCTGATGAGGCCAGATATTTCGCTTCAAATATTTCGGCCGGCACTGGTTTGCCGAACAAATATCCCTGGTACTCATCGCAGCTGAGCGATTTTAACAAGCGCAACTGATCCCGAGTTTCCACGCCTTCGGCCACCACGTTGAGCTTGAGCGCGTGCGCGAGACTGATGATGGTGGTGACCAGGGCCGAGCCTTCTTGGCCCGCCTCCATGTCGGTAATGAACGACCGGTCGATTTTCAGGGTATCCACTGGGAGTTTCGCCAAATAGCTGAGTGAGGAGAAGCCGGTGCCGAAGTCGTCGATGGCGATGCAGACGCCCAAGGCACGGATTGAGTGCAAGCTGACAATATTGTGTTTGAAGTCTTGCATCACCATGCTCTCGGTGATCTCCAATTCCAGTCCGTCCGCGGCCACGGGGTCGACACCGATCGCCAGTTTGATGTCGGCGACGAAGTCGCGATGGCGCAACTGCTGAGGAGATACATTCACCGCGATTCGTACGGCCGCAAGACCGGCACGGATCCACCTTAGATAGTCCGCGATCGCTTTATGCACCGCCCAACGCCCCACTTCATAGATGAGTCCGGTCTCCTCGAGAATCGGAATGAAGCGGGCGGGCGGCACGAGGCCCGTCGCCGGATCATTCCACCGAATCAGCGCCTCGGCGCCGGCAAGCCGTCCTGTCGCAATATTGACCTTGGGCTGATAGTGCAGCACGAATTGTTCGCGATCGAGCGCCTGGCGCAACTGATTTTCGAGCGTGAGACGGCCTGCCACCGTCTCCGTCATTCTTTGCGCATAAAACAGATACCGATCGCCGCCCACCTTGGCCTTTTTCAGCGCGACCTCGGCGTGCTTGAACAAGGTCGCGGCATCGGTGCCATCATGCGGAAATAACGCGATGCCAATCTTTGCGGCAATTCTGAACTCCTGGTCATTGAGGCGAAACGGATGGTTGATGAACGCATCCAACGTCCTCTCCACCTGTCGTCCGACCTCATCTTCGTGCCTTACATTCGGCAGGACGACGGCAAAGTGATCGGCGCTGAAGCGGGTCAAGAGATCCGCATCGCCCACGGTTTGCTTCAGCCAATCTGCGACCTGCCTCAGCAGCTCGTCGCCGGCAGGCTGACCGAGGGTATCGTTGATGTTCTTGAATCGCTCCAAATCGATGAGGAACAAGCCCAGTTGCTGGCCGCTGGTGACCGCACTTCGCATGTGCTGGGCCAAGCGGTCGAGAAACAGGTTCCGGTTGGCAAGGCCGGTGAGGGCGTCGTAGTAGGCGAGATAGTCGAAGCGCTCCTGCGTTTCGATGTGATCGACGGCGAATCCGATGTCGCCGGCCAACTCCGTCAAGAGTTTCATTTCTTCTTCATGGAAGAAGTGCTTTTCCCTTGCGTAAAGCGCGAGTACGCACGCAACCTCATCCGCCACGATCAGCGGCAACACAACCATCGAGCCGCAGCCGAGTTCTGCGTGCTTCGCGCGGAACGCGACGCGCGGGTCGTTTTGCGAGTCGTTGGCGATCGCGGGCAATTTGGTACGGACGGCCTCTTCGACCATGGCGTTGACGGATCCGTCGCTCACGGACAGGACGGCCTTGATGGCCGTCACCACCCATGGGTCCTTGCCTTCGAGGGCCACGGTGACGATCTTCCTTGCGCTTCGGTCCACGACCCCCATCATGGCCAACGGAAATTCGCCTTGCGTGGTCGCTATTCGGCACGCCTCTCGGAACAGCTCGTCGCGATCGCGTACGCGCACAATCAGGGTGTTGATGCCGCTTAAGACAGCGTATACGCGATTAAGGTATGCGATCCGGGCTTCTGCCTGACGCCGCTCAGTGATGTCCTCGCCGACGGAGGCCATTCCAATAACCTGCCCGGTTTCGGACCGCAACTTGAGGCTGTTCCAGCGCATGAGCCTGCGTTCACCGACACGCGTGAATATCTCATTTTCCTGGAGCCATTTGTCACCCGTGGCATTGAGCAGCGTCGCAAGACGACTTTCTGAATCACCACGTTCGAAGCGCAGCAATACCCGGAAAACATTTCGTCCCATGACTTCCTCGATTCGCCAGCCCGTCAGTTCGAGCAGATAATCATTGCAAAACGTAATACGCGCCTCGCAGTCAAACATTACCGTTGCCACGTCCAACTTGCGCAGGACTTCGCCGAAGCACCTCTCTATCCACGCGGTCGGCATGGCTTCGTCGACAGCGGCCGAGTCAATGGAGGGCGTAACTTTGTTGTCTTTCACTGCGTCGCCTGCCGTCCCAATTGCTTGCCGACATAGGTGATTTCCGTAGCCTGGTCGCGCAAGAGTTGGGTAAATTCATCAACCGGCAGCGGTCTTTTGAAATAGAAGCCCTGCAGTTCGTCGCAAGCGTGCAATCGTAGATGCTCGGCTTGCTCCTTGGTTTCCACCCCCTGCGCGACCACGGTCAAGCTCAGAGTCTTTCCCATTGCAATAATCGCGTCCGCGAGCCCTGTGTTGTCGGTGCTGCCGAGAAAATCATGCATCAGCGAGCGATCAATCTTGATGGTGTCCAGCGGGAATCGCTGCAGCATTGCCAGTGATGAGTACCCGGTACCAAAATCATCTACCGCGATCCGAATCCCCAAGGCCTTGAGCCCCGTCAGGATCCGCAGGGTATTCCCAACATCACGGATCAGCAGACTCTCATTCAGCTCGATTTCTAGAAGATGCGGATCCATGCCGGTTTCCGTCAGAATTGAGCTCACATCGCTGAGCAGCTGCTCGTCCAAGAACTGGCGTGCCGTCATGTTCACGGCGATGCTCAAAGCAGGCAAACCCTGCCGCTGCCATGCAATGCTCTGCATACAGACTGTTTTGAGCACCCATCTACCGATCGGTAAAATGAGCCCGGTTTCCTCTGCCATGGGGATGAATTGCATCGGTGCCACGGTCCCCAAGTCGGGGTGCACCCAGCGCAGCAGCGCCTCCATACCGGTAATGCGGCCGCCGGCAATATCTCGCTTCGCCTGATAATGAAGTCTAAATTCGTTGCGCTCGAGCGCGTGCCGCAGGCTTGATTCGAGCGCCAGCCGCTCGAGCGTGTTGGCATTGAGCTTCTGCGAATAGAACTTGAAGTTGTTCCTGCCCTCCGCCTTCGCCTGATACATGGCGATATCGGCGTTCTTGGTCAGCGTCTGCTCATCCAGGCCATCGTGCGGAAACGTGCTGATGCCGATACTCGCGGTCACCCGGAATTCCTGTCCCATTACATTAAAGGGCTTGGCCGCAGCCGCGAGTATTTTCTTCGCCACCACGCCGGCATACAGCTCGTCTCCCAGTTCCGGCAGCAGCACGACGAATTCGTCTCCGCCCAGACGGGCAACGATGTCGCTTTCCCGTATGCACCCCTTGATGCGGCTCGCGACTTCCTTGAGCAATTGGTCTCCGGCATCGTGCCCGAGCGTGTCGTTGATCTGCTTGAAACGATCGAGGTCGAGGAAGGCTACCGCGAGTCGCCGCCCGTAGCGCCCGGCTTCGCTGATGCTCTGATTCAGGGAATTGCTGAACTTGGCGCGGTTCGCAAGTCCCGTGAGTGCATCGTGATAGGCCATGTATTCCACATGCTGCGCGTGTGCGAGCTTTGTTTCGCTCTCACGTGCTCGCCATTGGACGAGCTGCCAGCTCATGCGGCCCAAGAGGGCCGTGAGCAGAATGACCAAGACGCTGCCGACGGCGGCCAGGCTTACGGTGCTGCGCATCTGGGCGTTCGCGCCGGCGGTCTGCTCATCAACCGACAGCCCCACCATGACCGCGAGAGGGAAGCCGTACAACTCGCGCGCGCCGGTCCAGCGTCGTACGCCGTCCCAACTATTGGTCGTCACCGCAACCTCGCCGCCCTCAACGCCTGTGGCCGCCAACATGGCTGAATAGTCGATCGAGCCCCCAGAGACGACCGAATCCCCCGACCGCCGTACCCGAAAGACGCCGTCGACCCCAAGAAGACCGAGCACACCGCGCTCACCGAGCTTGGCCGCGTCATATCCGCTGACAAAATAGTCCGCATCGACCGCGACGATCACGACGCCGTCAAACGTGCCATTGGATGAATTGAGGCGGCGGCTGAATTGAAGTTTCGCATCCTCCGTCGGGCCGCGCGGCAAGTGTGCGACGAAAAACGTCTCGCCATCTCGTTGCGTGCGAAACATGTCCTGGTCGGCGACATCGTTGATCTTAATGGGGCGAGTGCTCTCGACAATAGCACCCGTCGCGTCGGCGATGCTCACGACGAACAAGAGATCCGCCGGCAACAACCCCTTATCCTTGAGCTCGGCGAGCGTACGTCGGCCTGCAATCTGCTTGGGCCAGAACTTGACGAGATTCAGGGCTTGATCTATCTGGCCCAAGGCTCGCACGACTTGCGCTTCGTAGGTACCCAAGAGCTCCCTGCTCGAGACCGCGGCGGCGTGTTCGGCGTCCTCGCCTCTGATCTTCAGAACGCTGAAGGCCGTCCCCCAGATGGCGATCAAAAGACACCCCGCAATGAGTGGGAACAGGACCTGCGGTTCCGTTACTCGACCCAACCGGCGATGAAATGCGATTCTCATCGAGATCGGTTGTCCTTCCATTGGGTGGTGAGAGCCCGCCACCGAGCGAGCTTCATGCGTTGACTAACGGCCGATGAAACTTAGGCGATGCGAAGCCCAGTTACTGTGCGCTAGCCTGCACTAAAGGTGCGTTGGAGCATGCCTAACACGTTGAGTGGAGTTTTTCCCTACACCCATACCGCGGCTGGCGCACGTCACGTATCGATTTTGGCCGCTAGGCTCCGACCTCACTTCTTGTGACAGTCTACGGACGTAATCCATGCTGAGAAAAACTGCGCAGCGCGCACGGTGGCGCGCCATCTGCTCCCCGTGCGGTCTCGCTGCAGTCATCGTAGCGGCAGTGCTTTGCGCTCCGCTTGCATACGCTGTTGACGATGACCTCCGCGCATCGATGCTCTCCTTCAGCGCCTTCGGCACGCTAGGTATCGTCCATTCGAGCGAGGAGCGCGCCGACTTCACAAGCAACCTCTTCAAGCCCAATGGCGCCGGATATACGCACGCGTGGAGTCCCGACGTAGACAGCAAGGTCGGCGGGCAGATCATTGCGAGCTTGACGTCGCAACTCTCGGCGATGGTGCAGGCCATCTCAGAGCAAAATTACGATGGCAGCTTCACCCCTCATGTTGAATGGGCGAATCTGAAGTATCAGTTCACGCAGGATGCCAGCGTGCGCGTCGGTCGGATTGTCCTCCCGAGCTTTTTGTTCTCCCAATCTCGCAATGTCGCGTATACGAATCCGTGGGTTCGACCGCCGAGTGAACTGTATAGTCTGGTCCCGGTGGATAGCAGCGATGGCGGCGACTTCAGCTATGCCCTGCACAGTGGACGCGTCAATCAAACATGGGTGGGAACCTACGGAGTCACCGACTCAAAGAAGCCCGGCGGCGGCACGGGCAAGGCCCGGCGCCTGTGGACTATCAGCGATACCATTGAGGCAGGTTCGCTCACGGCACACCTGACCTACCAGCAAGGCAACCTGACCATAAGCAACCTGCACACGCTGTTTGGTGCCTTTCGGCGGTTTGGCGCACAAGGCGATGCCCTCGCCGATACTTACGATCCATACAACCGGCGCCTCACGTTTTTCGGGGCTGGCGCAATGTACGATCCGGGAAGCTGGTTCCTCATCGGAGAATGGGGTACCAGCGAGTTTCACTCCGTGCTCGGCAAGAGTACGGCCTGGTATGCAAGCACCGGCTATCGCTTGGCGAAACTGACGCCTTATCTGACATACGGCCAGCTGCGGGGGACGAGCAATCGATCCGATCCCGGCTTGAACGCATCGTCGTTGCCGCCGGCTCTGGCAGGACGTGCAACCGGCCTCAATACTGCGCTGAATTCAATCCTGGGATCCATCGCCGACCAGAAGACGGTGTCGATTGGGACGCGCTGGGATGTACTGAAGGATGTGGACCTTAAAGTTCAATACGACCGCACCCGCCTGGGCGCAGGATCGCCGGGCACGTTGATCAACCTACAACCGGGATTTCAAACCGGCGGGACCGTCAATCTCTTCAGTGTCGCGATTGATTTCGTCTGGTGAGGGCCAAGACATGAAGATCCGGTCCCTGCTTGCAACAGTCGCCTCCGCTCTCCTGAGCGTCGGCGGTAATGCCGCGGCTGCGGACATCGTTGCCGTGGTTTCATCGGCCAGCGCGATCACTGAGTTGAGCAAGGCCCAAATCTCGGAGATCTTTCTCGGCAGGGTCAGCCGCTTTCCCAACGGTGCACTCGCCGTGCCCATCGATCAGGAAGAAGGCTCGCAGGCCCGCGATGAATTTTATCTGGCATACACCGGTAAATCACCGGCGCAGCTCAAGGCACATTGGGCGAAGATCGTGTTCACGGGTCGCGGGCAGCCGCCTAAAGCTGTACCAAACAGCAGTGAAATCAGAAGGCTGCTTGCAGCGAACCCGCAAGCCATCGGTTATCTCGAGCGAAGCGCGGTTGATAGCAGTGTCAGAGTACTCATCCAGCCTTAAGGCGGCCAAAGGCCCTGCGTAAGGTAATTCGACCCAGCCACGCCTCGAGCACGCGAATGATGATCAGCGCGACGACGCCATACGCCAGATAGTCGCGCAAGATTTCCGGCGGCTGGAGGATCGCCGGCGGCGCGCTGCCGTGCAGGCCCTTGTTCCACAGTGTCGCAACCACGTGCACCAGTTCATGCACACCGAACAACACGTACAGCTCTAGAAATACCAGACGTGTAAGCCCGCGGCAGAACGCGTGCAAGCCAAGGCCGCTCAACGCAACCGCTCGCAGATTCTCGACATAAAATTGCGCGACCACCATGAGGCACAACAGCACGCCGAAAGCGGCATGCAGATCCATGAAGGACCCGTTCATCGCCTCGGGCCACGCGTCCCGCAACACGCTTGCTGTTCCCACCGCGCATACTGCCAAGGAGAACGCCAGACGGCGCCCTGCGGCGCTGCGCGTGTCGAATCTCGCTGTTCTGATCGCGACCATGGTTCTCCGCGGAGCGGTTTCCAACCTCCAACTTTGCCGTACAAAGTAGCACGAGAAATGTGACGGGCACAATCGCGCAGCGATCAAATCGATGCAGCGCGTCTATGGGTCGGTTGGTGCGCTGCGCGCCCGGCGCGCGCGTTTCTTGACAGGGGATCGCATTTCCATTGGAATCAGGACCAAGCCGCGCTTTGGTGCGCAAATCTCGGGGGAAGCCGCAGACCATGACAGAATTGCGACAGGCGCTTGACGATATCAACGCCATCCGCAGCCAGGTGGCGCGCGGCACGCAGTTCCGCGGCTACGGTCCGCTCTCCATCGCCGCGACCGGAATCCTCGCCATGCTGGTCGCTGCCGCGCAAACCCATTGGGCCGCGGCCTCGCAGCGCAATTTGAAGGCGTTTCTCGCCATTTGGATCACCACTGCCGCCGTGGCGGTGTTTATGTCGGGCGCCGAAACCGTTTTGCGGGTCAGACGCGTCCATTCAGGCCTCGCCGTGGAGATGATTCAGGCGGCCGTGGAACAGTTCCTACCTTGCATCGTTGTAGGACTGCTGCTGACCGTCATGCTGATGCGGATCGCACCTCAAGATTCCTGGATGCTGCCGGGTCTCTGGTCTGTCCTGTTCAGCCTCGGGGTATTCGCGTCCTGCCGTTTTCTGCCCTGGCAAATGTTTGCCGTCGGCGCGTGGTACCTTGCTGCCGGACTCATCTGCTTGTGGGTTGCCGCCGGGCAGCACGCATTGCTACCCTGGGCCATGGGCATACCCTTCGGCGTCGGGCAGCTGCTTGTCGCCGCCGTGTTACGTTTTGGATTCGAGGACGCCGTTGAAGAAAGTTAACCGCAAAGCACAGGCCAATTCGCCTTTCGCCTATGATGGGCTGAGCCGCGTGATTCACGAGCGCGCCCGCCTCGGCGTGCTGACCTGCCTGGTCACGCACCCCCGGGGCTTACCGTTTCCGGAGATGAAAAAACTCTGCGCCTTGACGGATGGCAACCTGAACCGCCATCTGCAGGTGTTGCAGGAGGCGAACTTGGTGAACCTCGCCAAGGGTCCCGACCGCGATCGGCCGCAGACCCTGTATCGAATTACGGCCCTGGGACGAAAGCGTTACCTCGAATATCTGGCGGTCCTCGAGCAGGTCATCCTCGACGGTGCGGCCGCCACCAAGTCACCTCTGCCGGAGCGCGGCTAAACCCACCCTCGCCTTGACGGGAAGCCTGCGACCGCCTCGATACTACGCGCCTCAAAACCCCTCGTCTTTGCGATGCAAAGTTGCAGCGCAGTAAACCCAAGCCGGGTCGATATTTAGACCGTATACTTTTACGCATGCTCTCAGCCATCCGTCTTCCTGGTGCATTGCAGCGCTACCTGAATGGCACGATCGACGCATTTTTGAGCAGCCAGCCGGGTCGCCGCAGCGACTTCGCGCGGCCGCTGCGGGAAGAAGCCTTGGTACCCCCGCATTCCGTGTCGTGGCGCATTTTGAAGAATCCCATCGCCCTGTTCGTGGGTGGGACCGCGGCCGTCATCCTGGAGTTGGCAGAGCCCGCAGTTCGCGCGGGCGTATGGGAACACACGTCGTTCCGCAAAGATCCTTTGCGCCGCCTGAGACGCACCGGATTGGCGGCCATGATCAGTGTGTACGGGGCACGCAGTGTCGCCGAACCGATGATTGCACGCGTGGTGCAAATGCATTCCTCGATCAAGGGGACGACAGCCGCCGGCATCCATTACTCCGCGAGCGATCCGCGTTTGCTGACCTGGGTCCATGCCACTGCTTCGTTCGGATTCGTGGAAGCTTATAGCCGATACGTCGGTGCTTTGAGCACGCAGGACCTGGATGCGTACTATCGGGAGGGCGTTGCGGTCTCGCGCATGTATGGCGCTGCAGACGCGCCGCGGTCCAGTGCAGAGATGCAGGCCCTGATGGCCGCAACGCGGCCCTGCCTGGTGCCCTCCCCCATCATTTTCGAGTTCCTGCAGATCATGCGCGAAACCCCGTCCTTGCCCCGACCGCTGCGCTGGATGCAGCCCATGCTGCTGCGGGCCGCGGTGGAATTGATCCCTGATGAGCTGCGTGAGTGGCTGGGCCTGACCGAATACTATGGTTTGCGCGACCGCGAACGCTGGCTGATGAAATGGGCGGCTGTCTGCGCCGATCGCATCGTGCTGCCGGCGAGCCCTGCGGTGCAGGCTTGCCTGCGCCTGGGGCTGCCGATGAACTATCTGTACGCTCACTCAGCGCGCGCCCACCAGGTAACTGAAGAGAATGATCAAGAGAACCAGCGCGGCGATGATGCCGAACCGATAATCCCGCGCCCGTAAGAAAAAGACGAGCATGGCGCCGACGCGCACGACGGGCAGCAGGATGAAGAGCGCGATGCCCGTGGTGGTGACGCGCACTCCCATCGCATCTGATGTGGGGACGAGGATAAGACCCGCGGCGATGACCGCGGAGGCGAGCAAGGTACCGTAATGCAGCAGCTTGCCGAGCACGTGCTCCAATTGCGAGTCCAGTGCCAAGTCGGATTTCACGATGCGCTCGGCTTTCACAATGCGCGGCCCAGCAGATTGATGCCGAATGCGGCCAACATCATCTGCAGCGCCAAAATGAGCAGAATCACGATGAACATCAGACGCAGCTTTTCGTTGGGAACGGTCATGAGGATTCGCGCGCCGAGTACCGCACCGACAACGGATCCCAGGGCGATCGGCGCGGCTACCAACGTGACGATCTCGCCGCGCGCGAAGTAGGCGCCGGCGCTGGCCGCCGCCGTCACGCCGATCATGAAATTGGACGTGGCTGAGGAGACTTTGATGGGAAGACGCAATGCGGTGTCCATGGCGGGAATTTTGAGCACGCCGCTGCCGATGCCCAGAAGTGCTGAAATGACGCCAGCGCCGTACATCAGCGCCATGCCGAAGGGCAAACGCTGCACCGAGTAGGCGACCTCGCGATTCGGCGCGCGCTCAGGATAACTCGAATCAAGACGCAGCGCCGACCAGCGCCCGGTGTCGCCGGCCAATGAAATGATCGCCTCCTTGCGGCGCGCCAGCATTTGCTGCGCGGAGAGCAGCAGGATCAGCGCGAAGATCACGTACAAAACCGGGGTCGCAATCAATCCGGCGAGAAACACGCCGCACAGCGCGCCGGAGGTGGTTGCGGTTTCAAGCAGGATGGCGAGGCGAATATTGGTGAGTCTTTCCTTTAAAAAAGGGGCCGCGCTTCCGCAGGAGCATGCGATGACGGAAATCAGGCTTGCGCCGATGGCGGTGTGGATGTCGATGCGGCCGAACATGGTGAGAATCGGCACGATGAAAATTCCGCTCGCCATGCCGAGCACGCCGCCCAGCATGCTGGTGGCGAGCGCGACGGCGAACAGCCACATCTCCAGACCGATTTGCGCTTCAGCCAAGCGGCGCCCGCGTGCCGGCGGGTTGCCGCCGCGTCAGCCGCGTGACAAAGCGGATGTGATCGCCGCGGTAATACAGCCTTTCGTAATCCACCGGCTGATGACCATTCGAAAAGCTGGTCCGCTCGATCAGAAAGATCGGACTGCCGGCGTCTATGCCGAGCGCACGCGCCACCGTGCCGTGCGAGGCCACGGCGGCGAGCCGGTACTCGGCTTCGATGAGCGGCGTCGCGTATTTCTGCTCGAGCAGCGAGAAAATGGGCTGATTCTCGAGATCGTCGGCCATGATCTTCTCGCCCAAGCTTTGCGGCAGATAGGTCTCATCGAACGACATGGGGATGCCATCGGCCAGACGAACACGCTGGATGCGCGCCACGGACGCGCCTCGTTGGACCTTGAGCGCTCGCGCCACGGTTTCGCTGGCGGCAACGAGTCGGCGATCGAGCACCCGGGCGGACGGCGTGTGACCCAGACTCCGCATGTCCTCCACAAAACCCGTCAATTCGGTGAGTTCCTGGGTAACGATCGGCTGGGTGACAAAAGTGCCCTTGCCGCGGCGAATCGAAATCAGGCCGCGCGCAATCAGACTTTGAATCGCCGTGCGAACGGTGGTGCGGCTGACCGAGAACCGCGCGACGAGTTCATCCTCGGTCGGCAGCCGGGCGCCGGTGGGCAATGTTCCTTCGGCAATGCCCTTTAGCAGCGCTTCCTCGACCTGGGCATGCAGGGGAATGGGAGACTGTGGGTCTATTTCCATCGTGACATTATAACATCATGATGTCGTAATGTCATGATCTCGACCTGCGTAAGTATGGCCGACGTCACGGGTATGAGGCCGTCCTGGCCTAATCTAAGTTAGAAGGATCCTTGCCAACACGTTGGCGACCACGCCATCGCAGTGATCCCCGCCGAATTCAAAGAGCCCGGGTTCGGCCAGGTCCATTTCGCGGGCCAGCGACTCCCGCAATAGACCTTTGGCCCGGAAATGGCGGCTTCTCACCGTCTCCTCCGGTATACCCAGAGTCTCGGCGGTCTCGTCCACGGTCAGTTCCTCAACCGATCGCAGGACAAAGACGGTGCGGTAGCTCTCGGGCAACTCATCTACTTTGCGTTCCAGCAGTTCGCGGATCTGCGCGCGTCCCGCTGCGCTATCAGGGGAATCGGATTCATCGATGATCATGTGAGTTTCACTGTGGCGGGTCGCGCTGACCATGGGCACCACATTCTCTCGGCGCACGGTGCGCCGCATTCTGGCGAAGCATTCATTGAGCACGAGCCTGGAGAGCCATGTGCCGAGCGAGGCCTCGCCGCGAAAACTCCCCATCGCGCGGTAGGCGCGAATGTAGGCGTCTTGCAATGCATCTTCCGCCTCCGTTCGATCTCGCAAAGTGGCGCGAGCCAGTCGATACAGGCGACGGTTGTAGTGGCGCATCATGCGCTCGAACGCCGCGGCGTCGCCCGCCACGATGCTGTGCGCCATCGAGCGATCCTGAGCTGCTGCCGAACTTTCCGCCGTCGCAACCTCTTCCATGGCTTCGCCTCATTGCACCTTGATGGTTCCCTTCATTGTAGGGTGAAAGGTGCATATATAGGTGTGCGTGCCCGGCTTGCCCGCCACGAATGTCCACTTGCCGGACGGTGCAACGCTCTTTGAATCAAATGCCTTGTCATCCGCGGTTGCCGTGTGCGGAAACAAGTCCTTGTTCACCCAGTTGACCCGCTCGCCGGGTTTGACGGTGAGTTCCGGCGGATCGAAACCCGCGATTTGCATGTTGATCACGTAGGTTTTCGGCGCAGTGCCAGCTAAAGTCAGGCTGACAACTGCGGCTGCGGATACCTGCATCCAGGTACGCATCCTTAAGCTTACTTGCTCAGTTCGCCTTGCAGCTTCTTGGCGTGATCCAAGTGGGCCACGAACGCCGGCCGGACTTTGACGAGCAACGCCTTGAGCTCCGCATTTTGCGCGCTGGGAATCAGCGTCGTGTCGACCGCGTCAATTACCGCCTGGTGGTAGACAACTTCATGGTCGACGTAGGCTTTATCGAACGCTGCGCCGCCGAGCTTCTTGAGCGCCGCCAAATTGTCATCGCCGCCCTTCTGCAGAGACTGACTGGTCGGATTGCTCTCGGGCGTGACGTGCAATTTTGTCACGAGTTCCACGGCCGCTTTGTTGACGCCGGTGTGATCGGTAATCATCAACTGCGCAAACTTCTTCACGTCCGGGGACGCCGCCTTGGTCAGGGCCAGCTTACCGGCATCGATGTCCACTTGATTGGCGGTGACCACGATGGAAGCGATCTGCGGGTCGGTTGGGCCTGCGGCATAGGCCGAGGTCGCTGCAAAGACCAAAGCGAGGAATCCGCCCAAGGCGGCCTGGTTGATTTTCATTGTCGAATCTCCGAGTGGGAAATGAGGGCAATACCTGACGCGCACTCGAATTAGGTGCGGCTATGGCATTAGATGCCGCGACTGTTCAGCGCGTTCCGGGCCGCCATACAGTGCTGCCGACTGGCCGGTACTGAATGGACGCGCTTCGAATCCGCAGCGAAAATCGCTTCATGACGCGACACCGCAACGAGGTCTACGCGATCGCCAAAACCCCGCGCTTTTGCGTCACTTTTGACCTGCAATGGCAGGTCATCGAGAGCCTGAAGCTGGAAGCGCGCACCGATCTATCCGCAGCGATGGCGGCGGCGATCGAGAAGCAGGTGAGCCTCGGATGGCAGACGGAAGGCAGCCATGAATTCGGCTTCGTGTTTCTGCGACGCGCCGGCGAACGCCGCTTGCTGATCTTGACCGAACGCGATCCGTACGACCGCCGGCCGCAGTCGTTCTCGCCGTTCTCGCAATCCGCCGCACCGAGCAGCTAAGGGCGCGCGCTTTTATTCCGTCAGCGGATGACCCTTGGGCAATTGGTGCGCGTACCAGGTCGCCAAGCGATGCCGAATCGTCTTCTCGCTGACCTGATCTTCCGGCATTGGCGCGATCACTTTGTCGTGTACCAACAAGCGGTACACGTACAACGCCTTGAGGCTGGCGGAATCGGTGGCCTCGAATTCCACGGCCTTGCGTCCCTCGGCATACTCGACGCCCTTGAGCAAGGCGGCCTTGAACAGCTCGGATTCGTGTTTGAGTTTTTTCATGTTCGAGACAACCTCAGCGGCCGGGTGTCAAGTGAATCAGCTCCTCAGCGTCGCGGTCGACCGCGGCACGGCTGAATCTCAACGGCACGTAGGAGCCCTGCGCCCACATCGGAAACAGATCGCGATAGTGCGCGCTCATCGGATCATCCGACTGACCCGGTGAGTTCATCGCAACTGAATTGTCCCACGCGCCCACATCCATCACCAAGCGCACCGAAGCGCCGGAGACCACGCTGAAATCCGCGGGGCGATAGGATTGCGCGCGCGGCGTCGATGAGGAGCCCGGCGTTTCCAGCGGCCCGACCGTCATCTGGGCGCGCAGCTCCGGATCGGCGAGGACCGCGACCGCCGGTTCGAACTTGGCGTGATGCAGCCGCCCCCAAGCCCATGTCGTCATATCGGAACCCAGGCGCTGATGCAGCTCAGCCAACGCACCTTGCAGACTCTCCAATAAAATCGCATCGCGCGCGGCCTGGGGATCAGCACCCAGCGCGCCGTCGGGATGCTCGAGATATTCGATGACGGCCTGCAGCTGCGCATTGTCGATGAGCTTGCGCGCTGCCTCCGGTGTCGCTCTCGCGACAGTCGCCTTGCCCAAATACTTGGTGGCCCACACCTCATAGATCGCGGCGGCCGCGCTCGAGGTGCTCTCCTCGTGGTTCCACGCCTTGAGCAGCGCCAGCGCCTGCGCCACTTCGGCGTTTGGCGGCGGCAAGGATCCGAGCAGCGCCACCGCGCGCCGCGATTGGGTACTCACCGCATCGGTTTGAATGGCCATGGAATCGGCCAGGGTCATCTTGTTCTTGGCCAACAGCTCCTCGATGCGATCGATGCGCGAGCGGTCGCCCCATTCGAATGCGATTTTATTTTTCTCGTTGGGATAGTCGGCGGGCAGATTCATCTCATTCGCCGTGCCGAAGTAGCCTTCCTGCGGATTGAACCGCGAAGGCAGCACGTCCTTGCCGTAGAAGCCGGCCCACTCGTAGCGACCGTCGCCCGGCACGGGCAGAAGTCCATCCCAGTTCTTGCGAATGGGCACGCGGCCGGCTGCGGTCCAACCGATGTTGCCTTGAATGTCCGCATAGACGAGGTTGAGCGGCGGCGCGCCCCAGGCAGTGCCGGCGGCTTTGAAGTCATCCCAATTCTTCGCCGTGAGCAGTCGCGAGGAACCGAAGTAGCCGGCGAGGCCGGGCTCGTTCCACACGGTGCGCATCGAAAACGCACGCCGCTTGCCGGCATCCGACGCGATCACCGGACCGTGCCGCGTGAAGCGCAGTTCCACTTCGCGGGCAGGTCCGCCCTTCACTTCGATCGTCTCGTGCACCACGTGCATTTTTTCCCAGCCGGACTTGTAGCGGTAACTGTCAGGATCGTCCTTTTTGAGTTCATACACGTACAGATCTTCTTGATCGATCGCGAATATCGTGAGGCCGAAGGCGATGTCCTCGTTGTGTCCGAGAGAAATTCCCGGCAGCGCCGGTTCGCCGGCACCGATGATATTGAGACCCGGCGCGCTCAAGCCCACGATGTAGCGCAGCGACGGCGCGCCGAGCTGGCGGTGCGGATCATTGGCCAGAATCGGTCGCCCGGTCGCGGTGTGCGAGGGGGCGATGGTCCAGTTATTCGAACCTTCCGTGGACTGCGCATCGATCGCGAGCGCGAGCTGCCGCTCGACTGACAGGTCGGCAAGCTGCGTCGCCGCCGCTTTGAATTCGACTTGCTGGGTCGCCAGCAAATAATCCTTGAGTACATCTTTCGGGACAT
Organism: Steroidobacteraceae bacterium; assembly: GCA_035488895.1. Lineage (GTDB taxonomy): Bacteria > Pseudomonadota > Gammaproteobacteria > Steroidobacterales > Steroidobacteraceae > Bog-1198. The sequence continues at coordinate 27,830 of DATHKV010000078.1, forward strand.
CGCAGGGATCAAGGCCCTGCGGGATTTTGATCTTGTGTCCTTCAGGTTCGATCTTGCGGCGCAATTGGTCGGCCTTGAGTCCGGCGGCGCAGACCACGCGCGCGCGCGCAACTTCCGCCGTGATATTCGACACCAGGGCGTGACTGCGGATGCGCAGCACATCGTCGGCTTGCCAGGTGTCGGGCCGGCTGTCGGTGAGTTTGAATTCAATGGGCAGCGGGCGCTCGCCGCTCTGCACCTGCGCCACGTAGGCGTTCACCCCGCCGACAAAGGCGCTGACCCACTGCCGCGAATCCGGAGCATAGGCGGCCCATTCCTTCTCCATGTCGCCGCGATACAGGAACAGGCGCGTCGCACGGTCCTGATCGACATAGGCTGAACCTAAGGACTTGGCCAGCAACCCCAGCCCACGCTTGCGCCACAGATCAATCTGCCACAGCCGGTCGCGGGCGGCGTTATAGCCCTGCAGGAAAAACGCATCGTGAAGGTTGGCGGCAAACACATGCGCGATGCCCCAATGATCGATCACGATGTCGGCAGGAGCGTTCAGTCCCGCGGCGCTCCAGTTCCGCTCGCGCACCGCGCTGGAAGTGGATGGTGCGGGCGACTGAGCCGGCGCGGCCGACGCTGGAGCTTGCGCGTGAGTCGGCGGCGTCCAGGACACGGCCAGCAGCGTGGCGGCAAGGCCGGCCCCGCCCACCTTCACGGCAAGAATTCCTTGGGCAACGGCAGCAGGGGTGATTCGGCCTGCCACGCGATGCCGAGCACTCGCCAGCCGTCCTTCTCCTTGATGGCTTGAATACTGTTGATGCCGCGCGCGACTTGCTTGCCGTCGCTGTTCAGCGCGTAGGTGCTCCACAGGTGCACGATGCTGCCGAAACGCTGGGTGTGGAACTTGATCTGCTTCTCCTCGAGCAGCGCATGCCCGCGGGTTTTGACGCGGGCAATCCAATCATCCACGGTCAGAAGCGTGTAGCTGGGTGCGCCGTCCGCGCCGATCGCGACCACGATCAGGCGCGCTTCGGGGATGAAGAGCGCTTTCATGCAAGCCCGTTCCTTGTCGGCGGGCCCGGTGATCGCCGCATCGATCGCGGCGGGGATGGCGGCGGGTTCCGCGGGCAGCGCGCAGGCCGCTTCTTTCGTCTGTGCCATGGCACCACCGGCGAGCGCGCCGGCCAATATGACGATGCATGAAATTCGCAGCATTTTTATTCAGGCTCCCCGATAGCAATTGGATGGGCCGATCATAGCACCGGCCCTCGTCGCGGCGCCCAACCCGGCAGACTTGGGCGCCGCCTGCGCCGCGCGCTTAAGTCGCTGCTTGCAAGTGCGCGAGCGGAATTCGCGTGGTGCGTTTGATGGTGGCCAACACTACGCTGGATTGCATGTCGCGGACATTGGGTACGCGGATGAGCTTCTTGAGAACCACGTTGCTCAGCGCTTCCAGATCCTTGCCATACACCTCGAGAATGAAGTCATAGCTGCCGGTCATGGCGAAGCACTTCGTCACCTCATCCATGAGCTGAATCTCGCGCTCGAATCTCGCGACGCTTTCGTCGGTATGTTCAGTCAATTTGACCTGCACGATGGCGAGCACGGCAAGCCCGACGCGCGCCGGATTGAGCACCGCGGTGTAACCCTCGATGGCGCCTTCAGATTCCAGGGCCTTGATGCGTCGGGCGCAGGGCGTGGGCGATAAACCAATGGACTCGGCGAGGTCTACCACAGAGAGCCGTCCATCGCGTTGCAGTGCGTCGAGTATTTTCGCGTCGAAACGATCCAGCTTCATGTTTCACCCAGGATGATCTTAGTATTTAGCGATTATCACTAATATTTTGACGATTTTGTGGTGTTTTTGGCGAATTCGGCCCGGACGACTCGATTACGCTGCTTGGATGATTGCAAGCCCCCTACCCGTACAACAGGCCCAAAAACCCAGCGCGATCGACTGGCGCAGCGTGCTGCGTCATGTCGCTGTGTCGCGCGCGCTGGATGATCTGGAAGAATTCACGCTGCTCAAGGACCGCAAGGTTCTGTATCAATTCTCCGCACGCGGGCACGACCTCACTCAGGTGCTGCTGAGCACCCAGCTCACCGGCGCGCAGGATGGCGTCGCGGGCTACTATCGGTCGCGTCCGTTGCTGCTGGGCTTGGGACTGCCGGTCGAAGAAGCGCTGTCATCGACCATGATGCGCGCCGGCGGCATGAGCGATGGGCGGGATATCGGTGTGGTATTCAACATGCCGCGGAAGACGGGTGCCTGCGTGCTGCCGGTGTGCGGCGGCGTCGGCGCGCAATACACCCCGGCGGTGGGCTGGGCGCAGGCACTGCGCTATCGCCAATCGCAGCTCGGCGAGCAGGCCTGCAAGAACAGCATTGCCGTCGCGCACGGCGGCGAGGCTTCGACAGCAACGAACGGATTTTGGGCGGCGCTCAACATCGTCACCACCGAACGGCTGCCATTTCTGTTCTTCATAGAAGACAACGGCTACGGGATCTCGGTCAGCTCGCAGCATCAAACTCCGGGTGGCAACATTGCGCACAATTTGCAAAGCTTCCGTGGACTGCGCCTGCTCGATGGGGACGGCTCCAACCCCCTCGCGGCCGCGGAACTGATTCAAGACGCCGTCGCCGGCGTGAGATCCGGCGGGGGACCGGCGCTCATTCGCCTTGTGGTGCCGCGCCTCTCCGGTCATTCGGGCCAAGATACGCAGACCTATAAGAGTGCAGAGGAGATTGCCGCGGAAAAGGCGCGCGATCCGCTGGCGAAACTGCGCGAGCAGCTGGTGCCGCACACGATTTCCGCGGCCGACTGGGATCATGAGATGTCGCAGGCCCGCGCGCTCGTCGCAGAGATCCTCGCCAAGGTCGAGCGGCGCCCCGCTCCCGATCCGAAGCGCATACAGCGCTACGTATTTTCCGAAAACAACGCCGATGGGTCGATCGACCTGCAGCAGCAGGGCGGCCTGCGCGGCGCGGGCATCGTGCCGGCGCCGGGTACTGAGCGCGCCGCGCCTCAAGGTCCTCGCATCAATCTGGTGACCGCCGTGC
>DATHKV010000079.1:0-31104 GCA_035488895.1 Steroidobacteraceae bacterium
TCGCTGCCGCAACCCAGGAAGGCGCTCAACAAGTCGGCGCCACCGCAAAAAAGGGCGCGCAAAGAGCCAAAGCAGCCGTCAATGGCGAAAAAGCGAGTCCGCCCCCCAAGCCCTCGGAAAAGGCATCCCCGCCGCCGGAAAAAACGCCCGCTCCCTAAATTATCGCGCCAAGCTCTAGCGACCCACCGCGTACAAATACTCCACAAAGGATGCGACCGCGCCGTCCAATCCTTGAATTTTCGGATTGGTGGACTCGATCAAATAATACTCATCGGGCGCATGCGCACCCGTCCCGTGCCCCAGGCCAAAGTGGCCGGCGGGCAGGCTCAACGGTGCATCGGTGAATACGTATCCCGGCCATGATCCGGCGGAGCGCGGCCATAACAGCGGCTCGAGTCCGAGTTTCCGATAGGTCGCCAGCTGCGTCTGAATCAGCTTGCTGTCGGGATCAGTCTGATTCGGGTTGTAGCCGCCGCTCATGTTGACTTCGATATCGGCAAATCCGTGTTTCGCCAGGTGCGCTTTCAGTTTGGCGAGCGTGTCGGCGGCAGTCATGTCGGGGACGAGGCGCATGTCGATCTTCGCCACCGCTTTGTGCGGCAGCACGGTCTTGCCCCCGGGACCGGTATATCCCGCCACGAGCCCCTCGATGTTAATGGTCGGGCGCGACTCGAGCAGCATCAGCGAGTCCACCCAATTCTTATCGTGCACCCAATGCTTTACGCCCAGCGCCTTCTGCACGGTCGCCTCCGCGGTCTTTGCCGCATGATCCTTGATCATTTTTTCCTGCGCGGCTGTCAGCGGCTTGGCGCGCTCGAAAAATCCCTCCACCGCCGGCGTGTGTCCATCTTTTTCCACCAGCGTGTTCAGCGCCTGGACCAGATGCCACGTCGGCGAATCCACCTGTGCTTCCAGGCTTGAATGCACATCATGCGCAGGGCCTCGGCCCCACTTCTCGCCGCTCGAGATCAGCTCCAGCTCGACCACACCCTTTGCGCCCAGGGATACTTGAACACCGCCATCGCGATCCTGGCCCGCCTCGGGCATGAAAACGCCGACGCACTTTTTGAGTTCCGCCATGACTTCAGGATTTTTAATGACTTCCTGAAAATGCGGCGAGGCAATTTCTTCTTCACCCTCGCAGACCAGGACGAGATTGACGGGCAGCTTTTTACCCGCCGCCTTGAACGCCATCAAGGCGCTCAAGAAGGAATTTTCCGGTCCCTTCTGATTGACGGCGCCGCGTCCCATGCAAACGGTCCCCAGGCCCTCCTTTTGGACCAGCCGAGCCTCGAGCGGCGGCGAGCTCCACTCCTCAGGCACGAATTGCTTCACGTCGTACATGAAGTAAATGGCCATCGTCGTGCTCGCGCCGGCGTCGATCTTGCCGAACACGCCGGGTTTGCCGGCGGTGGGTATCAGTTTGACGCCGGTGAATCCCGCATCCTGCGCCAACTTCGCCATGTGCTCGGGACCCTGCGGAAAATTCCGATTCTCGGCGGCGATCGAAGGCAGCGCGATCCATTCCTGCAGGCGCTTGATGTTGGCGGCATGCATCTTCGGAATCTGCGCCAATACCGCGGCCTTGTCGGCGTCCGGCGCCGGGGCCGCAAATGCCGCCAACGGCACTACGCCGAGGGCCGCGCCCGATATGGCGCCTTGTACAAAATCACGCCGGCTCAATTCAATGTCGCGCTCATTGCTCATTCGTTTCTCCCCTGTGTGGCCGATTCCAAGTCCGAGATTGCATGCAGATGCGTTCGATAGTAAGCGCCGCGCTCGGCGTAGTTCGCCGCGACCTTCAGAAGCGTTTCCCGCTCCTCCGGGGTCAGCTCGCGTACCGCCTTGGCAGGCGCGCCGATGATGAGAGTTCCGTCCGGGAATACCTTGCGTTCGGTGATGAGTGCGCCCGCCCCGACGAGACAGCCCTTGCCGATCACGGCGCCGTTCATCACGATCGCCTGAATACCGATCAGGGAGCCTTCACCGACCGTGCAGCCGTGCATGACCGCCTGATGTCCGATGGACACATCGGCGCCCACCATCAGCGGATACCCAGGGTCGGTGTGCATCACCACCAAATCCTGCACATTGCTGCCGGCGCCGATGCTGATGGTTTCATTGTCCCCGCGAAGCGTGGCGCCGAACCACACGCTGGCGTTCTTGGCGAGTATGACTTTGCCGATTACCGCAGCGGTCGGCGCAATGTAGGCGCTCGCCGCCACCAGCGGCGTGTGCTCTCCCAACGCATACACCGTCATGCGCGTTCGCTGGGCGCTAGATTGCGAATGTCCGACGCCCACGGCAACGCAGATTGGCACCAGATCTGCCGCGTCGGCGGCAATGCCGCACGCTGACTGATCGTACCCACCCGCAGAAAATAGACTTGCGGATCCTTCGCGTCAGCCGCATAAAGAGGTGTCCCGCAATCAGCGCAAAATGCTTGCGCGCGCCGGTTGCCGCTCTCCGCCGTCTTGACGTAAACCTTCGGCGTGCCTGAAAGAAACGCCAGATTTGGGGCGGATGCCGGAACGCTTACCCGATACGCAGTGCCCGTCAGCATCTGACAGTCGGTGCAGTGGCAGACGCTCACCGTGGCGGGGTCGATCTGCGCCTCATAGCGAATCTGCCCGCAATGACAACGGCCATCAACTTTCATGGGGACCTCCGATCACGTGTCTTGACATCATCCTGCGGAGTGCCCGTTGCGCGCAACACTTCGTGCGGCAAGCTATCATCTCGAGCCATGGATGACGCTGAGTCTCAGGTACCGAACACGCCGCGATCCGGATTCGCTTTGCTGCTGCGGCTGTGGGCCCTCCGAGCCGTGCCGCCCGCCGCCCTCCCATCGACGGCCCTGCTCATTTGCCTGGCCCTCTTCTCGTTGTTGCTGTGGCTGACAATCGACTGGTTGGCAGCGCTGCCCGAGCCGCAATTTCTGGTCGCCGGCGCACCGCTGCTAGCCTGGTATGCGCTCGCGATTCTGGCGATGGCGGCGTTGCTGCGCTGGCGATCCCGATCGAGGCCGGCATTTGAAGCCGCATTGATGCTGTCCTTGGGCCTGACGCCCATTCCAATGCTGCTCGCCGCGGTCGTAGCCCCGTATTTGAATCCGCTCTGGCTGCTCGTGGCCAGCATTGCCGTACTGGTCTATTCCTACCTGTACCTGTCGCGCGGTCTGCATGCCTTTACGGGCGGGCGGCACCGCGCCGCCGCCTTTGCCGGCTTGGTCTTTCTCGTCGGATTCGTCTGCATCACCGATGCGCTGGAGGTGATTCCGGACGTGTGGGCGGCGCCGGAGGCCGAAGAGGCCGTTGTCGGCAATGACGCGCATGCCGACGCGGAAGCCCTGTTGTTCGAGCAGTCGGCGCGCATCGATCAAGCGCTCGAGGCGGTTCAAGCCGATGCCTCGCCGGCCGCAAAGGGATTTTTTCTCGGATTTGCCGGAGTCGGCGACCAAAAGGTGTTCGCGCAGGAAATCGGTCTGGCGTCGCGTGTGCTGTCGGAACGTTACGGCATGGATGGCAGGAACTTGTCGCTGATCAATGATGAGCGCGACCTCGAGCGTGCGCCGCTTGCCAGCGTCTCGGGGTTGAGGTACGCGCTTCGCGGCCTCGCCGGCCGCATGAACATCGATCGCGATGTGTTGTTCCTGGCGATCTCCTCGCATGGCGCGCGCGATCCGGCAATCGAAGTTGCAAATTCGGATCTGCCGCTCGATGACCTGACCGATGAAGATCTCGCGGAAGCCTTGCGGGACTCGGGTATCAAGTGGCGCGTGATCATCATTTCGGCGTGCTACGCCGGAGGATTCATCGATGCGTTGAAGGACCCGCGGACCATCATCATCACGGCGGCAGCCGCGGACAGAACTTCCTTCGGCTGTTCAAACGACAGCGATCTGACCTACTTCGGCGAGGCGTTCTATCGCGATGCGCTGCCCGAGGCGCGCACCTTGCGCGAAGCATTCGACAAGGCCAGGGCAGCGATCGCCCTGCGCGAGCGGCGCGAACGCGTCGACGCGTCGAGGCCCCAGGCCTACTTCGGCAGCGAACTGGAGGCCAAACTCGCCGCCATGAAGGACCATCCACCGTAGGCCTGCTACGCTACCGCCATGAACGAACCCACTCATCGCACGATCGAAGCGAACGGAATCCGCATTCACCTTGCGGAACAAGGCAGCGGACCTTTGGTGCTGCTCTGCCATGGATTTCCGGAATCATGGTATTCGTGGCGGCATCAACTGAGTGCGCTCGCGGCCGCGGGGTTTCACGCCGTGGCACCCGATATGCGCGGCTACGGCATGAGCGATCGCCCCGCGGAAATTGAGCGTTACACGCTGTTCCATCTCGTCGGCGACATGGTGGGCGTGCTCGATTCGCTGGGCGAAAAGACGGCGGTGATTGCCGGGCACGATTGGGGCGCGCCGGTTGCGTGGCACGCCGCACTGCTGCGCCCGGATCGATTTCGTGCGGTCGTGGGACTCAGTGTTCCCTATCGGCCCCGCGGCGGCGTTGCCCCGACATCGGGGATGCCGCAGAACGCCGATGCCAGTTTCTACCAGCTGTACTTTCAATCTCCCGGGGTGGCTGAAAAGGAACTCGAGGCGGATCCTCGAACCTCGCTGCGCAAGATCTTGTATTCGGGATCGGGAGATGTGCCGCGGCGCAACCCCGGCACCCCCAGCGCCGGGGTCGGCATGGTGCCGCGCGCCGGTGGATTTCTCACCCGCATGCCGGATCCGGAAACGCTGCCGCCGTGGCTCGGCGATGCGGACCTCGATTTCTACGTGCAGCAATTCCAGCATTCCGGCTTTCGCGGCGGCCTCAACTGGTACCGCAACATCGATCGCAATTGGGAGTTGCTGGCGCCGTACGCGGGCGCTTCGGTCACGGTGCCGGCGCTGTACATGGCGGGCGATCTAGACCTCGTCGTGTCATTTCCGCGGATGAAAGAAGTCATTGCTGATTTGGCGCGTTATATCCCCCAGCTGCGGGGCACGATCATGCTGCCGGGCTGCGGACACTGGACGCAACAGGAACGCGCGAACGAAGTCAACAAGGCGATGATCGATTTCTTGCGCAGCCTATAGACCCGTGTTGTGCGTAATATACGGCCAGCTTCACCGGGGGACGACATGAGCGAGTCGAGCACGCCTGATCCGATCGAGCCCGCAAACCGGCTGAGCCGATCGTTGCAAGGCCGTCACCTCGCGATGATTTCGATTGGCGGCATCATCGGTGCCGGCCTGTTTGTCGGCAGCAGCACTTCGATCCTCGCGGCCGGCCCGGCGGTCTTCATCAGCTATGCCATTACCGGCATGTTGATTCTGCTCGTCATGCGCATGCTGGGCGAGATGGCGACGGCCCTGCCCAACGTGCGCTCATTCACGGAATTTGCCCGCGCCGGCTTGGGCGATGGCGCGGGGTTTGTGGTGGGTTGGCTGTACTGGTATTTCTGGGTCATCGTCGTCCCGGTGGAGGCCATTGCCGGCGCGAAGATCTTGCAGCACTGGCTGCCCTTCTCGCAGCTGCAGATCGGCCTGGGACTGATGACCGTCATGACCGGCGTCAATCTCATGTCGGCGCGTTCCTATGCGGAATTCGAATTTTGGTTCGCATCCATCAAAGTGGCGGCCATCCTGGTATTCGTCGTGATCGCGGCGTCCTATGCATTCGGCTGGACGGCGCCCGCCGGCGCCACCTTTGGAAATCTTCTGAACAACGGCGGTTTTACGCCGCGCGGATGGCTGGCCGTACTGGCCGCTGCATCGCCGGTGTTCTTTGCCATGACGGGCGCGGAAATCACCACCGTGGCTGCCGCGGAATCGGCGCAACCGGGCCGGGCCATCGCCAAAATGACCACGACCGTCATCTGGCGCATATTGATTTTCTACGTGGTGTCGGTGTTCCTCATCGTTTCGGTCATTCCCTGGAATACCGTTCGCTCAGGCGAATCGCCTTTCACGCTGGCGCTCAACACCATGCACGTGCCTTGGGCGAGCACCATCATGAGCGCCATTATCCTGACCGCCGTGCTGTCATGCTTGAACTCCGCCTTCTACGTCAGTTCACGGGTGTTGTTCATATTGGCGGCGCGCGGCGACGCGCCGCAGTCCTTCATCAAATTGAACAAGCGCCGTGTGCCGGTGGTATCGGTATTGATCGGCGCGGCCGCCGGCTTCCTCGGAATCATTGCGGCAATTGAAGCGCCGCAGAAGGTCTTTGATTTTCTGGTGAGCTCTTCCGGCGCGCTCATGGTCTTTGTCTACATGATCACCGCCGCCGCCCAGATCACGTTGCGCCGGCAGCGTGAGCGCAGCGGTGTGGCGAGCCCCGCAATCACCATGTGGCTGTTTCCGTATTTGAGTTATGCGGCGATTGCCTGCATGGGGGCGGTGCTGATCGCGATGGCCTTCACCCCGGGCCAGCAACAAGACTTCAAATTCAGCTGCATCACGCTCATCGTTGCGATCCTCGCCTACATGATCGTGCGCCGCGTAAGGGCGCCCCGCACCGCCGCCTCGCCGGTGACTTAAGCGTCGCACCCTTAAGAACTTTTGCGACTAAGCTGCTGATCCTCTGTAATTGGCCGCCCCGCCGACGTGCGTCGTGGGTACCTCTCACTAGTTTTTCATAATTAGATCAATAGCTTAATCTCTGGGCTGCGGTCGATTGCATTATGACAAATGAGAAAAATGCACCTATCGAATACAAAGAGTACCTCTCTGTCCTACGCGATTTTGGCAGGATGCAGCCTCGAGTTTAGGAGAACCTCGCGCCGGCATTTCAGCCAACTCCCCCGCCGGTGCGATTCCCAGGCGGCGTGGGCAAAAACCCACGCCGTTTTTTATTCAGCCCTCCCCTTCTGGAACTATTCGCGCCGCTCTGGTATCACAGCAATACCTCGTCTGCCGAGGTATAGGGAGTGCGCGGGAGTGCAGGCGAGTTCTTCGCTCATGTCAGGGATATCGGAGCTGCTGCTGCTCAGGCTGTTGGCGGAACGCCAGATGTACGGCTATGAGTTGGCCCGCGCCATCCACAGCACGACACGCCACGCGATTTCCGTGGGCGAAGGCGTGTTGTATCCCGTTCTACATACCTTGGAGCGGCGCGGCTGGCTGAAGGCACGCCGCTGTACCGTCAACGGCCGCACCCGTGTCTATTATTCGCTGACGCGCGGCGGCCGCCGACACCTGAAGAAAATCACCCAGGACTGGCGCCGCATTTCCGGCGGCGTCGACGCCGCACTGCTGGATCCCAAATATGCTTGATCAAACGCTAGTGATCGACCGTGGCCGCGCTCGCACCGACGCTGCATGATCGACCGGAAAAGGCCGCGGTGCGGCTGCGGCGGCCCGGCGTTTTGCTATTCGTCGCGGCGCTCCACGCCGCACTCTTGTTCCTGGCATCGCAATGGCAGACGCGGGTAACGCTGCGGCGCGAAGAACCGCTGGTATTCCTAACCCTGCCCAGCCGGATGCAAGCACCTGCGGCGGAAACAGAACCGCCGCCGCAACCATCGCCGCAGAAAAAACCGCCGCCGTCGCACGATACGCAACTCGTCATCGTCCCGCCGCCGGCGGAACCCCAACCCGTCGAGCAACCCGCCGCGCCAATTGACTGGAGCGCTGAGGCGGTGCGCACCGCCAAGCAACAGGCAGAATTGGCAGCCGCGCCCGGGCCCCGCGCCCTGGACCAACCTGGTGCTGCCGGCCTCTACTTCGACGGCGGGCTCGGTCCCGACCCGGAGTACAGGCCGGAGTTTGGTTGGGACCACGCGCACATTCGCCGAATTGAGGCACTGGAGGGCGGCGGCACTATCTTGTGGATCAACGATCGCTGCTTCATCGTGATGGCCGGCGTGATTCCCTTTCCCATGTGCGGTATCGGTAAAATTCCGCCGCGCGCCGACCTGTTCGATCACATGCGCGATCCGCCGCCGGCGCCATCCCAACCGAATATCGCGCCCTGAGCATCCAAAGCCAACGGGATTCAAGTAACGACTGAGACGGTCAATCCTGCGCGGTAGGACGCACAATGATCTCGCCCACATCGACATCGGCCGGCTGCTCGATTGCGAACGCAATCGCACGAGCGATCGCGGCAGGTGGCATCGCAAATTTTTCCATGGACGCGGCGATCTGCGCTTTTACTTTTTGATTCGTCATGGACTCTGCGAAGTTCGTGCGCGTAAAGCCGGGCGAAATTACCGTTACGCGCAATTTGTCGCCGGCTTCCTGCCTGAGGCCCTCGGAAATCGCGCGAACCGCAATCTTCGTGCCGGCATAGACCGCCATGTTCGGCACGATGCGATGGGCTGCTACGGAAGACGTGTTTATGAAGTGGCCAAAACCCTGCTTGCGAAAAATGGGCAGCGCAGCTGCAATTCCGTACAGGACGCCTTTGAGGTTGATGTCGATCATGTCTTCCCAATCCTCGACGCGCAGTTCGTCGAGAGGAGAGATGGGGCCAACCCCGGCGTTGCTGATCAGAACGTCGAGCTTGCCGTACCGGTCGCATGCCAGCTTCACGAGATGGGCGAGATCGCCTCGCTGCTTCACGTCCGTGCGGACCCAAACAGCGTCTCCGCCTGAAGCGACGATTCGATCGGCCACGGCTTTCAGCCGGTCCGTTCCGCGAGCCCCCAATACCAGCTTTGCGCCTCGTTCTGCCAGCAGCAGCGCCGACGCCTCGCCGATCCCACTGCTTGCACCTGTGACGACGATAACCTTGCCTTTGACTGTCGACATGACCTTCTCCTTGATCGGTTCGATACTGCATGGTCGACCGGATCTGCCGGCGAAGCTATAATCGATTCAACGCATTTATTTATCGATCGTACGGATTTCGAATGGATCCTCTCTCGGACGTCTTTCTATTGCTCAGGGTCGAAAGCATGTTGTCCGCACGGATCGAAGTGTCAGGTCCGTGGTCCCTGCGTTTTTCCGCATACGAGCACATCAAGTTCGCCGGAGTGCTGGAGGGCTCATTCTGGCTGTGGCTCGAGGACGGCACGCCGCCGGTCAAGCTGAATACTGGAGACTTCTACCTGCTGACCCGCGGACAACCGTATTGCACCGGCAGCGATCCCTCGATCAAACCCGTAGACGGCCGTGAAGTCATGGCCGCCTGCCTCTGCCCGGACGGCATCGTGCGTTATGGCGACAGCGGAGAGAAAATGAGTGCAGCGGGTGGCCGCTTTACTTTCGACGCCAACACGAGCGAGCTGTTGTTGAGGTCGTTGCCGCCGCTGATTCACGTTCCCGCAACTGCTGAAAACGCAGGTCCTCTGTGCGCTGTGCTCGATCTGCTTCGCCTTGAAACGGGATCCGTACGGCCCGGCGCATCGATTGCCGCCGTCACTCTCGCCAACATGGTGCTGGTGCAAATCCTGCGGCATCACCTGGCGTCGGGAATCCATCCGCCGGGCTGGCTCAGCGCGCTTGCCGATCCAAAAATCGGTGCGGCTCTTGGCTTCATCCATGCGGACGTGTCCCGCCGCTGGAAGGTCGAAGAACTGGCGTCGGCGGTCGCGATGTCGCGCACGACCTTCGCCGAGCGTTTCAAAGCGCTGGTGGGAATGCCTCCGCTCAAGTATCTGACGGACTGGCGCATTTCACTGGCAAGCGCCGCGCTGAGGGAAGGCAAGAGCCTGTCATCGATTGCAGCAAGTGTTGGCTATGGTTCAGACGCTGCGTTCAATTCCGCGTTCAAGCGCCTAACGGGACAAAGTCCCGGGCGTTATCGGTCACAAAGCGCTTGAGGTGCCCATGCGCAATGCAGATCTGTTGCTCGAGCGCCCATGCCTTTTACAGACCTTCGACAAATTCCTGCAGGCACCGGTTATAGCCCGCGGCGTCGTCCCAAAAGCACGCGTGTCCGGCAGTCAACATCCGAATCCTTGCGCTGCTAATGCGACCCATCTGTTGATCGATGACAGCCGGTTTGACTACCGCATCATCGGTGCCATGGGTGATCAATACCGGTTTGCGCAGCTTTGGCAGAAGGTCGTCATTATTGAAGGAGCGAGAAAGCAAGGCCTGGCGGACATACGGAGGAACGCTGACGCTATACCCCAACATCAGGTATTGCTCCTCGGATGAAAGTTCTTGCGAAAAACACAAGCGCAGCAATGAACCGAGACTGCGCACACTCTCCTCCGCATCCACGGAGAAGAATCCCGGTATGAGGCCGAGAAACTCAGCCGACAATACCGATGCTGCCTCATCGCTACCGAGTTTCGTGACGCCACCGACGAAGTTGACGCCACCGATGCTGCCCTCGCCGTAATGCCGCAAATAATCGAGGATCACGAGCGGCCCATATGACCAGCCACAGAGTACAGGATGATCAAGATCGAGCGCCTGTATGACGGCCCGCAGGTCGTCGGCCCACAGTTGCGAGTCAGCGTAACCCTCTCGAGGCTTATCGGAGAGCCCATGGCCTCGCATGTCTATGGCAACAAGTCGATAGTTTTCAGCCAACGCAGAATTCATCTGTCGAGCCCAGGAGAGCCAACTCTGCGAAAGGCCATGGATAAATACAATCGGATGTCCGCTCGGGTTGCCCGTTTCAACGAGGTGAAGCTGAACGCCTCCCCCGCCGCTCACCATGTGATGTTTCATTGCATTGCTCCATTGTTGGTGCTGTTGGCGGCAGACCTCGAGGATGCGCGCCTGAGGGACGACCAGCAACGCCAGAGTGCGTGCACTGCGTCAACGCCCAGCTCCCAGAGCTTTCGTTCCTCCAAAATGAGGTCCTGCCGGTGGAGTACAGTGATGCCCCCGCAGATGATCGGCGTACAACCAACGCGAGGACTTATGCACGGCAACGTTTCCTTCGTCGAGCTCGGCACGTCCGATACAGAGCGCTCCCGCCCTTTCTTCCAACGGGTCTTCGGATGGAGCTTCACTCCCATGGCACAAGGCGGTGGCTGGTTTCAGGCTCCCTCGATGCGCGTTGGGTTTCACGGCGAGGATACCCCGCAGATTTATGTTTTCTTCGAGGTCCCCGATTTGGAGCAAGCGATAGCACTGGTTCGCGAGGCCGGAGGTGAAGCCGATCCTCCCCTTCCGGAGGAACCAGGATTCGGCCGAATGGCCTTTTGCCGTGACCCGCAAGGCATACGTTTCGGCCTTCACCAGCAATCTGGTGACTGAAGGCGCCGAAGTTCGTGGAGGTCAAATGCGTACTGAATCTCGAGTCATGAGGCGCATGGTATGAGCTCGACAATTTACGAGGCCGCTGGCGGGCGCCCGGCTTTTATCGCGCTGGCGCATGCGTGGCACGCGCGATGTCTAGCCGACCCAATCGTGAGCCACGCTTTCTCGCACGGGTATCACCCAAAACACTCGGAGCGCTTGGCGGCGTATTGGGCGGAGGCGCTCGGCGGACCCTCCGACTACACCACATCGATGGGAAATCAGTCCGACGTGGTTCGTATGCATTCGGGAAATGGCGAACATGTCGAAATGGATGAAAGAGCGCAGGTTTGCTTCGCCCAAGCGCTCGACGACGCAGGCCTCCCGGACGACCCACGTCTCAGGACCACACTCAAAGCGTATTTTCGCTGGGCGACCCAAGCAATGTCAGCCTATCCGGAGTCAGAACAGACGGTGCCGGCTGGTCTGCCTCTTGGACGGTGGTCCTGGGACGGCCCGGTGTGAACTGGCGGAACAGGTCCGTGATGCGCCAGTGGAACATTGAATAGACTGCATCGGGCCGCAGGCGGCCAGAAGGCGACTTCGCTAGTCCAAGAATCACTTCCGGAAAGCTGGCATCCGATGTAGGTTGATTCCTTGCCCGCGCGGTGCAACTTGTCCATGGGCGGGTCTTCATAACGAGGGGGAGGACTGATGGCTAACATAGCTGGAGCAAGATCATCTACCGTTGGCCGCGTGTTGAGCGGGTTGGTAGTGTTGGCGCTCGTGGCTGACTCGGCAGCAAATCTGATAATGCCGCGCATGCTGAGTGACGAAATCGCCGCGACGGGATTCTCGTTGCATCAAGCTCCCTTGATCGCGACCATCATACTGATCTGCGCCCTCTTGTATGCTGTCCCCAAGACCGCAGTGCTAGGCGCAATCCTGCTCACCGGATTTCTCGGCGGCGCGATCTGCACTCACTTTCGACTTGGTGAACTGTTTTCACCACCTCAGATTGTATGCGTGACGCTCGGCATTCTGGCTTGGGGTGGGCTTTATCTTCGTGACGCCAGGGTTCGAACATTGCTGCCGCTGATGTCATGATCCGCGCCGAGGTCAGATCGGTCAATATTGGCAGCGCACCCGCGCGTCGCTCAACCTCATCGTTAGGTACTGGTCAACGTGAGCGGTGCTTTCGAAGGTGACCTGATTCGGCCGCTTGGCCTGGTCACGTTGTACTTTGGCTACGCCGAGGCCCAGGTCAACCTCTTACTGTCTATGCTGCAGGAATGTGGTGTTGCTGTAGTGGTGTCCCCGATCGCCCCGCTCGGTCAACGGCTCAAGGAGTTCGCGTCGGTGGCAGCAGGTTTTCCCGAATCCAGTGCGGCGGAAGTCTTAGGGTTGCTTGAGGAGTCGAAGGTACTGATTGAGCAACGCAACGAACTTGTGCATGCCAGCATTCTTGCCAAGGGCCGCGTTATCCCTAACGATCCCGCGAGGGTGGAGTTCCGGGTAACACCTGATCAGCTGACCGACCTCGCAGAGCGTGCGTTCAACTGGAAGGAGCGGTTGAACGCGGCTGTGCAGCTACGGCTTCTGCCCGCGCTTCGTGAGAGATCTAGCCGGGGTACATGACAATCGTTCGAGCGATCGTGGTTCTAATACCTAAAAGCTGACACTGGCGACTGGCCGGAGTGGGCACATTCCGGAAGTAGAACACACGTGACAAAGTGATCGCTGCTGCCTGAGTCGACCGGTCACGACCGGTGCCATGCCAGGTTATCATTGTCGCTGTAACCGGGTCCTTCGAGACGCAGAGAGTTGGCGGGTCCGCTTGAAAGCCGATATTGATGTTGGGGTGATCGAAGGTTTCTTCGGCAAACCATGGGACTGGTGCGCCCGACAGAGCGGAATCAATTTCCTGCGTGACTACGGATACCAGTTTTACGTCTATGCGCCGAAAGCTGATCCGTTTTTGCGCCGTCGGTGGCGCGAGCCAATGCCCGCTCAGACGATGCAGCAATTGTCGGCACTCTCTTCGCTGTGCCGGGATCAGAACATTTCTCTTGGGATCGGTTTGACGCCATTCGAGATTTACCTGAATTACGACGCAGCTACCAAGATGGCGTTGCGATCAAAGGTGCTGCAGCTTAATGAAATCCGCGCGGATATGCTGTGCATCTTGTTCGATGACATGCGCGGCGATGTCGATGAGCTACCGGTCCTTCAGGTCAAAGTCATCTCCGATGTTTGCGCTTGGAGCAATGCAAAGCGATTCATCGTTTGTCCGACCTATTATTCCTACGATTCCCGGCTCGCCCGCGAATTTGGGCATCCGCCAAAGACATATCTCCGAGACTTTGGCCGGATGCTCGACTCAAGCATTGACGTCTTTTGGACGGGCGAGAAAATCATTTCTGATGGGTATTCGGCACAGCATATTGCGGAGGTTGCCGCGGAGATCCGGCGCAAGCCGTTTATTTGGGACAATCACATTTCGAATGATTCTAGAATTCGTACGAATCATCTATTCGTCGATCCGTCCTCGAATGCGTGGGAACTGCCCGCTGCCGCGTTGGCGGGCCTTGCGATCAATCCAATGAACCAGCCGTACCTATCGCGAATCGCGCTTTGCGGATATCAGAAACTGTTGGGGCACCCACGCGAGCACGTACGCTTATCGGACGTTTGTTGGCCTCTCGCAGGCGCGTCGTTCGCCGAGCGACTTGCCACAGACTGCGACCTTTTCCAGCTTACGGGCCTCGAACAGATCGACACCAACACGCGCAGCAGGCTGCTCGCCTTGTATGAAGCGGAGAAAACCAACCCCTATGCGCAGGAGGTAAGCGCGTGGCTGCGCGGCGAATACGGGTTCGACCCGCAGTGCTTGACCACTTGACCGTCACGATTGGCGCTTCCGCAAATGCTGGTTTCACGGTGGTGAAGTCAATGAGATGTGGAAGACCTGTCCCCGCCCTCGCCATATGGTCGGGTCTCTAAGCTGGTGACCGAGTTGGCCGTCCCTGTTGCCTCCAACGCTGTATGAAGCGCGCTAATCAAGGTCTCTTCACATCCCCCGCCTGGCAAACGGATGTTCACAGCCCGCAGCCCTCGATAGTAGTAGTAGGTTAACTCGAAGCGGAAACCATCTATCTGCTGGCCATTTTCTGCGATGCCAACTGCCGGGACGACGTACAGACGCCGCGGGACATAGAAGCGGTAGATCCAGCTGCTATAGTCTGCCTCATAGCCTCGAAGTCCGTCCCCGCGGCTAATTTTGTCGACGTGTAGGTAGTCTGCTCCACAGCGTGGGGCCGCCGACTGAATCGCGCCGCGCGCGATCGCAAAAGCTTGCGATTGAGGGATCGCGTAAATGACCGAAGAACTGTCGGGACTCGGATTCAGAGCCGAATGCTGCGTTGAACACCCTGCGATTAAGAGCGCAATCAGAAGTCTGGACGCGCATTTCATGACTTGAAACCTCAAGCATTGAGTCGCTAGACGGCGCCACTACATACTGGCCGCTAATGGTCCAAGATCCACCTTAGCCCAGTTTAGACGCTGGAACATTAACTAAACCTGGGCGATTTATTAACCTGCGTCGTCGACTACTTGGACGCGGCTCGCATTTTCTTGATTCGGCGGCCGGCCAAATACCAAAGTACCAAGCCAAGCGCGATAGTGCCGATCCCCGTCGCCAGCCATTGACCAGAAGCGCCTTGTAACTCGGTGCAATCCGCCACGCACAATATCGGCTTGACGTGCACCACGCCGGCTCCCTGCAGCGACCACAGGGCGCCCAGGGCGATCAGCATCCCTGCGAAGACGCGCAATAAGAGATTGATCATGACTCAGTATACCCTCGCACCATTTGACATCACTCGATCAGCAACAACCCGCGCTTTTTCTGGGCCGTGGTGTCGATGGTGTTCATCGCTTCGTAAAGTCGTTCCGGCTTGACCAGCCATGGGCCGTATTTCTTGTTGACGTCGAGGATGAGCACCAAGTCTTCCTGGTCGAGATATCCGGCAATGGGTGAATGATGGCCGCCGCCCGTCCCAAATAAAGGGCCGCGGGAGAAGTTGATGACATAGCGGCGAGCTGGATCATTTACGTGGCGCAGTTGCTCACGGAAAGCGGCCAAATCCAAATCGCGCAGTACAGTGACTTTTCTCTGCAGCTTCTGTCGCGCGATATCGGCGAGCTGGTCGAGAGTGAGCCCCTCGGGCAAATAGCCCAGCACGATGAAAAAGTTCGTGCCCTGCAGGACACTCTCTTGGTTTCCGGGTTGCTTGATCGAGTGCAGTACATTGGCCAGGCTGGTCGGGCCGCAGACGCTGCCGTTTCGCTGAAATTCGATGCCGGCCTGGTAGGTTGCCGCCACGGGCAGCGCCCACGCCTTCTTGAGAAGGACTGGATTTTGGTAGTCGCTGGTCTCCTTGATGGAGACAGCGCCTGCGTTGTCGGCGTGTCCTGTCGATACCAGCGACGGGAGAACGGCGGCGGACCCACCCAGCACGAGAGCAGCGACTGCTGTCCATAAGACAATCTTGCGGGCTCGTGTCATACGAATCTCGATGTGCGGGCGACGTCCAGCGGATGATCGATCAAGGCTTGCACCTTTTCCACAAATCGCACGGTGTGTGGCAACTGGACGTGACGGTCGAATGCGGTTTCATCCTTCCAGTGCGAATGGACGTACCAGAGTCGCGGGTCTTGGGTTGCGCTGTAGGCGTGAATGGAGAGGCAGCCGGATTCTTGCCGGGTTGGCCCCAGGACTTCGCGAATAGTCTCGGCGACTGCCTGCTGCAGTCCTTCCTTGGCGTGAAAGCGGGCGAAGATGAAGATCTCGGAGCTCATGGTTTAGCTGCCAAACTCTCGATCAAAGTGCACGCGCGCGCAACCGCAACTTGTGAATCGATCCGTGCCGCGTACGCGACGCGGCGCTGCGGAGCGGCCGCATCGGCGAGAATACTCTCGACGGCACGAACTACGCGCCCTGCTCGATAACGGGTCTCGGGAATACCGGACCCCAATCCGAGTTGTCCGATGCGCCAACCGCTATCGAATTGATCATAGCCATGCGGCACCACCAGATGCGGAATACCCGCCTTGATGCCCTGTGCCAGAGTGCCCACCCCACCGTGATACACCAGCAATGCAGCACGCGGCAACACCTGGCTGAACGGCAGATAGCCGAAGACCCGGATGCTGGGGGGAAGCCTTGCCGGTACCTGCTCCGGATAATTGGTCACCAACATGGCGCGCATTCCCAATTGCTGCGCCGCCTTGACGGATTCTCTGAAAAATCGCTGCATCGTGGAACCCGCGGAACCCGGAGTGAAGATGATGGGCGCTTCGCCCGCGGCCAGAAATTCTTCGGCGTCGGCCAACGGCGCCGCCTCCCCGTCCGAGTCCCACAGCGGAAATCCCACGGCGTGCGTGTTGGCAGGCCAGTCAGGCTGCGGAGCCGCGAACCATTCTGGAAAAAATGCGATCACCAACTGCGGCGAATGCATCCAGCGATGCATGACCCGATCCACCGGCCGCATCCCAAGGCGGCGGCGCAGATCGTTCAATGGACCCTTGAGCCGGCGGTCCAAGATCAAAGCATCGATCAGGCGAAACAAACCCCGCTTGAACCACATCGGACGCGACGCCGACAGCCGGACATTGCCCATCATGCCCTGATCGGCAAACGTGCGGATCACGCTCGGCTGCAGATGCACCGAGGCGCTCGGCACACCGAGCTTCTCCTGTGCAAGCCGGGCGCCGAAAGCCAAGCTCGAGAAAGCCACCACGGTGCTTGCATCCGCGTGCCGCTCAATCAACGAAAAGACATCCGCGATGGCCGGCACGATAACCTGCGCAATGACACTGAATCCTTTGCGTAAGTGCCATAGCTCCGGATTTGCAATTGCCGCATTGGCTTCCTTGGCCGTGCCCACGGCCAGAAAGCCGAGGCCCTGCGCTTCAATGAGCTCTTGAAAGATGGGATTCGTCA
This sequence comes from Steroidobacteraceae bacterium, assembly GCA_035488895.1. Lineage (GTDB taxonomy): Bacteria > Pseudomonadota > Gammaproteobacteria > Steroidobacterales > Steroidobacteraceae > Bog-1198. The sequence continues at coordinate 17,151 of DATHKV010000079.1, forward strand.
ATATCGTCGCGAGATGGCCCCGGGCCTTGAGCTCCATGCCGAGCGCGATGAATGGGTGCACGTCGCCGGCGCTTCCCATGGTCGGCAGCAAGACGTGAAGTGATCGCTTGCGAGTACCGTTGGGCGCGTTGCTCACTTCGGCAAATCTCTCACCGCTCGAATTTCGTCGACAGAATGATGGATGACGTCGTCCGCTCGACGCCGTCCAGCGCACCGATTCGATCGATGACCTGATCCATTTCGGCGACGGAGGCAGCTGCGGCGACGGCAATCAGGTCCGCCTCGCCGCTCACCGAGTGCAGCAGCCGCACCTGCGATATTTCACGCAGCGCCGCGGTAACCGCCCGCGCCTCTTTGGGGCCGACCTTGATCATGACATGGGCTCGGACGGCGCCTATCCCTAGTTCCGGAGCGAGCCGGACGCCGTAGCCGGTGATGATTCCCTGCTTCTCTAGTCTTTCGATCCGGCTTTGCACGCTGGTGCGCGAGCGCCCCACCAGTCGAGCCAGCAGGGCGGTGGAGGCGCGGCCGTTTTCTCTCAGCGCGAAGAGCAGCTTTTCATCGATGGAGTCCATGGCGAATCGTCGTTTTTGCCCTGCGTAATGACTAGTTTACACCTTAAATACGCCTAAATCGACCCTACCATTTGCCAAGTGCACAGTTGAGAATACGCGCCCCTTCGGAGGCGACATGAAAGACATCGTTGTAGTAGGCGCAGGCAAGATCGGCTCGATGATTGCGGAGTTTTTGGGCAGCTCCGGCGACTACGCCGTGACCGTTGTCGATCGCTCGCAACAGCAACTGGATCGGCTCGAGACCTCCGCCCCGGTCAAAAAAGCGGCAATGGATATCACGCAAGGCGATGCCTTGCGCAAATTGCTATCGGGAAAATTTGCGGTGCTCTCGGCGGCGCCCTATCACGCCACGCGCCTGATCGCCGAGGCTGCCAAGGCGGGCGGCGCCCACTACCTGGATTTGACCGAGGATGTCGCCAGCACCCGCGCGGTCAAGCAGCTCAGCGTAGGCGCGCGCACGGCGTTCATCCCGCAATGCGGTTTGGCGCCCGGATTCATCACCATCGTCGCCTCCGACCTGGCATCGCGTTTCGATACGCTGAATGACGTTCGCATGCGCGTCGGCGCGTTGCCGGAATTCCCGTCCAATGCGCTGAACTACAATTTGACCTGGAGCACCGACGGCGTCATCAACGAGTACTGCGAACCGTGCGAAGCCATCGTCAACGGCCAGCTGCGCGAAACGCAGCCGCTCGAAGAACTGGAAGAATTCTCGCTCGATGGAATCTTGTACGAGGCATTCAACACCTCCGGCGGCCTGGGCACGCTGTGTGAAACCCTGGCGGGCAAAGTGCGCAATTTGAACTATCGCACCATTCGTTATCCCGGCCATGCCGCCATCATGAAGGCGCTGCTGAATGATTTGCGGCTGCGCGACCGCCGCGAGCTCCTGAAGGACATTCTCGAAAACGCAGTGCCGATCACCCTGCAAGACGTGGTCATCGTATTTGTCACGGTGAGCGGCATGCGCGCGGGCCAGCTGATGCAAGAGACCTATGCCAATAAGATCTATGCGGCACCGATGGGCGGCCGGGTGCGCAGCGCCATTCAGATCACCACGGCGGGCGGAATTTGCGCCGTGCTCGACATGTTGAGTGCCGGCGAGATTGCCCAGTCCGGGCTCATTCGCCAGGAAGAGATCGGATTGAAGGCCTTTCTCGCAAACCGCTTCGGCAAGGTGTACGCCATGGCGGCGCCGGCCGCAGCCAAGTAACTAAGCGGCGCGCACGTCGACGAAGCCCTTGATGTCGGCGAGCGTCGGCGCCCTGCCGCGCAGCAGCGTGGTCATTGCCGCGACGGTGTCGGAATGCGAGAGCTTGGGATAAAGCTTCAAGGTCACCGGCACGCCCACGGCGCCGAGGGCCGCGGCAAGGTTGATCGAATTCTTCGGGCGCACCGTCTCGTCTTTGAGCCCGTGAATTAGCAGCACGGGCGGCGCATCGGCGCGCACGTAGTTGATGGGTTGCGATTGCGCATACAGCTCGGGCGGTCCAAACATGTCCTGGACATCCGCTTCGAGCAGCGGCAGAAAATCGTAGGGCCCCGACAAGCCGATCACGCCCGCGATGTGCGGCGCCGCGCCGCCATAAGCTGCGAAATACCGGGGATCCAGGGTCACCAGCGCGGCCAGCTGCGCACCGGCGGAGTGCCCCATGAGGTACAAGCGCTCGCGGGCGCCGCCAAACTCACCTGCATGCGCCCCGGCCCACAATGCCGCCCGAGCCGCGTCGTCCATGAATCCCGGCATTTTTACCTGCGGATAGTGGCGATAATTCGCAACCACGGCGACATAGCCGCATTCGGCCAGCGCGGCGCCCACAAAGCGATAGTCGGCCTTGTCGCCTTCCCGCCAACGCCCACCGTGCCAGAACACAACCACCGGCCGGGAGGCAGCGGCCGTGTCCGGCACATACACATCCAGACGATGCTGGGGTTCCGGCCCATACGCGATATTGGCATGGCGCTTGTACGACCCAAAAACTGCCGGCGCATTGGCCGCAAAAAACCCCAATCGTGAGCAGCCCTCCAAGAACAATGCGGTCAAGCCGGCGAGCGCGGTGCGGCGCGACACGCTGTCGGCGCTGTCGGCGCTATCGGCACTATCGGCAGGCATACGTGGGGCGGCCCTGCGAGTCGAGCAGGCCGTGTTTGATCAACCAATCGCGCGCATCATCGGCGTCGCGCGCAAACCATTGCGCCGCGCTCCCCAATCTGAAGGTGTAGCCCCACGCATCCATGTCGCCGCACATTCGCTCTCGGCCCACATTCGGCAGCGAGCCGGCCAAAATGATCTGCAGGTAGCAAACCGCGTTTTCTTCCGCATGATCTCCGCCTGCGTCGGTATCCAGTCCCGCGCGCCGTTCAGGCGTCATGCAAATGAAGTGGGCACTCTCGTGCAGCACCGAATGAACGGGTGTGTCCAGGCGCGCATAAATTCTTGAACCCTGGAGCCCAGCTTCGCGCTCGCCCCAATAGGAGCCGGGAATAATCTCCTCGGGCGCCACCAGCTGCAAGGACAAGCCATAGCGATCCAGCAGTACTTGCAAACCCAGCCGATCAATGGCGTTGACCAAGAGCACGGGAGTGCACCTAAGCGTTACTTCAGGCTCGTTAGTCTGCGCATTGCGATGGAAACCAAGTCCCGCGCCATCTGCTGGCGCAGGATATCCGCCTCGTGTTCTTTCGCAAGCTGCAGAGTCTCGTCGAAACTGAAATCCTTCGAAAGACTGATCGTCTGCGGCGCGAGCAGTTCTTTGGCCGCTGCGCGCACGCCGAATGTCACGGTGTAGGTGAGCTCATATTCCGTGGGGATGTTTTTCGCCGAGACCGCGAGTGTCCGTTGCTCAACCAGATCCTTGGTGACCTCCACCGTGGCCGTCGAACCCTCGCTCTTGAGCTGCAGCGCCGCGCCCGCGGACTTGAGCTGGTGTTCGAACTCGCGCGAGAAGTCCGTGTAGGGATCCTTCAACGACAAAAAGGGCCGCGCCATGACCGAAGGCAGCGGATCGCTGCCGGCCAGGCGAAAGCCGCACGCGCTCAGGGCGCAGGCGCCGACGATGACGAAAATTCTCGAGCTGGCCACGGGGCATTACACCACGATGTTCACGAGCTTGCCGGGAACGATGATCACTTTGCGAACCGCCGAGGAGCCAACGAACTTCTGGACGTTGGCATCAGCCAGCGCGGCGGCGCGGACCGCAGCTTCATCGGCCCCCACGGCCACGGTGATATGCGCGCGCAACTTGCCGTTCACCTGCACCACGATCTGCACGTCGGCTGATTGCAATGCCCCGGCGTCGATCTGCCGCCAAGGCTCGTCGATCAGCGCGGCGACATGACCCAACTCACGCCACAGCGCGTGCGTGACGTGCGGAATGATGGGAGAGAGCGTAAGCACGGCGATTTCCAACGCCTCGTGCACGACACTGCGATCCTGCGCCGCGGTCTGCGGATGCTTGGCCACGGCATTCAACAGTTCCATGACCGCGGCGATCGCGGTATTGAACGTGCGACGGCGGCCAATATCATCGGTGACCTTCGCAAGGGTCTGGTGGGAATGCCGGCGAAGGGCGCGTTGCGGCTCTGTCAACGCCGGCTTATCGAGCGGTGCGGCGGGACCGGAAGTTACGTGGTCGTGCACGGCTTTCCACAGCCGTTTGATGAAGCGAAATGCTCCGTGCACGCCTTCATCGGACCATTCGAGTGTTTGTTCGGGCGGGGCGGCAAACATGATGAACAGCCGTGCGGTGTCGGCGCCGAATTCGTCCACCAGCACCTGCGGATCCACGCCGTTGTTCTTGGACTTGGACATCGTGACCACGCCGCCCGATTCGACTTCCGTGCCGTCGGCCTTGAGCACAGCGACGCCGCCCTTGCCATTTTTATCGGCCGTGACCGTGACGTCGACTGGATTGAAGTACTGCACCCGCCCCGAGTCCGTCTTGCGGAAGAACACCTCGTTCAGGACCATGCCCTGGGTGAACAGGCGCGCAAAGGGCTCCTTGAATGAAACCGCCCCCATCTCCCGCAAAAAGCGCGTCCAGAAACGCGCATACAGCAAGTGCAGGATGGCGTGTTCGATGCCCCCAATGTACTGATCGACCGGCAGCCAATATTGAACCCGGTAATCCAGCATGGCCTGATCATTGTCGGCGCAGGCAAATCGCAGGAAATACCAGGACGAGTCCACGAACGTGTCCATGGTGTCCGTCTCGCGGCGCGCATCGGCGCCGCACTTTGGACATTTCACATTGAGAAAGCGCTCGTCTTTCAACAGCGGATTGCCGCTGCCGTCAGGCACCAGGTCTGTGGGCAGCACCACGGGCAATTGCTCATCCGGCACCGGCACCGCGCCGCAGCTCCTGCAGTGGATGATGGGAATCGGACAGCCCCAGTAGCGTTGCCGTGAAATTCCCCAGTCGCGCAACCGCCAGGTTGTGCGCTTTTCGCCCAAGTCCTTGGCCTGCAAATCTCTGGCCACGGCATCGACGGCGGCTTGATACTCGAGCCCGTCATACGGACCGGAATTCACGCAGCGGCCATGATCGGAATACCAGGGCTCCCACGCCGCCAAGGAATATGAGCGACCTTGGTACTCGATGACCGGTTTGATCGGCAATGTATATTTTTTGGCAAATTCAAAGTCACGCTCATCATGCGCCGGCACGCCCATGACGGCGCCGTCGCCATAGCTCATCAACACGTAGTTTCCGACCCAAACCGGGATGGGTTCGCCGCTGATGGGGTGCTGAACATACAGGCCGGTCGCCACGCCCTTTTTTTCCTGCGTGGCAAGCTCGGCTTCGAGCGCCGGTCCGCGCTTGCATTCTTCGATGAATGCAGCCAGCTTCGGATTGTCGTGCGCGGCAAACTCGGCCAGCGGATGCTCCGCCGCCACGGCGCAAAACGTCGCCCCCATCAGAGTGTCGGCGCGGGTGGTGAATACCCATAGCACGCCGCCCTCGCCGATTTTGTGCGGAAAGCCGAGCCGCACGCCTTCACTGCGGCCGATCCAGTTCGCCTGCATGACGCGCACACGTTCAGGCCAATCCGGCATGCTGTTCAATTCATCGAGCAGATCTTCGGCATACGCCGTGATCTTCAGGTAGTACATGGGAATTTCGCGTTTTTCGATGATCGCGCCGGTGCGCCAGCCTTTGCCGTCGATGACCTGCTCGTTCGCCAGCACGGTCTTATCGACCGGATCCCAGTTGACGATGCCGGTTTTTTGATACGCGATGCCCTTTTCCAACATGCGCAAGAAGAGCCATTGGTTCCAGCGATAGTATTCGGGCCGGCAGGTCGTGAGTTCCCGCTTCCAATCGAGCCCATATCCCAAGGATTTGAACTGCGCCTTCATGTGCGCGATGTTGTCGAAGGTCCACTTCGCGGGCGGCACGCCGTTGGCGATGGCCGCATTTTCGGCCGGCAAGCCGAAGGCGTCCCAGCCCATGGGCTGCAATACATTGCGCCCGTGCATGCGCATGAATCGCGTCAACGCATCGCCTATGGTGTAATTGCGCACGTGTCCCATGTGCAAGCGGCCGCTTGGGTAGGGAAACATGCACAAGCAATAATACTTCGCGCGGCTGTCGTCTTCCTTGGCCTCGAAGCTATGCTGTTGGTCCCAATAATGCTGTGCCTCCGCTTCAATAGCGGCGGGTTCGTATCTTTCTTGCATGATTGGGCGTCAGAATACCCGAGATGCCGGGCGGCCGCGAACTGCTGTTAACAAAAGGTCGAATGCGAAACTTGAATTTTTATGGCGCGCTGGGCTTAAGCACTTTAAGCGGTTGTCTATGGTTTCTGGCCGTAACGCCCTTTGATTTTTCCCCTCTCGCCTGGATTGCCGCCGTCCCGATGCTCGTGGCCATTGAGCGTGCGGGAAGCTATCGAAGCGCCCTGTTCCTGGGTTGGTGGGCCGGACTCATCGAGACCGCAGGTGGATTCTACTGGCTGATCGATGTGATGCGCCGCTTCGCTGATTTTCCCTGGATCGGCGCGGCGCTGGTCTTCCTGCTTTTCTGCGCGACCCGCGCCATTATCTTCTTGTTGTTCGCGGCCGTTGTTTGCGCCATTCGCCGTCGCCTACCGCTGCCGATGACTCTGCTCGCCCCCATCGGCATGGTGAGCGGCGAACTACTCGTGCCGCAGCTGTTTCCGTGCGGCCAGTGGATCAGTCAGGCCTGGAACCCGCTGGTCATCCAGATCAGCGAACTGACCGGACCGCTGGGCGTCACCGCCTTGCTGATGATGGTGAACGGCGCCCTGTACGACCTGGCGTCAAATGCGCGTTCCGCGCGCATCCCGGCGCTCACCGCCGCCGGATTGCTGGCTGCGGCGCTCATTTTCGGGGCGGTGCGCATGCACCAGACGGATGAGCTCGTCGCGCATGCGCCGCAACTCAAAGTCGGGCTGGTGCAGCCGAATTTTGCGTACACCATCGACGGTGAATTTTCGCGCGATGAGGCGCTGCGCCAGCTGACGGCGTTGCAAGAACAATCGCGCAGGCTGGAAAGCCAGGGCGCGCAGTTGCTCGTGTGGAGCGAAGGCAGCTATCCGGTCGCCGTGCCGCGCGAGTTCAGCGCCGATTTCCCCGCGGAGTCGCTGGCGATGATTCGCCGCGGCTTCAGCATTCCGACCATGATCGGGGCGGAGATGTACGATGCCGCGCGCGAGGATGCGTTCAACTCGGCCGTTCTGCTCGATCGGAATGGCAAAGTTGCCGGCCGTTACGACAAGGTCCGTCTGCTCGCCTTCGGCGAGTACGTTCCCGGCATCGAGACGTTTCCATGGCTGCGCAAACTTCTGCCGGCCGGCGCCGGACGATTTACCGCGGGCGCGGGTCCCGGCGTGATCACGCTGCAAGCACCGGACGGCAGCGATTGGCGTTTAGGGCCGCTGATTTGCTACGAGGACCTCCTGCAGGGTTTTGTGCGCGGCGTGGGTCAGCTGCACCCGAATTTGCTGGTTAATCTGACCAGCGATTCCTGGTTTGGCGCCGACACGGAGCCCTGGGAACATCTGGCCCTTGCGGTATTCGCCAGCGTGGAGCTGCGCGTCAGCATGGTGCGCGCGGTCAATTCCGGTGTCTCGGCACTGATTGACCCTAACGGCCGCGTCACGGCAAAAACCTATGCCGATGATCCTTACCGCCATCCGCGAGCCGCGGATGGGCTCATGGTCACGGTACCCAGAATGGCGGGCGGGCACACGGTTTATGTGGCGGTGGGCAATCTCTTTGCCTATCTGTGTCTGGCGGCCTGCGTGCTGCTTCTGGCCGTCAGCTGGCGCCGCGCGCGCCAAGCTCGCACGCCGTAGGACGACGCTGCTGCACCGCAATGACGCGGATCACGCCATTACATTGATCTTGGCGGCCGTGGCTGCTGTGGTTCCCGCCGCAGCACTTGCGCCCATCGCAGGGCCGGCAGCGGCCGATGCCGGTCGCGCGCCGATGAGTTGCTGCAGCGAACTGAACAGGCGGCTGAACAAACTCTGCGTTGAGCCCACGGGTGCGGACGTGTTGCTGGTTGAACCGGGGGACGGGGTGGGATCCAGCGGCGTTCCTTTCTTATGACCATGCCCGTGCGGATGAATATTCGCCGCCGGAAGCGTGGCCGTGACAGCAGAGGGAATTGCGAGTGGTGACATGGGGCTATCCTATGAGGTGATGGATTACGGTCGAACGGCAATAGATTGCCGCGAGAGGCCAGCAGCGGCACGCGCTTGCCGTCGGAGACCTGCGAAGCGCGCTGATGCTCATTTGAATAATGCGATACGGCATAGCCTGATGTACGAAGCAGGTTCCGTGCCAAGACGAAGCGATCCACTCTTCTAATTCCGCGCGCAGTGCCGCGGATCAATTCGATGAAGACACTCCCTGCGCTTCCGGATGAGATCGAGTCGCTTAACACCGACGTGTAAGCATGCATTCATGTCAGCGTGCGCTGACATGGATAGCACAGGGACATGGCTGGTACTGAAATATGAAAGCGGCAAGATATGGAACTGATTTCATCACGATCGGTCCTCCAATTGCGAGCTGGGAGCACTTCGAGTTGAAGTGCGATCCAAGTCAAACGCGTTATTTTCGGAGATGCTCATGGGACTATTAATTGGCGAGGTGGCGCGGCGCGCCGGGCTTTCGACCTCGGCGCTGCGCTACTACGAAAAAGCCGGCCTACTGCCGCCGCCTTCGCGGGTCTCGAAGCGGCGGGTCTACGATTCAAAAGTGCTCGGCAGGATTCGAATCATTCTGCTGGCATTGGATGCAGGCTTCACCGTAAAGGAAACCCGGACTTTTCTCAGCGGCTACCCGGTGACCACGACCCCCGCCGAGCGGTGGCGCGCGCTGGCGAGCAAAAAGCTTACTGAGCTCGATGAGCAAATGGAGCGCCTCACTCAGATGAAATCGATTCTCAACGACAGCTTTCAATGTGCATGCCTGCGCATGGAAGACTGCGATGAATCCATGCAGCCGACGCAGCGGATTTCCTGATGCTCGATGCCGACGTCATCAAGGACGTCAAGCTTGGCGAGCACGATGTTCTGACTTTTCTAAAACCAGATTCTTTGTGGGGCGCGCTCATCTATCTGGTTGTGTTTGTGCTGCTGGCGCTGCTCGTGTCGCGATTGTTTCGGGCGGCCGTGCATGCCTCGATGACCCGCTCGGGGCACATGGACCGCACCACGATCAGTTTTCTGCAGCAATTCGGCAGCGTCCTGATCTGGGTCGTCGTGCTGATTCTTTATGCACACCTCATTCCGGTGCTCCGATCCATGGGTACGGCTCTGCTGGCCGGCGCGGGTGTGGTGTCGGTGGTCATCGGCCTCGCCGCGCAAAGCACGCTCGGCAATCTGGTGGCGGGCATATCCATCGCGATCTATCGCCCGTTTCGCCTGGGCGATACGTTGCAAGTTACCGCGCCGACGGGCACGGACATCGGCGTGGTGGAGTTGATTTCTTTGGGCTACACCACGCTGCGCGCGCCGGATGGACACTTCGTCGTCTTACCCAACGCCATCGCCGCCAGCCAAGTCACGATCAATCTGAACACGACGTACGCGCCCTGGCCGATCGCCATCACCATTCGATTGAGCCGCGATGCCGACGTCGAGGCCGCCCGGCAATTGGCGCTCAGCGTGGCGTCTGAAATTGCCGGTGAGCCGGCTGTGGTCGGCTGCTTCCTGACCAAGATCGATCCCAGCTCAATCACGCTGGAGCTGCGGTTCAGAGCTGGGGACGCGGGGGGCCGCGACGTGTTGCGATCGAAGATGCTGACGACGCTGCCGCACCGATTTGACGAAGCAAAAATTGGTTCGAGCGGCACAGATCTGCCGTCCTTCGCCTAGGAGCCCGTCCTAAAACGGCAGCGCCTTCAAGTCAGGATCCACCCAGCAGCGGCGCGCTTCCACGGAAAGCAACCGGGCGCGTGTCCAATAGACCAGCAGCCAATCAGACTTGCCCAGCGGCGAAGCCATCAGGGCGTTGCAGGTGGCGGACAACGTGCGCGCCGGATCCTGCTGCAGAAAGTTGCGGGCGGCACGCAGCGAGGCCTGAGTGATGGTCTCGTGATAGCCCTCGGTATCCGTGTTGGCCACGCCCGTGGCTTCGTTGTATGCGCGGATAAAGCCCGGCATGTCTCGCGATGCGTCCAGATCCTTGCGGCACGAGATCAGCCACAGTGCCGCGGCAAAGTGCGCCGCATGCGTCCAGCGAGGCTTGGGCAGCGACAGGTCGAGGAGGCCCACGCCAATCGCGGCAATTTCGTCGTCTGAATTGAAGTACGTCACGGCTTCATGTTATAGGCTTGCGCGCTGCCGAGGAAAACACATGCAACCGAAACCCAATCCGCTCTGCCTCTACGAACTCGCACTCGAGAACGGCCGCTCGGCGAGTCCCTTCGTCTGGCGTATCCGCTATGCGTTGGCTCACAAGGGCATCCCTTTCGAGACCAAGTATCTGGGATTTATCGAGATTCCACGCATTTTTGGCGGCAAATTCAAGACCGTACCGATTTTGGAACATGGGGATACGGCGCTCGCGGAAAGCTGGGACATCGCCGAATATCTGGATCGGGCATTTCCCCAGCAACCGCTTTTGTTCAACACGCCTGCCGAGCATGCACTCGTGAGACTCATGGACGCGTGGTTCATGAACGAAGTGATGCGCAAGATGTTCAGGGTCTACGTCAAGGATGTGCACGACGCCGCTCATGCCGTGGATCGCCCCTACTTTCGCGAGAGCCGGGAGAAGGGCATGAAGGGCAAAACGCTCGAGGCCTTTACGGCGGATCGCGCGGCTCACCTGCCGGCAATTCGCGCCTCGCTGGCGCCGCTGCGCGCACACCTGCAAAAATTTCCCTTCCTCGGGGGCGCAACCCCCAATTTCGCCGACTACATCGCGCTCGGCGGATTTTATTGGGCGGCCGCCGTGGGTACGCTGCCGCTGCTCGAGCGCGACGATTCACTGCGCGATTGGCTGGATCGAGGCTTCAATTTGTACGACGGAATTGCGCGAGATCCGGGAGTCGAGCCGCTGTTCGAATAGACGCCACATAGGCATCGCGTTCTGAATACAATAGATATTTGGGCCGGATGCACCGATTGAAAAATGTTCTCATTCCCGTGGTCCAATCCAACCTTGCGCGTGAACCGATCATCATGAATAGTTCAGGCTAGTGGCCCGATCCCGCCGGCGCCTGTGGCGCAAAATTTTTATTATGATCTTCGTGGCCCTCGCCACCGTTGCGGTGGCTGCGGCGGCGTGGATCATGCATTTGGATCGCGTGGTGACTCAACAATTCCAGGGTCGCCATTGGTCCGTGCCGGCGCATGTCTACGCGGCACCGCTCGAGCTGTATGCCGGTGCGCCCATCTCGGCGGACGATCTCGAAGAGGAATTGCGCCGCGTGCACTATCGGCGCGGCGATCCGGCCGCCGGCCCCGGTCTGTATCGTCGGGTCGGCAATGCCTTCGACATTCAGACCCGGCGGGTGCGCTTCATCGACGAACAACGCGATGCCCAGTTGGTGTCCATCCACGCCGACGCATCCTCGGTCACCAGCATGCGTCAAATAAATGGTGCGGACCTGCCGGTGTTCCGCCTGGACCCCCCGGTGATCGGCAGCGTCTTTCCCATTCACGGCGAAGATCGCCTGGTCGTGTCGCCGGAAGAAGTTCCTGCGCTGCTGCGCAAAGGCATCAAGCTGATCGAGGATCGGCGTTTCGACGAACATCACGGCGTCGACACGCTCGGCGTGCTGCGTGCCGTCTGGGCCAACCTGCGCGCCGGCCGGGTGGTACAGGGCGGCAGTACGCTCACGCAGCAACTGGTGAAGAATTACTTCCTCACCGACGCGCAGACATTCGACCGCAAGGCCACCGAGGCGATCATGGCGCTGCGGCTCGAAGCGCACTATTCCAAGGACGAGATCCTGGTGGCCTACCTCAATGAGGTCTTCCTGGGCCAGGATGGCGAACGCGCCATCCACGGCTTTGGGCTCGGCAGTGAATTTTATTTCGCCAAGCCCTTGGGCGAACTCGACGCCGGCGAACTGGCGCTGTTGATCGGCCTGGTCAAGGGTCCCTCGTACTACGATCCGCGCAGACATCCCGATCGCGCGCTCGCGCGGCGCAACCTGGTGCTCAAGCAATTTGCCGACACACACCTGATCGAGGCCAACGCCGCGCAGCGCGCGGCCGCGGCGCCGCTGGGTCTGCGTCCGGGAGGAGGCAGCTACGTGCCGGCCTACATCGATCTGGTGCGGCGGCATTTGAAGCGCGACTACGCCGAGGCTGATCTGGCGGCGGCCGGATTGTCGGTGTACACCAGCCTCGATCCGCGCGCCCAAGCTGCCGCGGAGCGCGCACTGACGCGCAATCTGCAGCGCCTGGATGCGAAGGCGGCGGCTCGCGGCGGGCACTTGCAAGGTGCGGTGATCGTGGCCGAGCCCAATAGCGGCGATGTCGTCGCGGTGATCGGCGGGCGCGAGACCGACACCGCCGGCACCTTCAATCGGGCCCTCGATGCGCGCCGGCCCATCGGTTCACTGGTGAAACCGGCGGTGTACTTGACGGCGCTCGAGAGCGGCCGCTACACCGCGGCCAGCCTGATCGAGGATGCGCCCATCGAAATGAAGCTGCCGGACGGCAGCATCTGGGCGCCGCAGAATTTCGAGCACAACGTGAACGGCTCCGTCACTTTGGCCAAGGCGCTGGCGGAGTCGTTGAATCTGGCCACCGTCAAACTCGGCATGGATTTGGGTTTGTCCAAGGTGGCGGACACGCTGCAAAGCTTGGGGCTCGAATCCGCAACGGCGCTCAATCCTTCGATGCTGCTCGGTACCGTGGAGATGACGCCGCTCGAGGTGGTGCAGGTGTATACCTCGCTGGCGAATGGCGGCTTTCGTGCCCGGCCGCGCGCGGTGCGCGCCGTACTGGACGAGCAGGGGCGGCCGCTCAGGCAGTTCAAGGTCCAAGTCGAACCGGCGGCGCCGCCGGCTGCCGTATACCAATTGGTTCGCATGCTGATGTTGGTACCCACCCACGGCACGGCGCGCGATGCCGCGGCCCGTTTGCCGCGAGGGTTGGTGATCGCAGGCAAGACCGGCACCTCCTCCGACACCCGAGACAGCTGGTTCGCCGGGTTTACCGGGAGCTACCTGTCCGTGGTCTGGGTGGGCTACGACGACAACCGAGTCACCGGATTGACGGGCGCCGCCGGTGCGCTGCCGGTCTGGGCCGACACCATGGCCGGTCTCAAGCCGGTCTCGTTTGAGCCCATCGCCCCGGATTCCGCGGAGGACCGATGGATCGGCTTCGATGATGGACTCGAGACCACGCCTGCCTGCAGCCCCTCCGCCGTGGTCATCGGTGTGCGCAAAAATACCGTGCTGCCCCGCAATCCTCGCTGCAATCCCGCGCAACCGCCCCGCGTCGGTGACAAGATCAAGTCATGGTTCGACCGTATCGTTCACTGACCGCCTTCATGGCGCCGCTCGTCGCCTTGATGCTGGCGGGCTGCCCCTCTTCGTTGCGCACTTCACCTGGCCCCGAAGTCTCCACGCGCCCGCCGCCTGCCTCACCCAATGCGCCGACCCCGGAGCTGCCTGCGGAAGTGCCGCGTCCGGCACCGGCGCCGCGCGAATTCAGGCTCTCGCCGGCCACCCAGTCGTTGGTGGCGCAGGCTCACACCCTCCAGGGACGCGGCGACCTGCTCGGCGCCTCATCGACTCTCGACCGGGCGCTGCGCATCGAGCCCAGTAATCCCTTGCTGTGGATCGAGTTGGGGAGAATTCGCTTGGTGGAGGGCGACGCGCATCAGGCGGAAGTTTGCGGCCGCAAGGCTCTTGCGCTCGCCAGCAGCGATCAACGTGCGC
>DATHKV010000080.1:0-5442 GCA_035488895.1 Steroidobacteraceae bacterium
CGCGTTTCCACTCCCTCCGCGATGACCTGGAGATTGAAACTGCGCCCCAAATTAATCACCGCACTGACCAGTTTCGAGTCATCGGAGTCCGTGCAAATGCTGCTCAGAAACAAGATCTTCGGGAAGAGAGCGCTCTGACCAAAAGTAAGTTGACATAAGCGGCGTAGCGTACAGACGAAACGTCGCTGTATAGATAACTTACAAGACCTCGCATATCCAAGGAAGGCCATGATCACAGATGCTCGCGCTCAAGTCGACCTAATCGCCTCGCTTCACTTGGAGGCTTTGTTCAAGATGGGTCATTTGGCGAATGCCGGCGATCAGAGCAACCGGGTAACACACTCCGTAGCTGCGGCTCCACATTCAACGGAACAAGACTCACTGCAGCTACGACATCGTTTGGCGGTCATTCAGACCTTGGCCGTACGTGCCCAAGGTTTAACCATCAAGATTGATATGGCTCAGGACGCATCAGGAGGACACCTACCGGAAGAACGTGTGGTAGTGATGATCAACGAGGGAGTTTATCGATCAACTTGGTAAATCAGTTTTAGGAGTGCGGCAGCTCTTTCCCGACAACGACTGGTGGTAACAATCCCTTCCCGCCGGCCTTCTAAGTTTCCTGCCGCACTCCGTTTTAAAATCACGCGTTGAATATGCTCTACGCGGCTAATTGCCGCGGTAGCAGTCGGTCGTACTCCTTCTTGACCACGGCATAGCACTCGCAAGTGCGCTTCTCCAGGCCTGCGCGGTCGAGCACCCGAATCCTGCCCTGTGTGTAATCAATGAGACCGGCCGTCTGTAGTTTTAGTGCACCGTCGGTCGCGCCATTAAGAGGCACGCCGAGCATATGAGCGATCAGAGCCTGCGTCATCACCATTTCCGTGCCTTGAAGACGATCCAAGCTCAGCAGCAGCCAGCGACACAGTTGCTGGTCGAGCGAATGGTGCTTGTTACATGCCGCCGTTTGAACCATCTGCGTGATCAGTGCTTGCGTATAGCGCAGGAACAGGTGAAGCACCGGGCCGCCTCGATCGAATTCTTCCTTCATCAACCGCGCCGTCAGCCGGTAGGCGCCCCCAGCACTTTGAACCAACGCGCGACTGGAAGTGGAATCGCCACCCATAAACAGGGAGACGCCGACGACGCCGTCGTTACCCACGACCGCGATCTCGGCCGATTCGCCATTCCGCATCACATAAAGGAGCGAAACGATTGCGGTGGTTGGAAAGTAAACATGACTTAGCGTTCCGCCCGGCTCGTAAAGCACGTGCGCAAGGGGCATGGTGACGTGTTCAAGATGCGGTAACCAGCGTTGCCACTGTCGCTGAGGCAGGGCTGCCAATAGCAGGTTGTGTCTAGGATTGGTCGAAGCATCCACCGTCATTCCGCTCTATGCGTTACCAGCACGCATTGTGATTCGGGAGAGAAGGCGAGTTAACATTTGGCCCAGATCCTCACATGCGAAAGGCTTTTTTAATATCGGACGCTCTCGGTATCCGTCAGACAAAAAGTGCGCGCCATAACCGGTCGTAAATAAGAACGGCACACGGCGGGCCGCGAGCGCGTCCGCGACGGCATAGCTGCTGACGCCCGCTAGATTCACATCGAGCGTGGCGGCGTCAAATACGCGCACATCAATCAGGCCGAGCGCTTGGTCAACGGTCCCGGCTGTGCTCACCGACTCGCATCCAAGATCGGCCAGCATGTCCTCCAGCGTCAAGCGGATCAACATGTCATCCTCAACAGCGAGGATGCGACTGCCGGACAATAGCTTATCCATCAGGCGCGCCTCGCGATGCAGTAAATGCCAATGTAAAGATCAGCCCGGTCGGTTGAAAATCGAGATTCACCTCACCTTCCAGCTCCTGTGCCAAACCTCGTTCAATAACCTGCAGCCCGAATCCCTTGCGCACCGGCGGAGATACCGGCGCTCCGGCCTGCTCTCTCCAGTTCAACGTAAGTCGATCGCCTTTCAACGAGGAGATAACGGTCCAAGAGATGTCAATTGAACCAGCCTCATTCGAAAAGGCACCATATTTCATGGCATTGGTAGCGAGTTCGTTAAATGCAATTCCTAGCGCCAGAGTGACTTTAGGTGACAGACGGATATTTTCGCCGCGGATAACCAAGCGCTCGGCAAGAGCACCCGATACCCCGAACGGTTCCAACGCATCCATGACGATATCGCGCAGACCCGCGCTGGCCCATTTTCCCCGAGTCAATAGGTCATGAGATCGCGAAAGTGCCGAAAGACGGGCTTGAATAGATTCACCGATGACTTTGGCATCCGTGGATTTTCGAAGGGCCTGCCACACAATCGATTGTACGGTCGCGAGTGTGTTTTTTACCCGATGATTCAGCTCATTAATGAGCATGTTGGAATGGGCCTGGGCTTGCTTGTGCTTGGTCAGATCCACGAGTGAGACAAAGTGCTGCAGCAACTCGCCATTCTTATCCCGGACCGGACTGACAAAAACCGAGGCCCAAAATTGGGTCCCATCCTTGCGGCGAAAATGAACCTCCGGATCGGTATCCGGGCTGCCTTTAAACGCGGCGCTTACTTGCGCTGTTACATCGGCATCGGTCCCCCAAACCAACAGGGAGTTGAAACCCTGACCAAGAATCTCGGCCCTATCGAAACCGGTCAGAGAAAGGAAACTGTCATTCGCAAACACGATCGGGTTGGTGACTTCCTTTGCATCGGTAAATACCATCGCCATACGGGTCGTTTCGGCCGCGACCACGAAAGGCCCCAGGTCTTTTCGATGATCCTCAACGTCGGCTTCTGCGACTACCTGCTCTTCTAATTTGTTCTTGATTTGCAACATATGGCGAATCTAGTGAATTTGCAGTGCGACTCGAATTGACCGCGGGCAACGGGCACGTAGATGTAGGAAACGCTACTCGCAGTGCAACAATACTGTCTGTACGCCAGCGTACATTGCTAGACGCGAAATATGCAGCCGGCTGCGGGCGGGCAGCCGGCAGAGCTGCATGGCACGCGCGGGCATTGACGAGCGTCCGCGGTTGGGCGGATTGTTGGCCTATGAAGCCGCCCATTCCTAGCAAGCAGCCACCCAAGCCCGACGTGAAACTCGGCGATGCACAGAACATTGATGTGCAGTACGGTCTCGAGCCGGTGATCGACCCTAGCTTATCCGCGGATGGCGGCGCGCCAGGCGGCATGCAATTCCACTTGGTCGAGTGCCCGTACTGCGGTGAGAGCTTCGAGACGCCAGTTGACACGAGTTCCGGCTCCGCACGCTACGTCGAGGACTGCCAGATCTGCTGTCAGCCGATCGAGTTCAGCCTCGAAATCGATCACGCCGGCGAACTTCAGTCATTATCAACCCTGCGCAGCGATTAGCGACTAACGCGAGGTCGAGTGCTGACCGATCAGCAGAGTTCGGCCCAAATCGTTGCTGCGATTGCCAAGTGTTCCTGAACCCTCTTAGTAACAGGGCGGCCTGGTGCCGTTCCGGCAAAGCTCTACCGCGCCCGAGTTCTGCGGCACGACCACAGTCGTAGTTGAATTACTCGGCGGAATGACTACCGTGGTGGCCCTTGCGGGCGGGGGATAGTTGCTGGCACATCCTGCGAGCGCCACACCCAAAACTAACAAACTTGTTAAGACCTTCATGTTCGTCTCCTGGTTAAACGCCAATAACCTTTCCAATAGACGAATTGTCGCGCCCAATCTATCTTGCTCGATATGGACTTATTGCCCGTGTGTCGCGGACCCACACGCATATGGATGTCGTCGGCTGTCCTACACGCAAAGCCTAGAACGATTCCAAATCCCTGATCGCCTCCCGGCTCACCCTTCCCGCCTTGACCGCCACGCCCTCGGCGCGCAGCCGCCGCGCCTGCTCTTTGTGGTGCAAAGAGCCGGGCGGAAACACGATCCTGCCGCCGGCGCCCACCACCCGGTGCCAGGGCAGTTTTATTTCCTTCGGCGATTCGCGCAGTGCCCGCCCCGCGAGGCGCGCCCGGCCAGGCAGTCCCGCCGCGCGTGCCACGGCGCCGTAGGTCGACACCGCGCCGCGCGGAATCGCCCCGACCACCGCCCAGATATCCTGAAATGCCGGATTGTCCTCCGGCAGCGCGGAGGCCCTGGCTCGCTGCTTGCCGCCGCGGGAAGGCAGAAAAAGTTCCTGGAACGCTTTCGAACGCGCCAACGGCTGCACCTTTAAGTCAAACTGCGCTGGCAGGGTTATCACCTATCTCGGGTTGGCTTGTATAGGTCCCTATCAGGAAAACTATGTCCATTAGGCATGTATGGCTGGCCCGAGCGATGGCCGCAGTCCTACTCATCGTCGCCGTCGCGGCGGCGCCGTGCGTGTCGATCGCAGTCCCTTATTTCTTGGCGAGATGGGTCACAAACATTCCGCTTCTGGCCTTCCTCTCCATTCTGTCGTGCTTTTTAGTTGTTTGGGTCGGGGCACGAATTGGTTCACGTCTTTGGGGCGCCGGCGGCGCGCGGTTTGCGACGCGTGCGGCGGGAGTGTTGGCCTTGGTTTTTGCCGTGTCGCTTTATTGGCTGGTCCTCAAGCCCACGGCCGATCCTGGACCTCCTCACCCCTTGGAAAACATCCGCTACTGGCAACTGCCCACCGGTTCGCGCATCGCTTACACGGAGATCGACCCGCCGGCGGGCACGAGCGTAAAACCCAATCCCGTCGTCTATCTTCACGGCGGCCCGGGTGCGCGCCAAGGGCACTTTGACCAATCGACCTACGGCAGCCTTTCCCGTGAAGGGTTTCGGGTGTTTCTCTACGACCAAGCAGGCAGCGGCATGTCCGATTTTCTGCCCAAGGTACGCGACTATACGGTCGGGCGTGCCGTCGAAGACCTGGAAGCGGTGAGACAAGAAATCGGCGTCGATCAAATGATACTGGTCGGTCATTCTTGGGGTTCGACGCTCGCCGCGAAGTACATGAGCCAATACCCCGGGCACGTCGCCAAGGTCATATTGCTTGCACCCGGCGGTATTTGGAGGTGGGACCTCGAGACCAATGACTTTGGCCGAACCGATGCGCACGGATTCCCTTTTCCCAAACTGCGCTTTCTCGCGGCAATGATTCTGACCCAGCGAAACCCGGACGCGGCGCAAAACCTGGTATCCCAACGCGAAGCCGAAGGCCTGGCCGCCCCGTCGATTGCTGCGGGACTTTCTTCCCTCGTCTGTAAAGGCGATTCCCACCGGCTCCCCGAGGAGATGACGGCCTTTCAGGCCGCGCATGACAACCCCGGCATCAATCCGTATGTCCAAGAACGTCTGGGGTTGGAGACGGCGTCGCCCGTGGGAGATCCACACGAGGCATTGCGAAAAGATCGCACGCCGGCGATTTTGCTGTTTCCGGAATGCAACTACCTGGGTTGGAATGGCGCGCTGGACTATCGCAAGACGATGTCCCACCTGAAGATTTATTACATTCC
>DATHKV010000081.1:0-4653 GCA_035488895.1 Steroidobacteraceae bacterium
CGCCCAAGTGTTGCGCTCGATCGGCTATTCCCCGGCGATCACCGTGCTGTCGGTGCCTGTCACGTTCGCCTCCCTGCAGAACAAAGATATCGACGTTTTTCTCGGCAATTGGATGCCCACCCAAAAAGCCGACATCGGTCGATACCTTGAAGATGGTTCGGTAACCGTGATCGGCGCGAATCTGGCCGGCGCAAAATACACCCTGGCGGTCCCCGCCTATACCTTCGCGGCAGGCCTGCACGAATTCAAGGACATTCAGCGCTTCGCACCGACGCTCAACAATTCGATCTACGGGATCGAGCCCGGCAATGATGGCAATCGGCTCGTGCTGAAAATGCTGCAGGAGAATTTGTTCAATCTCGGCGGGTTCAAATTGATCGAATCCAGCGAGCAAGGAATGCTCGCGCAGGTCGAGCGAGCCGTGCGCAGCCGGCAGCCTGTCGTGTTTCTCGCCTGGGAGCCGCATCCGATGAACATGCGGTTTGATTTGAAGTATCTGTCGGGGGGAGACGAGGTGTTCGGGCCCAACTATGGCGGCGCTACGATCTACACGGTAACGCGCAAAGGTTACGCGGACCTCTGCCCAAACGTCGGCCGGCTGCTCAACAATCTGAAGTTCACCCTGCGTGGCGAGAGCGAAATGATGGCGGCCATCCTGGATCGGCATGAGCAGCCGGATGCCGCAGCTGCCGAGTGGTTAAGAGTCAATTCGGGCGTGATGAACACGTGGCTCGAGGGTGTCCTTACCTTTGATGGCCGCCCTGCCTTGACCGCGTTGTCACACTCCGCGGTGTTGCCGCGCGCCACGGGTTTCGAACAGTGGATCACCGCTCACAAGATCCCGGTCGGCGATGCCATGGCGGTGGCCATCGACTATGTCAAAGCGCACGGCACGTATTTGTTCGACGGCATCTCGATTGTCATTCGAGGCACGGTCGACGCCGTCAACGCCGCGCTGCGCGCACTGCCGGCACCTGCGTTGATTGTAGCCGCGGCCGTACTCGCGTGGGGACTGCGCCGCTCGCTGCCGCTCGCCGCCTTTGTTGCCGCGGCGCTGTTGTTCATTTTGAATCAGGGCTACTGGGCGGCCACGCTGGAGACTCTTGCACTGGTCGTGGTTGCGACCGTGGCCTCCGCCGCGATTGGTGTTCCTCTGGGGATTGCCGCGGCTCACCGACCCCGGCTCTTCGCTGCGCTTCGTCCGGTCCTTGATCTGATGCAGACGTTGCCGACATTCGTCTATCTCATCCCGACACTGGTGTTGTTCGGCTTGGGGGTGGTCCCCGGATTGATATCGACGGTCATTTTTGCCCTACCGGCACCCATTCGCCTCACGCACTTGGGGATATCGTCGGTTCCGCGGACTCTAATTGAAGCGGGTGAGGCATTCGGAGCAACTCCCACCCAATTGCTGTGGAAGGTTGAATTGCCCAGCGCGGCATCGACCATCATCGCTGGAATCACCCAGTGCATCATGCTGAGCCTGTCGATGGTGGTGATTGCAGCGCTGGTCGGCGCCGGCGGTCTTGGCGTCCCGGTGGTGCGGGCCTTGAACTCCGTCCAAGTCGGCACCGGTTTTGAGGCGGGTTTTATCATTGTGCTGCTCGCGATCATCCTGGATCGCATCAGCAGGCCCAAGGAACGGGACCCCTCCCGATGAATACAGTCGATTCTGCGGTGGATTTCCAAGCCGTGGACATCCTGTTCTGCAAGCCCGGCAGTCAGGGGCGCAAGACATTGCGCGATGCGTTGAGCGCGCTGGATGCCGGCGGAACCCGCGCGGAAATTCAGGATAAGTTTGGCGCGATCGTCGGTGTGGCCGGCGCCAACCTCAACGTGGCTCGCGGGGAGATTTCGGTGCTCATGGGACTGTCCGGCTCGGGAAAGTCCACGCTGTTGCGCGCTGCAAATGGATTGAATACGGTGACCCGCGGATCTGTGCTGGTGCGCGACGGCGAATCCTGCATCGACGTCGCACACTGCGATCCTCAGCAGCTGCGCCGGCTGCGGCGCGAAAAGGTTGCCATGGTATTTCAGCAATTCGGTTTGCTGCCCTGGCGCACCGTCCGGGAGAACGTTGGATTTGGACTGGAGCTGCGCGGCGACGCCAAACTCGCGCGAAAGGCCATTGTCGATGAGAAACTCGAACTCGTCGGACTGACGCAGTGGGCGGAACGCCATGTCGGGGAGTTGTCCGGAGGCATGCAGCAGCGCGTCGGTTTGGCGCGGGCCTTTGCCACGGATGCCGATATTTTGCTGATGGATGAACCTTTTTCGGCTTTGGACCCGCTGATCCGCGCCAAATTGCAGGATGAACTGCTCGAACTGCAGGCGCGAGTAAAGAAAACCATCCTGTTCGTCAGCCATGACCTGGACGAGGCCCTGAGGCTGGGCGACCGGATCTCGATCATGCAAAACGGACGCATCGTCCAGACCGGGACGGCAGAGGAGATCGTGCTCACGCCGGCCGACAGCTATGTCGCCGAATTCGTCCTTCACATGAATCCTCTCACCGTGCTGACCGGTAGCATGGTGATGCGGCGGCGCGTTCATTTGGCGGGGGATGGCACTGATGTGTGGCTGGACCCCGGCCGGCGTTACCAATTGTCTTTGAATTCGACCGGCGAGGCTTTGAGTCTGACGCTGGACGGCCTCGCCCACAGGCTGCGCTACATTCGAGACGACGTGGATATCGCGCTTGACGAGCCTGGGCTGGCTGTTGCGCCCGCCTCGATGTCGCTGCAAGCCATCATTCAGTTGCGCCAGAACTCAGGTCACCCGGTATTGGTCGCCGAAGACGGCAAAATTCTCGGTGTATGCGGCGAGCACGAAATCATTCGCGCGCTCAGCCGAGGAAAGCGAATGTGAAATACGTGACAAAATGATTACAGGGCGCGCCTGCAACTTAAAAAGTGCAGTCGCTGCTAAACGCATTGCGTACACCCGCCCGGCAAAGCGATGATCGGCGACTATGAAAACGATCAATGAAGCCGCGCGCTCGATCGATGTGGTGCTGGAGACGGACGTGCTGGTCGTGGGCAGCGGACCCGGCGGCCTTTCAGCCGCGCTTGCGGCCGCACGCGCCGGCGCCCGTACCGCGCTCATTGATCGCAACGGCTGCTTCGGCGGCAACATCACCCAAGTAGGCGTCGAAGGCTTTGCCTGGTATCGCCACGAGCACACGGTCGACGCCGAAGGCATCGGCATTGAAATGGAGAAGCGCGCCGCGCAGATGGGTGCCGCGATGCCTGAGCCGCAATCCTTGAGCCATGCGCTGGATGCGGAAATGTTCAAATGGGTTGCGGATG
The DNA here is from genome assembly GCA_035488895.1 of Steroidobacteraceae bacterium. GTDB lineage: Bacteria > Pseudomonadota > Gammaproteobacteria > Steroidobacterales > Steroidobacteraceae > Bog-1198. Next base: position 3,309 of record DATHKV010000081.1, read on the forward strand.
TTCTGGTGCAGGAAGCCGGCATCACGCCCCTGCTGCACCGGCTGTCTGTCGCACCCATCATGGAAAACGGCGCCATCGCCGGCGTCATCATCGAAAGCAAGGCGGGCCGCGAGGCAATCCTCGCAAAGCGTGTGATCGATGCGACCGGCGATGCCGACATTGCCAGCCGCGCCGGCGCGCCCTACCACAAGCTGCCCAAGAAAGAGATGATGTCGGCATCCGTGATGTTCTCGATGAGCGGCGTCAACAAGCGCCGCTTCATCGAGGCCGTCAAAGCCGATCCGCAGACTTATGCGGATTGGGCCGGCAACAACGAGTGGGATTACGAGACCACCGGGAAGGAAGACAAGCTGTTCTCTCCCTTTCTGCGCAAGCCGTTTCAAAAGGCGCTCGCGGCAGGCATCATCCCGGCCAGCTTGAGCACCATCGCCGGCACGTGGGGGTCGGTGTCCGATCAGGGGGACTTGACCTACCTCAACCTGGTGCACCTGCCGGAAATCGACGGCACGGATCCCAATGACCTGACAACGGGTGAGATGCGTGGCCGGCGCGAGGCGATTTACGCTCTCGAAGCACTGCGCGGGTACATGCCGGGCTGCGAGGACGCGAAGTTGCGCAACTTCGGCATGACGCTGGGCATTCGCGACACGCGCAAGATCGATGCACTCTACAATCTCACCGGCCAGGATGTGCGCGAGCAGGCGCGTTTCGACGACGCAATCGGCATCTTCCCGGAATTCATCGATGGCTATGGCGTACTCATCCTGCCCACCACCGGACGCTACTGGCAGGTGCCGTATCGAGCCCTGGTTCCCAAAGGTGTCGCCAATCTTTTGGTCGCAGGAAGGTGCATCGGCGGCGACAAGATTTCCCACGCCTCCGCGCGCAACATGATGTGCTGCACCGTCAGCGGGCAAGGCGCCGGCGTCGCGGCCGCTGTCTCCCTACAACGCGATGAAGCGTTCGATCAATTGAACATCGGCGCGGTACAGCAGGAATTGGCACGGCAAGGCGCACGTTTCCGGTGAGCCCGAGCCGCGGTTCCGCGTCGATGCGCTGGTGGGTGCTGGCGCTGGCGGCCATCGCGGTGTCCAGCAGCTACTACGAGGACGATGTGATCGGGCCGATCGCCGACCTGTTGCATCGGCAGCGCGGCTTCAATCAGTCGCAGCTGGGCATGCTCAACGGCGTCATGAGCATCCCGAATGTCGCGCTCGCCCTGATGAACGGACTGCTCATCGACCGCTTTGGGCCGGCTCGTATGGCGTTCTGGTTGGCTGTCATTGGCGTGTTGGGTGCTGCATTGACGGCCATCGGCGAACCCTACGAACTCATGGTGGCCGGC
>DATHKV010000082.1:0-22293 GCA_035488895.1 Steroidobacteraceae bacterium
TCCCTCGGCTGGCTGCCTGTCGCGGCTGAGTCGCATGGTCCATGACGCGCCGTTGTTCTTTGAATGCGCTCACAGCGACCTTGCAATGATGACCTTCATGATCTCCGTCGAGCCGCCATAGATGCGGGCGATACGCGAGTCGCGAAAGATGCGGGCGATCGGGTAGTCGTTGATGTAGCCGTAGCCGCCGTGCAGCTGCAGGCAGTCATCCACGATCTGCCATTCGGTTTCTGTGGCCCACATTTTGGCGATCGCCGCCGTGGTGCCGTCGAGCGCGCCGTTCAGCAGGCGCGCGATGCAGTCGTTGATGAACACCTTCGCGACGGTCGCCTTCGCTTTGGCCTCCGCCAGCTTGAACTGCGAATTCTGAAAGTCGATGATGCGCTGGCCGAAGGCCTTGCGATTCTTCACGTACTCGATGGTCGTCTCCAATGCTTTTTCCATGGTGATGACCGCGCCGATGGCGATGAGCAGGCGTTCGCGCGGCAGCTCCGCCATCAGCTGAGAGAATCCCTTGCCTTCCTCCATGCCGAGCAAATTCTCGGCCGGCACCCAGACATCATCGAAGAACAGTTCGGAAGTGTCCTGGGCGTCGAGTCCGATTTTGTCGAGTTTTTTGCCGCGCCGGAAGCCCTGCACCTGATCGGTTTCGACAATCAAAAGAGACACGCCGCGCGATCCCAGGGTCGGGTCGGTCTTGGCGACGACCACGATGAAATCCGCGACTTGCCCATTGGAAATGAAGGTCTTCGAGCCCGAGATTCGGTAACCGCCGCCGTCGCGGCGCGCCGTGGTGCGAATGGACTGCAGGTCGGAACCGGCGCCGGGCTCGCTCATGGCGATGGCTGACACCCGTTCACCGGAGACGAGCTTCGGCAGCCAGCGATGCTTCTGTTCTTCGGTGCCGTGCAGGATGATGTACGGCGTAATGATGACGTTGTGCAAGCCGAGCGCGAAGCCCTCGAGATTTTGCCGCGCAGCGACGTCCAGCAGCACCAGTTCGTGACGAAAATCTGCGCCGGGGCCGCCGTATGCTTCGGGCACCATCACACCCAGAAAGCCGGCAGCGCCGGTTTCGCGCCAAAACACACGCTCAACCTGCCCGGCCTCGCGCCAACCTGCCACGCGCTTCGGCGGCGCGGCGCGCTCGAAGAAGCGATTCGCCGCGTCGGCGAACATTTGAATATCCGGATCCTGCATGAATGCGGGAGGCGGCACATCAAGAACTGGCATTGCTTATCTCCCTAAGGCAGCGCGACCTCGCGCATCACGTATGGAATGTCACGAAGTCCTCGAGCGCCGCCCGCTCGGTCCGCAATCGATTGATGGGCGCCCAATAATCGCCGTAGCCGAGCGCCAGTCCGCAGAACAGCATCATGGTCGGCGGCACGCTCAGGAATTCGCCGACTTCCTTGTGCCAAAGCGCCCAGGATTCCTGCGCGCAGGTTTCCAAGCCCTGCTCGCGCGCCAGCAACATGAGAGTCTGGATCAGCATGCCGAGGTCCGACCATTGCGGCGGTCCCATCGAACGATCGACGTAGAAGAACATGCCGACGGGTGCGCCAAAAAAATCGTAGTTGCGCGCGAACTGTCGGTGCCGCGCCGGCCGGTCTTCGCGCGCCACACCGATGAGTCCATACAAGTCCTCGCCGCACTTGTGGCGCCGCGACCGATATGGCTCCTTGAGCTCCGGCGGATAGACGTGGTATTCGGGCGTGCCGCCGAACGGCGTGGCAAGGAACTTCGGCGTCAACTGCGCGCGAAACCGCGCCATGGAATCGCCCGAGACCACGTGCACCGACCAGGGCTGCAGATTGCCGCCCGACGGCGCGAAGCACGCCGTCTGCAAGAGCTTCCGAATCATTCCGGCATCGACCGGCTGAGCGGTGAACGCGCGGCACGAATGGCGCGACAAGACAGCCTCGTTTACTGTGACAGCCATCCTTACTATGATGCCACACCAGTCACGGGGGAAGTTCATGCCGGACGCTTTGATCATCGATGCATGCCGGACACCGCGCGGCATCGGCAAGGCCGGCAAGGGCGCTCTCGCGCACCTGCATCCGCAATACTTGGGTGCGGCCGTGCTGAAGGCGCTCGCCGAGCGCAACGACCTGGCGACCGAAGAAGTCGATGATGTCATCTGGGGTACCTCGACGCAGGTGGATAAGCAGGGTGCGGACTTGGGCCGCATGGCCGCCTTGTCCGCAGGCTACGACATTGTCTCGAGCGGCGTGACTTTGGATCGCTTTTGCGGCTCCGGCATCACCGCCGTCAATCTGGCAAGTGCTGCCGTCATGTCCGGCATGGAAGATCTCATCGTCGCCGGCGGCACGGAAATGATGTCGTACACCGCCAGTCTGCCGCACGGTTCGCCGTTCATCGACAGGGGCAACGATGCGCTGCGCGCGCTGCATCCGCAGTCGCATCAGGGCGTCTGCGCCGACGCCATTGCCACCTTGGAAGGGATCTCGCGGTCGGATGTCGATGCGCTGGCCCTGGAAAGCCAACGGCGCGCGGCACGCGCCATTGAGCATGGGTTTTTTGATCGCAGCGTGGTGCCCGTATCCAATCCCGACGGCAGCGTGGCGCTCGACCACGAACAGTTTCCGCGCCCGGAGACCACCGCGGAAGGCCTGGCGGCACTGAAGCCCTCATTCGCGGCGCTCGCCGACCATGCCTTGGACGAGCACGGCACGACCTATCGCGGCCTGATTCAACGGAAATTTCCGGGGCTGCAAATCAACCACATTCACCACGCCGGCAACAGTTCGGGTGTGGTCGATGGCGCGGCGGCCCTGTTGATTGCCTCCCCGGACTATGCGCGCAAGCGCGGCCTCAAGGCACGGGCTCGGGTGCTGGTATATGCCAACATGGGTGATTCACCCACGCTGATGCTGAATGCACCGGTGCCCGCGGCGAAAAAGGCATTGCAACGCGCCGGGCTCAAGGTTGCGGACATCGATCTGTGGGAGATCAACGAGGCGTTTGCGGTGGTCGCTGAAAAATTCATTCGGGACCTCAAGCTCGATCGCAACAAGGTCAATGTCAACGGCGGCGCTATTGCCCTGGGTCATCCCATCGGTGCGACGGGTTCCATTTTGATCGGCACCCTGCTCGACGAACTCGAGCGGCGAGACTTGAAACGGGGGCTTGCAACCATGTGTGCGGGCGGCGGCATGGCGCCGGCCATCATCATCGAACGGGTCTGACCCAGTACGCGTCTCCATCGGCGCCCTTCACCGCCGTCCCTGAGCTGCCGACTGGTTCCTGCTCACCCGAGGTGAGCCACTCGATCGTCGCGCTGTCGGCGGCCGGCACCTTGGCAATGAAGCGCGCACCGCTCGGTGCACGCGCAATGATGGCGCCTTGTTGGGCCGCGCCCTCGCGGTCATACAGCACGGTGTAAGTCTCCACGGTGGCCTGGCCCAGATAGTCTTCCTGGACTTGGGGGACCGGTCCGCGCAGCGTGTCCGCCTCCGCCTGATAGTCGAAATTCTGCGGAAAACTATCCGGCGCGAATACCGTGCGGCTCAACACGATCGAATGGCTATGCGTCGCCAAGCCACCGTTCGCGAACAGCAAGCCGTAACGGCCATTCTGGCGCAGCGCCAGAACCATGCTCACCACCGCATGGCTCATGTAGTTGCCGACCGGTCCTCCGCCGAACGTCAAGCCGCCAAAGACGCTGGCGGCGCGCTCCAAGGGCCACCCCAGCACGCGGCGCGCCATCTTGGGCACGCAGGGAAAGCAGCTGTAGAGTTCGACGTGATCCACATCCGCGGTGACCAGACCGTTGAGCTCAAGAGCCCGGAGGATCGAGACGGCCATGCTGGGCGAGTCGGCGTAGCCGGCCCGCGCCAATAGATCAACGGGCTCATGCGCCGCCGCGCCGCGGCCGACATAAATCAGCTTATCGTCGCTGATGCCGCGCGCGCGTGCCTCCGCCTCAGTGGTCACGATGAAGCCCGCGCCTTGATTGACGCTGCTGTTGGCCACCATCAACTTGCAATACGGAAAGGCAATGCGTCGATTCGCCGTGGACACGGTGCGAATTTCCTCGGCCGACACGTAGCGCCGCAGCCAGGCGCCGGCATTGCCGGCAGCCACTTTGGAAAACAGTGACCAGATCTGCGCACTCTCGGCTTGACCCTGTTCCAAGCTCTGGCCGTAGGCCGCGCGGCCGGCATTCTCGTATAGCGGATACACGTCCACCGGCGCGATGAGTCCATAGCGGTGCCGATACGAAGGCCCGCGCCGCAGGGCTACAGTGCGCACCGCGTTTTCGGCCTTGGGCGCGCGCCGTGCCGCCGTCCGCAGCGCCTCGCCGCCGACCACGGCAGCGACCTTGATTTCTCCGGCGCCAATTCGGTTGGCGGCCTCATTCAGCAGCAGCAGCGGGCTGTCGCCGCTGGCATAACCGGACTTGTAACAAATGCGCGGCGCCGCACCGACGCGCGCCGCCAGCGGTGCGGAGACATCGCCGAGTTCGGGAAAGGAAATTTGATCGACGACGCCCAGAGACTCGAGCCGCGGCAACCACCCTCCTCCTGCATCGCTGTCCGCGGCGCGCAGCGCCGCTTCCATCAGGCCCAACGAATCAAGACCCAGGCTCGACTTGCCGGGCTCATCGCGGTCATTGACCTGGCCTGCGCCAATGATCACGGGGATGGGATTAGACTCTTTGCCCGGCATACTCCCGCAACATGATGACCGATCTCGAGAATAATCTCCGCCATGTATAATTGAATTCCATGTCACAGCCGACGCAGCAGCCCGAAGCCATCATCCGCGCGGCCAATGTGCTTGGCGAAGGAGTGCTGTGGGACGACGCTGCCGCGGTGCTTTGGTGGACGGACATCCAGTCGAGCGAACTGCTCCGCTTTGACTGGGGTTCGCAGCGATTGCAGCGCAATGCCCTGCCCCACCGGCTCGGCTCCTTTGGCCTGATTCAAGACAGCAGCGACATCATCGCTGCCTTCGCCAACGGCATTGCTCTGTACCACCCCGAGAGCGGGGCGCTGCAGTGGATCTCCCAGCCGGCCGCAGAACATCCGCATCTGCGCTTCAACGACGGCCGCGTGGACCGTCAGGGACGCTTCTGGACCGGCACCATGATCGAAAAAGAATCCGCGACCGCGGATGCCACGCTCTATTGCGTGACGGCGAACGGTGCAACGACGGAACATGAGCGCGGGCTGCGGATCACCAACGGCATCTGCTCAAGCCCGGACGGCCGCCGCCTCTATCTCGCCGACTCACCGCGTGCCATCATCTACTGCTATGACCTTGATCCAGATTCCGGCGCGCTGTCGCATCGGCGCCTGTTCGCCCGCACAACCGGCGGCGCCTCTCCTGACGGGGCCAACGTGGATGAACACGGCTGCGTATGGAGTGCCCAATGGGGCGGCAGCCGAATCGTGCGCTACACGCCCGACGGCAAAGTCGATCAGATACTGGAGGTGCCCGTGAGCCAGCCCACCTGCGTGGCCTTCGGCGGACCGGATCGAGATTTATTGTTCGTCTCGAGCGCGCGCGACGGGCTATCGGCCGCGCAGCTCGCGGAGCAACCCAACGCCGGCGATGTGCTCGTTTATCGGGTTCAGTTCAAGGGACTGCCTGAGCCGCGTTTCCGGAGTGACCTGCGAACTTCGAAGAGGGCGGTCTTTGCCTAAGAAAGGCGCCCCCGACTCACGCCCTGCAGAGGCGGGCGGCCGCTCGTTGCGTCTGCACGGCACCATTGCCCGCGACATCGGCGTGCGCATTGTGTCCGGCCGCATCCAGCCCGGAGCCATCCTCAATGGCGAAATCGAAGCCAGCGAGCGATTGCATGTATCGCGTACGGCATACCGCGAAGCCGTGCGCATTCTCGCCGCCAAGGGCATGGTCGAATCGCGGCCGAAATTCGGCACCCGCATCAGTGAACCGCGGCGCTGGCATCTGCTCGATCCCGATGTGATCTCGTGGATTTTCAGCGCCGATCAGCCCGACGAGCGCCTGCTCGAGGCGCTGTTCGAAATGCGCACCATCATCGAGCCCGCGGCAACGGCGCTCGCCGCCGAGCGCCGCACCGAGGCCCACCTCCAGGCTTTGCGCAAGGCGCTCGATCTCATGGCGGAGAAATCGCTCGCAGGTGTTGCGGGTCAGGCTGCCGATCGGGAGTTTCACTCGGTGCTGCTCGAGGCTTCCGGCAATGCGTTTCTCGCCTCTTTCACCAGCGGGGTTGCGGCGGGTGTCGCCTGGACCACGATTTACAAGCAGCGCAAGAGTCCCCTGGCTCGAGATCCGATTCCTGATCATGAGCGGGTCTACGAAGCCGTGGCGAAAGGCGACCCGGCCGCCGCGCGCGAGGCGATGACCACCCTCATCCGACTGGCGCTGCTGGACACCACCCGCGGCGGCAAGAGAGCCCCGCGCGGCAATGGGAAAAAGTCAAAGGGCTGAAGCGCGGTTGTCCCGGAACAGGCCTCTAGGTTCCGAGGCGCTCTGCCTGCAATTCTTCGGTGGCGCGGCTGCCCCACAATGCATAGCCGAGCACATAGAGGTAGCAAACCGCCGGCAATAGATAAGACAGCTGTAAGCCGACATGGTCGGCGAGCACGCCCTGCAGCGCCGAAAGGGCACCGCCCGCGATGGCCATGATCAACAACCCCGAACCTTCTTCGGTCAGAGGACCCAGACCGCGAATACCGAGCGTAAAGATGGTCGGAAACATCACGGAGTGGCATAGACCGATTGCGATCAAGCTCCACATGGCAAGTGGTCCGCCGGTCGTGATGGCGATCAGCACGAGCACCAAAGCACCCAAGCTGACCGCTGCCAACATGCGCTCGGGCGCCACCCAACGCAGCAGCGCCGCGCCGATAAACCTGCCCACCATGGCGCCGCCCCAGAACAGCGATAGATAGCCGGAGGCTGCAGCGTGGCTCATGGCTCCGATGTTCGGCATGGAAATGAAATTCACCAGCGTTGAACCGATGCCGATCTCGCACACCAGGTAAAGACAAATGGCCGGCACGCCGAACACGAGATTGCGATGGCGCCAAAGGCTGTGCTTGGCGCGTTCCGCCTGATTGGCCCTGCGGCTTTCCTGGCCAAGATCCGGAAGCCGCACACGCCACACCAGCACGGCAAGCGCTATCAATACGGCGGCGATCAACAGGTAAGGCAATTGCACCGCCTGGACATCGGCGGCGCGCTGTTGCGCGCTCAATGCAACCGCTGCGCCCGTCTCGGTGCCGGATGAGCTGCGCCCGAGGATCAGCAAGCCGCCGAAAAGCGGCGCCAGCGTCGTGCCCATGGAATTGAAGGCCTGCACGAGATTCAGGCGGCTCGAAGCCGTTCGCGCCGGCCCGATGACGGTCACATAAGGATTCGCGGCAACCTGCAGCAAGGTGATGGAAGAGGCCAGCAGGAACAGCGCGACGAGAAAGACGCCGTAGGACTCGAGGCGGGCGGCCGGCACGAACACCAGCGCGCTGCCCGCCATGCCGACGAGACCCAGCACCACGGCCATTTTGTACCCGGTGCGCTCCAGCAATTTAGCGGAGGGAATCGCCATCAACAGATAGCCGAGATAGAACGCGAACTGGATCAGCAGAGACTGGCCATAGTTGAGATCGAATACGGCCTTCAAATGGGGCACGAGGATGTCATTCAGGACCGTCGCAAATCCCCACATGAAAAACACAGTCGTCAAGACTGCCAGCGCGGCGGTGTAGCCGGGCGAGGACACGGCCCGGCCGGCGGCGGTTGAATCCACGGACATGCGTTTTAATCTATCGGCTCACCCTGGGCGTGTCAATATAAACTCAGACATAAAAATATGCGTTAAGATCGATGCCCGGCAACGCCGCCCCCTTCCCCCAAGGTCGCGGCGCGCCTTCCATTTCAATGAGGAGCTGCATGATTACCGGCGATCTATTCATCGGGTTCACCCGGGTGCGAAGCCACGATCTATTCTTTGGCATTGCCGCGGCAGACGGCGCGCCGCTACCCACCTCCTTCAGTATCGCCGGCGCCGCGGAGGTCGCGCAGGCCTGCGCACTCGCCGAGGCTGCGTTCGACCCCTTCCGCAACCTCAAGTCCAGCGATCGAGCGCATTTTCTCGATGCCATTGCGGACGAGATTCTGGCTCTCGGCGACGCGCTCTTGGAACGCGCGCATCTGGAGAGCGGTCTTCCACTGGCGCGGCTCACGGGCGAACGCGCGCGGACGATGGGTCAGCTGAAAATGTTCGCCGAGGAGATCCGCGATGGCAGCTATGCCGGCGTGCGCATCGACAGCGCGCTGCCGGATCGCAAACCTGTCGCGCGCAGCGATCTGCGCTTGCGCAAAATTCCCGTGGGCCCGGTGGCGGTGTTCGGCGCCAGCAATTTTCCGCTGGCATTCTCGGTCGCAGGCGGCGACACCGCCTCGGCGCTTGCTGCGGGTTGTCCGGTGGTTGCGAAGGGACATGCGGCTCATGCTGGCACGGCGGAAATGGTGGCTCACGCGGTGCTCACGGCGGCGCGCAGGTGCGGCATGCCGGAGGGTGTTTTCTCGCTACTAGCCGGTCCGTCAAACGATCTTGGCCGCGCCTTGGTGACGGATCCGCGCATCAAGGCGGTGGGCTTCACCGGTTCTCGGGCAGGCGGCCTTGCGCTGATGCGGGCGGCGGCCGCTCGCCGCGAGCCCATCCCAGTCTTTGCAGAAATGAGCAGTATCAATCCCACCATCGTGCTGCCGGGCGCGCTGCGCGCACGAGCCGCAAAGTTGGCTGAAGGATTCATCGCCTCGATGACTCTCGGCGCGGGACAGTTCTGCACCAATCCGGGCATGGTCCTGCTGTTGTCCGGTGCCGAGGGCGACGCATTCGTTGAGTCGGCGGCGGCCGCGGTCGGCGCCGCGCCGGCGCAGACCATGTTGACGCCGGTCATTCATCAGAACTATGAACGCGGCGTCTCGCGATTGGCCAAGACTGCAACCGTGCAAGCTCGAGCCCACGGCCTTGAATCAGGCGGTCCGCATGCCGGGCGCGCCGCGCTGTTTGCAACCGATGCCGATGCGGTGCTCGCCGATCAGACTCTGGCGGAGGAGATCTTCGGCGCATCGTCGCTCATCGTTCGCTGCCGCGATCAGGCGCAGCTGCTGGCCGTACTCGAGAGTCTCGAGGGCCAATTGACCTTGAGCCTGCATATGGAAGGCGCCGGTGATGACGCCATCGCGGGTCGGCTGCTGCCGGTCATGGAGCGCAAAGCGGGCCGTCTCATCGTCAACGGTTGGCCCACCGGCGTCGAGGTGAGCCACGCCATGGTGCATGGGGGGCCGTATCCGGCAACCTCCGACGGGCGCAGCACCTCGGTGGGGACCCTCGCCATCGACCGATTCCTGCGGCCTGTCTGCTACCAGGACTTCCCCGACTCGCTATTGCCGATCGAACTGCGCCGCGACCAGGAGCGGCCGTACGTGCATCGCCTCGATGGGCGCTTTCAGATCCCTCAGAAGAGTGCTTGACGCTCATGACGCTACGACTGGTGCAGCTGGCTTCTGAAAACGAACGCTTCGTCGCCGTCCTGGAACAGGGCCGTTGGGCAGTGCGGCTCCGGGGGCCCACCACGACCTATGAGCTGGCCATGACGGCCATGCGCGAAGGGTTGTCCTTGCAAGACGCGGTCAATGCGCGGCGCGGCAATGAACGTCTTGATCTTGGCGCGCTGATCTTAGGGAACGGCGGCGGCGGGCTGCGCTGGTTGCCGCCGATCGACCATCCTGATTCGGCGCATCTTTATCTGACCGGCACCGGACTGACTCACTTGGGTTCTGCGGAGAGCCGCGACAAGATGCACGCCAAGGCGAGCGCCGCTGCCGTGCATAGCGACTCGATGCGCATGTTCTTAGCAGGACTCGAGGGCGGCAAACCCGCCGGCGGCTCCATCGGCGTTCAGCCCGAATGGTTCTACAAGGGGGACGGCTCGAGCGTCGTCGGCTCGGGCGCATCCTTGGAATCGCCCTCGTTCGCCCTCGATGGCGGCGAGGAGCCGGAAATAGCGGGGATCTATGTGATCGACGAGTCCGGTTCTCCGCGGCGCCTCGGGTTTTGTCTCGCCAACGAATTCTCCGATCACGTGACGGAGCGCGGCAATTACCTGTGGCTTGCGCACTCCAAACTGCGCCAGGCTGCGCTCGGCGCCGAGCTGCTTACCGGCGAGTTGCCGGTCGACGTGCGTGGTACCAGCCGGGTCCGGCGCGGCTCAGAAACAATATGGGAAAAACCCTTCCTCACCGGCGAGAGCAATATGTCTCACTGGATCGCGAATCTGGAACATCATCATTTCAAATACCCTTTGTTTCGACGCCCCGGCGATGTGCACGTGCATTTTTTTGGCACGGCGACGTTGTCATTCTCCGACGGCGTGAAAGTGCAGCCCGGCGATGTCTTCGAGATCGAAGCGGATGCGTTTCGGGTGCCGTTGCGCAACCCTCTCGCGCACGTCAATTCGGCGCCGGTCCGCGTGCGATCCTTATGAGGCCGCTTTAGATCGCCTTGCGTTTCGGAACCAGATCTGAGAAATTGTCCGAGTATATATCGCAGTCTGTTCAACCCTTAAAAGCGGCAAGTCCTAAGGATTCGGCACCAATGACACGACTGTTGAGGACCCATGCGGTCGGCGCGGCGGCATGCGTGCTGCTGCTCTCATCGGCCGGCGCGGCGGCGGCCGAAGCGCACCGCGAGCCTTTCGGCAAATTGACGGACGGCACTGCGATCGAATCGGTGACGCTCAAGAATGCCACCGGCATCACCGCGCGGCTCATGACGTTGGGGGCCTCCATTCAATCCCTGTCCGTGCCCGACAACCGCGGGAATTCCGCCGACATCGTGCTCGGCTACGCGACTGCACAAGAGTTCCTGGATAAACCTCAGTTCTTCGGCGCCACCGTCGGACGATTTGCGAACCGCATCGCCAAGGGTCGTTTCAATCTGGATGGACGCGCCTATACCCTGGCGACCAACGATCACGGCAATTCCCTGCATGGGGGACTTCGCGGCTTCGACAAAGTGGTCTGGCGCATCGACTCCATCAAGAGCGGCACCACCGCCAGCGCCACGTTTTCCTACTCGAGCCCGGCGGGCGAAGAAGGATATCCGGGCAATTTGCATGTCCTGGCGATCTATACGCTCAACGAAAACAACGAGCTCGGCGTGCAGTACCAGGCGACCACGGATGCGCCGACGATCGTCAATATCAGCAATCACAGCTATTTCAATCTGGCCGGCGAGTCCTCGGGCCGCTCGGTGATGGATCAGCTGCTGCAGATCAACGCCGCCAAATTCACGCCGGTCGATCAACTGCTGATTCCGACCGGCGAGCTGAGCCCTGTTGCCGGGACGCCGTTCGATTTTCGCGAACCCACCGCCATCGGCGCGCGCATACGCGACGGGCATGACCTGCAGATTCGCTACGGCCGAGGCTATGACCATAATTTCGTGCTGAGCGGCTCGAGCGGACAGCTGCGTACGGCGGTGCGCTTCACAGATCCGCAGTCCGGCCGCGTCATGGAAATTCTCACCAAGGCGCCCGCCGTGCAGTTTTATTCGGGGAATTTTTTCGATGGCACCATTGTGGGCAAAGGCGGCAAGGTTTATCGACAGGGCGATGCCATCGTGCTCGAGCCGCAGCTGTTCCCCGATGCGCCCAATCACCCTGACTTCCCCTCCGCGCGCCTCGCTCCAGGCAGCACCTACGACAACACCATCGTGTTTCGTTTTTCGGTGCTGAAGCGCTGAGCATCCATTACGAATCGGAACACCATGACTGACTCGCCCGGGAATTCGCCACGCAAGCTCCGATCGCGCTCTTGGTTCGATGACCGGACGCACACCGATGCAACCGCGTTGTATTTGGAGCGCTATATGAATTTCGGCCTCACCCTCGATGAGCTGCAATCGGGGCGGCCGATCATCGGTATCGCGCAAACGGGGTCGGATCTCGCGCCCTGCAATCGACATCACCTGGTGCTCGCGCAGCGCGTCAAGGAAGGCGTCCGTGATGCGGGGGGCATTCCCCTGGAATTTCCCGTGCATCCGATTCAAGAGACCGGCAAGCGTCCGACCGCCGGATTGGATCGCAACCTCACCTACTTGGGCCTGGTGGAAGTGCTGTACGGCTACCCGCTCGATGGCGTCGTGCTCACGATCGGCTGCGACAAGACCACGCCCGCCTCGCTGATGGCGGCCGCCACGGTAAACCTGCCCGCAATCGCCTTGTCGGTCGGGCCCATGCTCAACGGCTGGTACAAGGGCAAGCGCACAGGTTCCGGCACCATCGTGTGGCACGCGCGCGAACTCATGGCCCTGGGTGAACTGGACCACGACGGATTCATCAAGCTGGTCGGTTCCGCGGCGCCCTCGGTCGGCTACTGCAACACCATGGGAACGGCGACCACCATGAGCAGCCTCACCGAGGCGCTCGGCATGTCGCTGCCTGACACCGCGACCATTCCCGCTCCGCATCGCGATCGGCAGGAAGCCGCATACCGAACGGGACTGCAAATCGTCAACATGGTGCACGATGATCGCAAGCCCTCGGACATCATGACGCGCGAGGCTTTCATCAATGCCATCCGGGTCAACTCCGCCATCGGCGGTTCCACTAATGCGCCAATCCATTTGAATGCCGTCGCCAGACACATCGGCGTCGAGTTGACTCTTGCTGACTGGCAGAAATACGGCTACGAGGTGCCGCTGCTGGTGAACATGCAGCCCGCGGGGGAATATCTCGGCGAGGATTTCTACCGCGCCGGCGGCGTGGGCGCGGTCATCGCGGAACTCATGCAGCAGGGATTGATCCTCGAGAAATGCCTGACCGCCAATGGCCGCACCATCGGCGACATTTATCGAAATGCCAAGATCGCCGATGAAGCGGTGATCTTTCGCTACGACGCCCCGCTCAAGGACAAAGGCGGATTTCTGGTGCTGCACGGCAATCTTTTTGATTCCGCGGTCATGAAGACCAGCGTGATCTCCGATGAATTTCGTGCCCGCTACCTGTCCAACCCAAATGATCCGGAAGCGTTCGAAGGGCGCGCCGTGGTGTTCGACGGACCTGAGCAATTCCGCAGCCAGATTGATGATCCCGCGTTGAAAATCGACGCCAACACCATTCTGTTCATGCGCGGCACCGGACCCATCGGCTACCCCGGCGCAGCCGAAGTGGTGAACATGCGCCCGCCCGCCTATTTGATTCGCGAAGGCGTGCACGCGCTGCCTTGCGTGGGCGACGGGCGCCAGTCGGGAACCTCCGACAGCGCATCGATCTTGAATGCCAGCCCCGAAGCGGCGATCGGCGGCGGCCTGGCGTTGGTGCGCAATGGCGATCGCATCCGCATCGATCTGCGTAAATGCGAGGCGAACATTCTCATTACCGCCGAAGAGCTTGACGAGCGTCGTCGTGCGCTTCAGGCGGCAGGCGGGTACGCCTATCCGGCGAGCCAAACCCCATGGCAGGAAATCCAGCGGCGCAGCATCGGACAGCTTGAAACCGGCGCAGTGCTCGAAGAGGCAGTGAAGTTCCAGCGACTGGCGCAAACCCAGGGCGTTCCACGTCACAACCATTAGAGAAAACAACAATGCCCTCAAAATCACGACGACATTTCCTGCGCCAGGCTTCGGCCGCGGCCCTCGCGTTACCGGGCGGATTGCTCGCCAAGCACTGGGTCCACGCCGCCGCGAGCGCCGCTGCGCCGGCCGATCGCGTGCGCATCTTGCTGGACTCCCGGCGCACGATTGCGCCGCTCGACAAGCGGGTGTTCGGGTCGTTTCTCGAACATCTGGGGCGCGCGATTTACGGCGGAATCTACGAGCCGGGATCTGCGCTCTCGGACAGCCGGGGATTCCGCAAGGACGTGCTGGAACAAATCCGCGACATGGCGGTGCCCATCATTCGCTACCCCGGCGGAAACTTCGTGTCAGGCTACAACTGGCTCGACGGCGTGGGTCCGGTCGCCAATCGCCCGCGCGTTTTGGACAAGGCATGGAATTCGGTCAATTCGAATCGCTTCGGCACCAATGAATTCATGACCTGGTGCAAGGCCGCCGGCACCGAACCTTTGATGGCGGTGAATCTGGGCACGGGAACACCGGAACAGGCCGCCGCCTTGCTCGAGTACTGCAATATCGATCGCGGCACCGAGTGGAGCGACTTGCGCCGCAAGCACGGCGTCGCGGAGCCCTACAAGGTCAAACGCTGGTGCTTGGGAAACGAAATGGACGGGCCTTGGCAGGTCGGACATATGTCCGCGACCGAGTACGGCCTCAAGGCCGCCGACGCGGCGCGGCAGATGCGCTATGTGGACCCTTCAGTGCAATTGATCGCCTGCGGTTCGAGCGGCCCCGCCATGCCGAGCTACCTGGAATGGGACCGTGAGGTTCTCGAACAGTGCTACGACTATGTCGACGGCCTCTCGCTGCACCGCTATCTCACCAACATGCCTGAGGAAACCGGCGGCGACAGCAGCAAATTCCTCGCGCTGAATCTGTCGATGGACCGCCAGATCGCCGAGTCCCTCGCTGTTTGCGACCTGGTTCGCGGCCATAAGCGCTCGCCGAAGAAGCTATGGTTGTCCTTCGATGAATGGAATGTCTGGTATCGGGCACGCAGCGGCGCCCAGCTGCGCGGCGACGGCTCGGAAGCCGGGCATTTGCTGGAGGAAGTCTACAATCTTGAAGATGCGCTGCTGGTCGGCGGCATGCTGATCACGCTGATGCGCAATGCGAATCGCGTCAAGCTTGCCTGCCTGGCGCAACTCGTCAATGTCATCGCTCCTATCATGACCACAGAGCGCGGCATGTGGCGGCAAACGATTTTCTATCCCTATTTGTGGGCGCTGCAATTTGCACAAGGCACGGTGCTCGACATCCTGGTGCAATCACCGACCTACGCCGGCGGTCAGCCGGATCCGGTGCCGTACGTCGATGCCACCGCGACCGTGGATCCTGAGAGCGGTAAAACAACCCTGTTCCTGCTCAATCGCGATCTGGTCAAGCCCCACCAGGTCGATCTGGTCTGGGAAGACAAGACACCCTCGAAAGTGCTGACCGCATCGGTGATCACCGGCACCGATTTAAAAGCGGTGAATTCTTTTGAGTCGCCGCAGCAGGTCCATCCGCAACCGCTGGACAAGCCGGCCGGCGCCGGCAACACCTTTGAATTGCCACCGCGCAGCTACAGCGTGATCCAGATGGCTTGATCGAACCGCGGCGCTTCGCTGACGGGTGCGCTGCGACGGGCGCCCGCGAGCAACTTCTCAGTACCCTTGCGCCCGCTGAGGGCGGGCGACCGCGCACCATTAGTCTGTTTCTGCTTTATCCGCGGCGTCCTGCGCGCGGAAATATTTCCACAAAACTCAGACAACATCTTGCCGTTGCAGATGGACTCGTTTATTGTCTGAGTTATAGGCGCATCGGACGCCGAAGGGGGGGATACAACATGAACTTGCGCAATGCATTGCCGCGCGTGACCTGTGCGCTCGCTGTCTCTCTGACCGTAGCGCCGGCGGTCGCGCAGATCGCCACGCCGAGCACGGAGAAAGCAGACGATCTCACCACCATCGTCGTCACGGGGGTCCGAGCCAGCGTCAAATCATCGTTGGACATCAAGAAAAACGCCGACCAGCTGCAGGATTCGATCGTGGCCGAGGACATCGGCAAGCTGCCGGACAACAACGTCATCGAAGCCCTGCAGCATGTCTCCGGCGTACAGGTCAGCCGCAACGCCGCGGAGGCCACGCAACTGCTGGTCCGAGGCCTGCCGGATATCGCCACGCTCATCAACGGGCGCGAGATATTCACTTCCACCGGACGATTCGTCGCCCTTCAGGACATTCCTGCGGAGTTGTTATCCCGGGTGGATGTGCGCAAGTCGAGTCGAGCTGATGATATCGAAGGCGGCATCGCCGGCGTCGTGGACATTCGGCTGCATCGCCCGTTCGATTTTGACGGCTTTCAAGCAGCCGTCACAGCCCGTGAGGTGCACAGCACCCTTTCAAATCACAATGATCCCGTGCTGAGCGGCCTCGTGAGCAACCGGTGGCAAACCTCGGCCGGCGAGTTCGGGGTGCTCGCGGACATCTCCTATATCCGCGACCACTACAAGGAAGAAATTCTCGACAACTACATCTCGACTATGCCCATCGGTCCGGTAACCGGGTCTACCGGCGCGGGTGGCACCGCGTTTATTCCGCTCACACAAGGCGCTCAGTCGATCCTAGGGAATAGGGAACGCACTGCCGCCACCATTGCAACGCAGTGGAGCCCGAATGCCAATACGGACGTGTATCTAGAAGGGATATATACCCGCTTTCGCAATCCCAATAACAACGATTTCTTCGTGGGCCTGCCTTGGATTTGCGCCAATCCCGCGACGGCCACGGTGTTTCCAAACACCAACGAGGTGAAAACGGTCACCGGCGGCTGCTATGACCTGACCAGCGATCAGTCCTTCGTACCGAAAACCGACACCTACCAGGTAGCCTCCGGACTTACCTGGACCGGTGACTCGGTGAAGTTTACGAGCGAAATTGATTTCACAACCAGCCGCTTCAGCCAGGACGGCTACATTTTGGACACACAATATAATCCGCCGCCGGACGGCTATACCGCGGACTTCAACTACCAGGGTACGGGTACGCCGTACATGAATGTAACGGGCGTCAATCTGTTCGACCCGTCGCAGTACCACGTGCGCCAACTGTACGATCAATGGACCGTCCAGAAGGGCAACGAAATCGATTGGCGCGGTGATCTGAATTTCAGACTGGCAGATTCCAGTTGGATGAAATCGATCGAGACGGGTCTGCGCGTTGTAGACCGGTTCGCGCAGAATCGGGCCGACAATGCCGGCGGCATCGACTGCCTCGGGCCACCACCTCCACAAAATGCGAGTTCGGTTGCGTGTACCACTCAGCCTGCCTTGAGCGCGCTTCCGGGAGTCGCCTATCACGCGACATATGGCACCCAATTCAACGGCCAGTTCGGCATTCGCAGCTGGATCGATGCCGACCCCAATTGGCTGGTAAACAACATCGGTTACCTGCGCCAGCTGTGGAATACATCGGCGACCGGCGACCGTCCGCCTGAAGATCCCACGCAGTCCTTCGACGACCGCGAAATCAGCTACGCCGGCTACGTCAAAGGCAACTTCGGCATGCACGTAGGGTCCCTGCCCCTCACCGGCAATGTCGGCTTGCGGGTGGTAGAAACGCGCGCATCCATGTTGGGCAACACCAGCATCAATGGCGTCATTTCGCCGGTAGAAACCGATAAAAATACGCTCGACTGGCTGCCCAGCCTGAACGCACGTCTGGCTCTTGAAGACAATCTGCTCTTGCGGTTTGCGGCGAGCCGTACCGTAACGCACCCGACCTTCGCGCAGTTGGACCCGGCTCTGTCCTTGTCCGCCTCGACCGCGACTCTGTTGGGATCGGGTACCAGCGGCAATGCCAACCTTGATTCCGTTAAGTCAGACAATGCCGACTTGTCGATCGAATATTATTACGGTCGCCAAAACGCCCTGAACGCGACCGCGTTCTACCGTCGTGTCGACGGCTACATCCAGACGGTGATCGACGCCGAAGTCATCAACGGAATCACCTACCAGGTCACACGGCCCACGAATGCACCTTCCGGAAAAATTGAAGGCGCGGAATTCGGCTACACCCAGTTCCTGGACTTCCTGCCTGTTTGGCTGCAGGGCATGGGTGTGCAGGCGAACGCCACTTACGTGAACGGCAATTTCCAGAACATCTCCAAATGGTCGTACAACCTGGTCGGCATCTACGAAACGGGTCCTGCATCGTTGCGCGTTGCGTACAACTGGCGCTCCGGATTCAATGTGGGCGGCACGCCCGGCGGTGCACAACCGCTGGAGCCGGGGACCATCTACGCCAAGTCGCAACCCTGGCTCGACTTGTCAGCCAGCTATCGCATCGTCGACAGTTTGACCCTGACCTTCGATGCCACCAATCTGCTCAATAGCTATTACCAGGACTATTTTGGCAACCAGACGGTGTTCCCGCGAGATACACGCCGATTTGACCGACAGTATTCGCTCGGCATCCGCTATCGCCTGAAGTAGCCAAGGTGGAAAAGAGATCGAACGAGTTGCGCCGGGAGATCCTGAAGGGATCTCTCGGCGGCCTTGCTCTCGTCGCATTGGGGAGCCGAGCGCGCGCACAAACGCTGGCGCCACTCAATCCCAAATTGACTGGTGATATTTATCCGATACACGATCCCTGCGTCATCAAGGCAGCGGATACCTACTATGTGTTCTGCACTACACCGCGCGCGGACTCGCCGGCGCAGATTCCCTGGTATCGGTCCAAGAATCTTCTGCAATGGGAAAAGGGCGGCCATGTTTTCGATGCGCTGCCCCCATGGGCCAAGCAGGAAGTGGCGCACACCGAAATGTGCTGGGCGCCCGACATTTCCTTTTTCAACGGACAGTACTATCTCTATTACGCCTGCTCGACGTTCGGCTCCAACCATTCCGTCATCGGCCTCGCGACCAACACCACCCTGGATCCCGCCGATGCCGACTATCGCTGGCAGGACCGGGGCTTGGTGCTCGAGTCCCAAGCCAAGGATGACTTCAATGCGCTGGATCCGAACCGCGCGCTCGATCGCTCGGGAAAACACTGGCTCGCGTACGGCAGCTTTTGGACAGGACTGAAGATATCGCAACTTGATCCGCAAACCGGGATGCTGTTGCCGGATGCGCAAAGGACCAGCATTGCGCGCAGGCCGAAACCGCCCGATGCAATCGAGGGCGTGTTCATTATTCAACGCGCGGGCAATTATTATCTCTTCGCGTCATATGACTTCTGTTGCCGCGGGGCTGATAGCAGCTACTACACCGTTGTTGGGCGCTCGCCCGATATCTTGGGTCCCTATGTCGACAAAACCGGCAAGTCATTGCTGGAAGGCGGCGGAACGTTGGTGCTGGCTGCCGGCGCCGGCGAAACGCGCTGGCGGGGACCGGGGCACATCGCGATTCTGCGCGATGGCGGAAAAGACTATATTTTCTATCACGCGTACGACGCCGATCACAACGGCCGGCCTACATTGCGGATCGCCCCGCTCGGCTGGACCGAGGATAATTGGCCGGCGGCCTTCATGTAGGGTTTTCGCCCAACCGCCGGCCGTACTCGGGCGCCCACGGCTAATCGCTGCGAGGCTGCGGAATCGGTCCCCCCTGACACCGGCTTATTGTGATCTGCGTCTTACTCAGTCTGCCCATACCCATGGGAATATGGGCGTATGAGTTCGATTCCTAACGCCCGGGAGCGCGGTGACAGTCCCGGAAGCCATCGTATTGCCACGTTGACCCGCATTCGCTCGGTGCTGCAAGCGCACGGCAAACTCGGCACCGATGCCATGCAGCTGTCTGAAAATGACGATTTGTACGCGGCCGGCATGACCTCTCTTGCCAGCGTGAATGTCATGCTCGCGCTGGAAAGCGAATTCGGCATCGAATTCCCCGATCAAATGCTGAATCGTTCCATGTTCATCAGCGTTGCCGCAATTGAAGCAGCGCTGCGAAAAGCAGCGAGCGCTTAGGCGGCGCCACATAGTGCGCCGTTCATGGGACTGATTGACACAATCCGCGGCAAAGTAGTCGAAGTCGCCTCCCGTCATGCCGACGATGTCGATCGGCAGGCGCGCTTTCCAATCGAAACCATCACTGCGCTGCGCGAAGCCAAGGCGCTGTCCGCGGCCGTGCCTCGCGAGCTGGGCGGCTTGGGATGCGGCATGCGCGAGCTGGCCGGCATGTGCGCCGCGCTCGCCGGCGCCTGCGGCTCGAGCGCCATGGTGCTCGCCATGCATCACATCCAGGTTGCCTGTCTCGCGCGCCACGGCATGTCATCGCCCGAGTTGCGGGAATACCTGAAGGATTTGGTCGCCCACCAATACCTGCTTGGCTCCATGACTTCCGAAGTCGGAACTCAAGGGGATACGCGCTCCAGCGTTTGCGCCGTGGAGCGCACCGCCGGCCGGTTCACCTTGAACAAGGATGCGACGACGGCTTCTTATTGCGCCTACGCCGATGCCATTCTCGTCACGTGCCGGCGCGAGCCGCAGGCCGCCGCGAGCGATCAAGTTCTGGTGCTGGTGCGGCGCGAAGATTGCACCCTCAAGCAAACCACGACCTGGGACACCATGGGAATGCGGGGCACCTGCAGTCCGGGCTTCAGGCTCGAATCCTCCGGTCCCGAGCAGCACGTCTTGCCCGGGAGTTTCGCCGACTCCTCGGCACAGACCATGGTGCCCTACTCGCATATTCTGTGGGCGTCGCTCTGGTGGGGCATTGCCGCTGACGCCGTGAACAAAGCCGGCCAATTCGTCCGCGGAGAGGCCCGCAAAACACCCGGAACGATACCTCCCGGCGCCGCACGGCTCGCGGAAGCGTCGGCGCAGCTTCAGGCGCTGCGCCACAATTGGCTCGCGCTCGCCGCTGAATTCGATGAACTCGCGCAAGGCGCCGAGGGCCTGCAGACGCTCCACAGCATGGGCTGGGCCTTGAAGATGAACAATTTGAAGGTCAATGCCTCGGAAGGCGCGCCGCAGGTGGTGCACAAGGCGCTGCAGATCATCGGTGTGCTTGGATTCAAGAACGACTCAAAGTTCAGCGTGGCACGGCAGTACCGCGATACACTCTCGGCGTCGCTCATGATTTCGAACGATAGGATCGTCGGCAAGAGCGCATCGATGCTGCTGGTTTTCAAGGACGAATAATGCCCGCGTCATACGACGTTCAAGATTTCTACGACGGGTTGGTCAAGCATCGCCTCATCATTCCCGTCGGCGTGCAAGGCGCCTTCGGCCGCGGCGCGGTGTTCGAGGATGTGCTCGAGCGATTCAATGCGTTGGTCTCGAAGGTGGCGATCAACGACAAGGCTGAGGTCTACACCTTTCCGCCCATCATCAGCCGCCACATCCTCGAGAAAGTGCACTACCTCGACTCGTTTCCGCATCTGTGCGGCGCGGTCTACAGCTTCTATGGCAAGGATTTGCAGGCCAAGGCGCTCGCGCAGAAGGTGAACGACGGCGAACCCTGGGGCGACATGCTCGCCATGACCGAAGTGACGTTGAATCCTGCAGCCTGCTACCCGGTGTATCCAAGCTTTACCGGAACCGTTCCCGCGGGCGGCCGCACGGTCTCGATGCTGAATTGGGTTTACCGGCACGAGCCCTCTCCCGAGCCCACCCGCATGCAGTCCTTTCGGGTACGCGAATTCGTCAAGGTCGGCACGCCGGAAGAAGTCATCGCATGGCGCGACATGTGGCTGCAGCGCGGCCTCACCTTGCTGCAGGCGCTGGGCCTTCCGGCGCACTCCGACGTCGCCGCCGACCCCTTCTTCGGCCGCGGCGGCAAGATGCTGGCCGCGAATCAAAAGGAACAGAAGCTGAAATTCGAAGTCCTGGTGCCGGTGATCTCCGCCGAGGATCCGACCGCCGTGTGTTCCTTCAATTTTCATCAGGACCACTTTGGTTCCACCTTCGAGATCCGCACGCTGGATGGCAAGGTAGCGAATACCGCCTGCTTGGGTTTCGGCCTCGAACGCCTCGTCATGGCCCTGTTCAAAACGCATGGCTTCTCGGTCGAGCGCTGGCCCAGTGCGGTGCGGCAGCAGCTGTGGGCCTGACTGAAGCCACGCCTCAGCGCGCCGCGGCGCTGCCCCACCTCGATCCGGCCAACTATTCCCGGCATGCATTGCATTCGCCGGAGTGCAACTGGGTTGAAAAAAACTGCTACATCGATATTTGGATCGAGCTCATCCATTCGCTCAAGCAGGAACCGCTGGCCATGCTGGCCTTCACCGTCGCCATCGATTTCGAAGGCGATCAGTGGACATTCTTCAAACCACCACACGAGGATTTGAAGGCACTCTATGGCATCGACGTCCAGGAGCTTTACGTCTGGCGTCCGTTGATCGAGCACGCGGTCGAGCATCTGCGCGACGGAAAATTCATCAGCACCGAAGCAGATGCCTACTGGCTGCCGGATACGGCGGGCACCGATTACCGGCAACAGCACACCAAAAGCACGATCGTCCTGAATGAGATCGACGTTGCGTCGCGGCGGCTGCAGTATTTTCACAACGCCGGCTACTTCTCTCTGGAAGGCGAAGACTTCAATCGGCTGTTCCGCCTGGAGGCGGCACCGGATCCGGCCTTCATGCCGCTGTTCGCCGAGCTGGTGAGGCACGATCGCGCAGTGCCCCGGACCGTTGCGGAACTGCGTTCGATCTCGCTGG
>DATHKV010000083.1:0-23750 GCA_035488895.1 Steroidobacteraceae bacterium
GCGGTTGCCGACAGCGCGCAGAAAGCGGTGCAGATCTCACACAACGGACGCAAGTCCACCGAGGATGTCACCGCCGGGATGGGCCGTATTCGCACGCAAATGGAAGCCATCGCCGAAAGCATGATGCGCCTCAGCGAGCAAACTCAGACCATCGGCCAGATCATTGCCACGGTGGAAGACCTGTCCGCGCAGTCGAATCTTCTGGCGGTCAACGCCGCCATCGAGGCCGCCAAGGCCGGCGAGCACGGCAAGGGATTCGGCGTCGTGGCCCAGGAGGTCAAGAGTCTGGCCGAGCAATCCCGCCAGGCAACCGACCGCGTTCGCACCATTCTCAGCGACATCCAAAAGGCCACGACCGCGGCAGTGATGGCCACGGAGCAGGGAGGCAAGGCGGTCGAAGCGGGCGGGAAGCAAACTGAAATGGCAGGCGAGTCCATCGCAGCGCTCGCCGGCAGCGTCACCGAGGCTGCCCAGGCCGCGATGCAGATTGCCGCATCGAGCCAGCAGCAGCTGGTTGGCATGGACCAGGTGGCCGGGGCGATGGAAAACATCAAGCAGGCCAGCACCCAGAACGTGGCAAGCGCGAAGCAATTGGAAACGGCGGCGCGCAATCTCAGTGATCTGGGTCAGCGGCTGAAGCAACTGGTCGAGAGTTACACGGTCTGATGACCGCCACAGAAGAAGAATTTCTCCGCAGCCTGCGCGCGACGTTCAAGGTCGAGGCCGCTGAGCATTTGCAGGATATCGGCACGGGACTCCTGGAATTGGAGAGGTCGTCTGCGCCTGCGGAGCAGCTCGAGATCATAGAAACGGTGTTTCGCGCCGCGCACAGCCTCAAGGGTGCCGCACGCGCGGTCAACTTGACCGAGATCGAATCACTCTGCCAATCGCTCGAAGAGCTGTTCGCCGCCTGGAGGCGCCGCGAGAGCCTTCCGAGCCCACCGACACTCGACACCGCGCATCAGGCCGTCGACAAGATATCCGAGGTGCTTTTCGGTCGGACCGATCAGACTTCGCCCCAACCGGTACCGACGCCGGCGGGCGAGACCGAGACCGTACGCATCACGGTGGGCGCCCTGGACGCGCGGTTATTGGAAGCCGAAGAAATGCTGGGGGCGAAGCTCGCGGCGGACCAGCGGGCGACGGACCTTGGCGCACTGGCAGGCCGCTTCGAGCAATGGCGCAAGGAATGGGCCAGGCTGCAGCCGCGCACGCGCGCCCTACGGCAGGCCCTGGAGCGGCCGCGCGAAGGGTCCGATTCGCCGGATCTGCGCGGGCTGGCCGAATTCTTCGATTGGAATCATGACTATCTGCGCGCACTGGAAGGAAAAGTGACGGCATTGCGCCGCACGGCCGAACAGGATCGGCTTCTCATCGGAAAGCTGGTCGATGATCTGTTGGAAAATTCCAAGAGGCTGCTCATGCTGCCGATGGCGACGCTGAGCCCGTTGCTCGCCAAGCTGGTTCGCGACCTGTGCCGGGATCAAGGCAAAGAAGCGGAACTGACCATCCATGGCGAGGAGGTCACGATCGACAAGCGGATCCTGGAACAATTGAAGGACCCGCTCGTTCACCTGCTGCGCAACTGCATCGATCACGGCATCGAGACGCCGGACCAGCGCCGCCGCTCAGGCAAGCCGCCCCGCGCCGCAATCACACTGACTGTATCGCCGATGAACAGCAACCAGGTGGAAATCTCGCTAAGCGACGACGGCGCGGGCATCGACATCGAAAAGGTCAAGGCGGCTGCCGGAAAGCGCGGGCTCGTCATACCGGCCTCGGCGGACCAGCACGGGGAATCCGCCGCGCTGGAGTTGGTCTTCGAGACCGCCGTGTCGACCAGCCCGATGATCACACAGGTATCCGGCCGCGGTTTGGGGCTTGCAATCGTGCGCGAGAAGACCGAGAAGCTCGGCGGCCGCGTGGCGATCGAGAGCCGCCGCGGCTTCGGCACCACCATCCGAATGACGCTGCCGCTGACCATGGCGACATTTCGCGGCGTCCTGATTGAATCCGCGCAACGCTTGTTCATCGTCCCCACCGCGCAAGTCGAACGGGTGACGCGCTTCAAGCCGCAGGACGTTCAAACGGTTGAAGGCCGCAGAACTCTCGAGTTCAACGCGAGCGCCGTGTCGCTGGTGGATCTGGCCGAGGTGCTGCAATTGCCGCCGGCGCAGCAGAGGGCCGATGCAGCGCCGGCGACTCCCGTCCTGATCCTGGGCGCCGGCGAGCAGCGCGTGGCCTTTGCGGTGGACGCGGTGCTCGATGAACGCGAGGTGCTGGTCAAGACGCTTCCGAAGCCCTTGTCCAGGGTACGAAACATTGCAGGCGCCACGGTGCTGGGCTCCGGTGAAGTCGCGCCCATCCTGAACGTATCGGATCTGCTGAAGTCCGCCAGAACGGCGGGTGCCGCGACGCGCGCCCCCGTCGCGTCGGCGCCGGCGCAGAGGCCGACCAAGAAGATTCTGGTCGTCGAGGACTCCATCACCTCGCGCATGTTGCTGAAAGGAATACTCGAATCCGCGGGCTACGAAGTGAAAACCGCCATCGACGGCATCGACGGCTTCACGGCACTGCGCGCGGAGCACTTCGACCTGGTGGTCTCGGACGTCGAAATGCCCCGCATGAATGGTTTCGATCTGACGGCGAGAATTCGTGGGGATCGCGCCCTGGCGGAGATGCCCGTCGTGCTGGTGACGGCGCTGGAATCACGCGAGGATCGCGAACGCGGCATCGACGTCGGCGCCAACGCCTACTTGGTGAAGAGCAGTCTCGACCAGAGCAACCTGTTGGAAGCTCTGCGCAGGCTGGCATGAGCGACAAAATCAAAGTGCTCGTGGCGGACGACACGCAGGTGATGCGGACGCTGTTGGTTGAGCTCCTGAACCGGGATCCACGCATCCGGGTGATCGGCGCTGTCGGCGACGGACAGGCCGCGCTCGACTTCCTCGATGCCGGCAGTGAACGTCCCGACGTCGTGGTCATGGATATTCACATGCCGCGCATGGATGGCTTCGAGGCCACCCGCCGCATCATGGAAACGCGGCCGCTGCCCATTGTCATCTGCACAGCGACGGCTTCTCCGCAGGATGTCGCCGTGGCGTTTCGCGCCATGGAGGCAGGGGCCGTCGCCTGCGTGGAAAAGCCCGTCGCGCTCGGCGTCGATTTCGCAGCGCGGCTGCAAAATCTTCTGCAAACCGTGCGCCTGATGTCCGAAGTCAAGGTCGTGCGCCGCTGGAATCGGCCGCGCATCGCGGCTGCGGTACCGACCGCGAACAGCTCGACGATTGCGCGCGCCGTGGTCCCCGGAATCAGGCTGATTGGCATAGGCGCCTCCACCGGCGGGCCGCTGGTGCTGCAGACCATTCTCTCCGGACTGCCGAAGGACTTTCCGGTGCCCTTGCTCATTGTGCAGCATATCGCGCGCGGATTCCTGCCGGGCATGGTGGATTGGTTGAGTCAAACCACGGGTTTGAGCGTGCGCATCGCCGCGCACGGCGCCGCCGCTCTTCCCGGCCACGCGTATGTCGCGCCCGATGATTTTCACCTCGCTGCCGACGTCCGCGGCCAGATGCTGCTGGCACGCGAGGAGCCTGAGAGGGGATTGAGGCCGGCCGTCTCGTATCTGTTCCGGTCGCTCGCGGACTCGTATGGCGCGAACGCAGTCGGAGTGCTGCTCACCGGCATGGGCAAGGACGGCGCCGAGGAGTTGAAACGGATGAAGGATCACGGCGCGCATACCATCGCTCAGGACCGTGAAAGCTCGATCGTGCACGGCATGCCGGGCGAGGCGATCGAACTGGGTGCGGCCACCCAAATCCTGCCCGCGGACAAAATCGCCGGCGCCCTTCTCGCCCAGGTCGGGCACTGGCGCACGTCAATAGGAGAATTTCAGCCATGAGCACCGTCGGGACGCTGCCGAGTAGAACGCAGCACATCATCATTGCCGAGGACAGCGCAACTCAAGCGCAACGGTTGCAGCACATCCTCGAGCAACAGGGTTACCGGGTCACCGCGGCGGCAAACGGTAAACTCGCCCTGCAGGCTGCAAGGCTGGACAGGCCCGCGCTTATCATCAGCGATGTGGTCATGCCGGAAATGAACGGCTACGAACTGTGCAGGCAGGTCAAAGCGGATACACGCCTGGGAGATGTTCCTGTGGTCCTGGTCACCACTCTCTCCGATCCCCATGACGTCATCCGGGGGCTGGAGTGCCGGGCGGACAATTTCATCCTCAAACCCTACGACGCGGGCCAACTGCTGCACCGTATAACGTTCGTGCTGATCAACAGCCAGATGCGGCAAAACGAACAGCCGGGCATGGGGCTGGAAATCGTGTTCAGCGGTCAGAAGCACTTCATTACCGCCGACCGGCTGCAGATCCTCAATTTGCTGCTGTCCACGTACGAAGCCGCCATGCAGCGCAATGCGGAGCTGAGTGAAACCCGCGACGCCCTGCGCCACACAAACCAGGAACTGCAGAAAATGACGCGCGAGCTCGAGGGCCGCGTACTCGCGCGTACGCGCGAGCTCGAGCTCAGCAACGAAGCACTGCGCCAGGCACAGCAGGCTTTGATTCAACAGGAACGGCTGCGCGCGCTCGGTCAGATGGCAAGCGGCATTGCGCATGACATCAACAATGCGATCTCGCCGATCGCGCTGTATACCGAATCGCTGTTGGAGCACGAGACCAACTTGAGTCCCGGGGCGCGTGATCGCCTGGAGACCATCCAGCGCGCCATCGACGATGTGGCGCAGACGGTGGCACGCATGCGGGAGTTCTACCGCCCGCGCGAGCCGGAACTGGATCTGGCGGAAGTCCCGCTGAACAAGCTCGTGCAGCAGGTCGTTGAGCTGACGCGCGCGCGCTGGAGCGACCTGCCCCAGCGGCGGGGCATCATGATCGAGCTGAAACCAGAGCTTGCATCTGAACTTCCCGATATTCGCGGCGCCGACAATGAAATCCGCGATGCCTTGACCAATCTCGTGTTCAATGCCGTGGACGCGATGCCGGATGGCGGCGTCATCGAGGTGCGGACCAGCATGCGGAGCGTTGCGGCCAAGGAGGGCGCTCCGATGCGGCACGTCTGCCTGGAAGTTGGCGACACCGGCGTCGGCATGGACGAAGAAACGCGGCGACGTTGTCTGGAACCGTTCTTCACCACCAAAGGCGAGCGCGGCACCGGACTGGGATTGGCGATGGTGTACGGGATGGCGCAACGGCATGGTTGCACGCTCGAGGTCGACAGCAAGCCCGGCGCCGGCACCACCATTCGGCTCATCTTTCCGATCGCCACCGCGGCATCCGCCGCCGCTGCGGTGTCCGCGCCGCAGGCTCCGGCGCGCAACTTGCGCATACTGGTCGTGGACGACGATCCGGTCCTGACCGAATCGTTGCGCAGTACGCTTCAGGAGGACGGGCATCAAGTGACCGTGGCCGGCGGCGGCCAAGCGGGCATCGATGCCTTCGAAAGCGCCCGAAGGACGCCCGAGCCCTTTGACATCGTCATCACGGATTTAGGCATGCCTTATGTCGATGGGCGGCAGGTCGTCGCCAGCGTCCGCGCGGCGGCGCCCGACACCCCCATCATCATGCTGACGGGCTGGGGACAGCGTTTGCAGGCAGATGATGACCAGACGCCGCCCGTGGACCGGCTGCTGAGTAAACCGCCGCGATTAAAGGAATTGCGAACCGCCCTTGCCGAACTGACCGCAAAGTAAGTCGAGCGCTGCGGGACCTTAGACGCTTGAGATCAGTTGCCTAAAGCTAGTGGGTCGATCGGAACCGAACCCGATGTATCTTCCGGGCTATCGGATGTGGAAACAGGCCTTTGACGCGGGGGGTGCGGGCATATACTTTATTTCGATTGCGGAGATTTTGGATTTGACTGAGAAGATGCTGCAGAAGCAGCAAGCGGGCTCGGAGCAAACTAGCTAATGGGTGACGAATGCTGAAATACTTACCTCTTCTGGTGATTTCCTTGAGCGGGTTGGCTTACGCGGCAGAGCCTACAGCGGATGAGGTGCGCCAGATGGAAGTGAAGCTCATGGCTCAAACCAAGGTCGTCGCCGTCCGGGACCTTAATTTTCCCGCCAGCGAATACAAAGCGGACGGCGATCCCAATACTCTGGAAGTGGTTTTTCTGACCAACCAAGTAGATGGACCGAGTAGAGTTTCCGAAGACGGCGAGGTCATTTTTCTCTATAAGCCGTCGGAAAAAGAAGAACAAACATTGATCGAGCAGGCCTTCAGGATTCGGGCGCTGCGTAGACTAAAAGGTACCTAACAATCGGGTTCGCCCGAATCGCCCGTAGGGCAGTCGCTAGTTAAATTCGCGTGCATCGAGAAAACCGAAAAACACGCGTTACCGTGGCGGTTCTAGTTCAACAAGGGATCCGACGGGTAGGTGCTAAGCAGCTTCAATTGGAGCGACAATTTGACGTCATTGCTCTAGGCGAATACTGAGATCGGGGGACGAGGAATGCAGGGGAAGAAAATAAGGAAAAACATGGCTACATTCGTTCTGGTGCACGGTGCGTGGCACGGTAGTTGGTGCTGGAAGCGCGTCCGCAAGGCACTCCAAGCGCATGGGCACGAAGTATTTACGCCCACCCTGACAGGCGTTGGGGAGCGATCGCACCTGCTCGTCCCCGAAGTGAACTTGGACACCCATATTGAGGATGTCGTTAACCTGATGCAGTGGGAGGAACTGTCTGACGTGGTGCTATGTGGTCACTCGTACGGCGGCTGTGTTGTCAGCGGCGTGGCAGACCGCATTCCGGATCGTATTCGCGAATTGCTGTACCTGGACGCGTTTGTTCTAGAGGACGGCGAATGCCTGCACGACACTCTGCCGCCGTCGCAAAGGGATTTGCAGGTCGAACTCACGCGACAGCACGGCGAAGGTTGGAGGGTGCCGCCGATTCCGGCCGAGGTATTCGGTGTAAATACCGCCGATATAGAGTGGGTGAATCGCCAGTGCACCATGCAATCCCTTGCGACCTTCCAGCAGGCAATCAAGCTGAAGGGGACGGCCGAGGCGACAATACCGACCACGTTCATACTCGCCAATGGCTGGAACGATTCACCGTTCCCTCTTTTTTACGAACGCGCCAAAGCGAGAGACTGGAAGACACTCTCGGTGCCGTGCGGTCACGATGTGATGTTGGATCGTCCGGAGGAGTTGACCAGAGTTTTGCTCGGCATCGCCGCATAAGATTGGGGCTTTGAGGCTTGGCGTTGGGAGATTGCGTACAATAAGCGATGGCCTCCGATCCCGCTGGTTCTCGTCATCCCTTAGCGGCCGAGCTCATTGCCCGGGCGAGTCAGATCGGTGCGAAGCTGCGGGCGCAGCAGGTTGAGAGCGATGCGCGCGGCTGCTACTCGGAGGATATTCACCAGGAGCTATTGGAGGGGGGCTTCTATCGAATCCTGCAGCCGTTGATGTTCAATGGTGGCGGAGTCGACTGCGAGACTTATATACGGGTGATCATGGAGTTGTCCCGGGGGCATCCCGGCAGCGGGTGGTGCTACGCTCTCGCTTCATCCCATGCCCTCGTCATAGGCGCGCACTTCAAGGAGGAGGTGCAGCGGGAGCTGTTTGGCTCAAGTGGAGACTTTCGCGCTGCATTTGCCGCCGGTCCGTCTGGCGTTGCGACATTTGAGCGCTGCGAGGGAGGCTTTCGCGTAAGTGGCCTATGGGCGTTCGCATCGGGAATTCCGGTGTCCACGCATTTTCTGGGGGGTGCCTTCATCCCCGGTGCTGACGGCGCGCCGAAGCCAGTGGCGTTTGTCGTGCCGCGTGCGAGCATCGAGGTATTGCCGGACTGGGGCGGCGATGCGTCCATGGGGATGCAGGCGAGTGGCTCCAATAGTGTGCGGTTGAACGGGGTGTTCATTCCGGACCGCCACATCATTCCCTCGCCGGTGGGTCTGTTGGGCACGGAAAATCTATCCGAAGGGACGCCGGGCGCGCGTCTGCACGGTGAAGGGTTGTTTCTGGGGATCATCTTCGGTTGGTTCAGCTGTGAGTTTGGTGCCATCTTCACTGGCGCGGCGCGCGCAGCGCTCGAGGAATTCGAGCACATGCTGCGCTCGAAACCGTTGTTGTTCGATCCTAGGCGTACGCGCATGCACGATCCGGATTTGCAGCGGATATTCGGCGAGGCGCTGTGTCGCGCGGATGCGGCGGAGGCACTCACCTTGAGTGCGACCCGGCTTTACGTCGACCAATGTGATCGCTGGATGAAAGAGAGGCAGCCCATCACCGCCGCAGATACCTTAAGAGTTTGGGGAATCGCGCGTGAAGGCTGTCGTGCTGCCTGCGAATGTGTGGAGATGCTATTTCACAGCGCTGGGGCATCAGGTGCGAAGCGCGGCGATCGCCTGCAGCGCTACTTTCGGGATGTGCAGATGTACCGAATCCATTTTCAATCGCAGGCGATCACACCGATGTTGCGGGCGCAGGTAACGTTGGGAACGGACGTACCGCTGCCGTTTCGTGGCAGCGTTTAGCTTGGGCGGAGCATTGGCTGCGGCAGTCTGAATGGTTAGCCGAGCGGTGAGCGGTCAGAGAAGACGCAAAAAGCCGGTTGCAAGAGTTAAGCGCAAACCGGGATCGACTGCTCTGACAAGCTTCGAGGACATCCGGGAGGTCGCCCTTGGTCTGCCCGGAGTTGTGGACAGCACTTCATACGGCACTGCCGCGCTTAAAGTAGGTGGCAAGCTCTTTGCGCGTTTGCATCAGAGTCTGGAATGCGTGGTACTGAGAACTGAGCTGCTGGATCGGGAGATTCTGATGCAATCGGCTCCGGACGCATTCTTTATAACGGATCACTACCGGGATTATCCTTGGATCTTGCTGCGCTTCGGTGTGGTCGAAAAGAACGCGTTGCCGGACCTGATCGAGCGGGCGTGGCGCTTGGTCGCCTCGAAGACTCTAATCAAGAAGCAAGACGAGCGACTGCTTCCATGAGCATTTCGCCGTCCTTCACTAAGTACTTGGACCATTGTGTTACCGACGACGCAGATGGCGGTCACGCGTGCCTGTGAGCATTCGTCACCTCGCACCGAAAGATATCGTGCTGATGGAAGCTCTGTTGACGATGTTCGGCGAAGCTTTTAATGAAGTGGAAACGTATGGCGCAAAGAGGCCAAACGCGGCGTATCTTACATCTATGATCTCGCGGTCTCGGCAGCGCATCTTCGGGAAGGCATTGCTACCGCGTTGATCAACGAGCTGAAGCAGGTAGCCGCGAGCAGAGGCGCTCATGTCATATTCGTCCAAGCGGACCTCGGGGACGAGCCGGCCATTGCGCTGTATAGCAAGCTGGGAGTGCGCGAAGACGTGCTGCACTTTGATATCGCAGTTAGTGGCAAGAGCGAGAAGTGAGGTTCATGCGTAGAATCCGAATGTCCGCTGTAGCTCCAGCCCTTTTCACCCGCGCGTGACATTGCATGCCCATAAAACCACTCCACACCGCCATGCAGCCCTTCTCGGCCATCGTGCTGGGTTCAACGGGGAATGTGGGACGGCAGATCGTGAACCTGCTGGTGGCGAGCGCCGCACTGAGCCAGGTGGTGGTGGTGAACCGTAGGCAGGCCGATGCGTTCAAGAGGATGAAGTATTGGTGGGCTCACTCGAATCCGCCATTTGCGACGGAACATAAAATGAGCGCTTCACCCGTGGTCGCGCGACCGGTTATGGAGGGTGTGATTGGTCATTACTTGTTTGAAAGGATGAGTAGGGGCGCTCGGCCGATAGGGGAAACGTCGTGACGGTCGCAATTCTTTTGATAGCTATCGTCGTCGCGGTGTTTTTGAACATCGTTGCGACTTGGAAGGTGCGTCGCTCCATTGGACTGACTCGCGGCCAGAAAACTGCGCAGACGGTGTTGGCCTGGCTTGTTCCGGTTTTTGGAGCAATTGCAGTGATTGTGGTGTCCACAGATCCCGGTGGGCGCGAAACGCGGCGGTCAGCAGCGGATCCAGGCGCCGATGCGCTCAGTAGTAGTGGATATTTCGGCGGTGACGGGGCTCATCACGGAAGTCATGACCATGGGCACGGTCATGGCGGCGATGCTGGACATGGGGGAGACGGTGGCGGAGGCGGTGGAGATGGGGGAGGGGGGCACTGAACTCCACACATTAAATAAGTCCGCGTTCCGCGAGCGACACGCACGCTCCGTCGCCGACAATGATGTGATCGAGCAGGCGGATGTCCACGAGCGCCAGCGCCTCCTTCACCCGCTGCGTGATGAATTCGTCGGCCTGCGAAGGCTCGGCCACGCCGCTCGGATGATTGTGCGCGATGATCACCGCCGCGGAATTCCGCTGCAGGGCCAATTTCACGATTTCCCGCGGGTGAACGCTCGCGCCATCGATGGTGCCGCGAAATAATTCCTCGAACTGAATCAGCCGATGGCGCTTGTCCAGGTACAGGCAGCAAAATACCTCGTGCTCCAGATCGCGCAGGCGTGCGGAGAGAAAATCCCGGGTGGCTCGCGGGCTGGACAGGGAAGGGCCCGCGCGCAGGGTCTCCGACAGCTGCCGCCTCGCGATCTCGACCGAGGCCTGCAGTTCGGCATAGCGGGCGGGTCCAAGGCCGGGTTCGGCGCAAAAGCGCTGGCGATCGGAGGCGATCAACTTGCGCAGCGAGTGAAAACTCTTCAGGACATCGCGCGCCAGATCGAGCGCCGAATGGCCCGGTGTCCCGGTGCGCAGCAAAATGGCGAGCAGCTCGGCGTCGGACAGGGCCGCGGCGCCTTTCTCCAGCAGTTTTTCCCGCGGCCGTTCATCGCTGGGCCAATCCCGAATTGCCATGCGCCAGCATGACGAGGGCTGCCGGCAGCGGCCAGCCGCATTTCATGGCTGATAGCGGCGAAATGCCTAGCTGTGTCCCGAGCTGCCGAACCCGCCGGCGCCGCGCGCCGTGGCGGAGAAATCCTCGACCACTTCGAATGCCACCTGCACCACGGGCACGATCACCATCTGCGCGATGCGATCACCCGGGTTGATGGTGAAAGCCTGCGTGCCGCGATTCCACGTCGAGACCATGAGCGGCCCCTGGTAGTCGGAGTCGATCAAGCCGACCAGATTCCCCAGCACGATGCCGTTCTTGTGACCCAGGCCGGAGCGCGGCAACAGCATCGCGGCAAGACCAGGGTCGCCGATGTAAATCGACACCCCCGTCGGAATCAGTTCCGCGCTGCCGGGTTGCAATAAGAGCGGCGCATCGATGCAGGCGCGCAAATCCATACCCGCGGACCCCGCGGTGGCGTGTTGAGGCAGCGGAAATTCGCGCCCGATGCGCGGATCCAGGATCCGCAGCTTGATGGTTTGCGCCATGTTAGGAGCCTAGACCCGGCGCGGGCGGCGGCCGCGCACCCGATCGCGCGGTACGGCCGCCGTGGTTCGGCGCTTGCGCGTGCGCCGCGGACTGCCGTCGCGCGGCGGCAGGCGCTTGGCGATGAGCGCGATGAGTTCGCGCGCCACGTCGATCTTGGGTCCGCGCGCGATGTCCATTTTTCCGCCCGGCCAGATGACGGTCAGGGCATTGTCTTCGCAGTCGAACGCGATGCCGTCGCCGACCTCGTTCGCGGCGATCATGTCCAGTCTTTTGCGCTTGAGCTTGATGCGCGCATTGTCTTCCACATCGTTGGTTTCCGCGGCGAAGCCGACGACGAACGGGCGCTTGGGCATGTCCGCCACCGACTTGATGATGTCCGGCGCAGGCTCGAGTTCCAGCTTCACCGAACCGCCTTGCTTCTTGATCTTCTGCTTGGCCACGGTCACGGGCTGAAAGTCGGCAACGGCCGCCGCCGCGATGAAAATGTCGGTGTCGCCGGCCTGGCGGTGAACTGCCGCATACATCTCGCGAGCGCTCTCCACGTTGATGCGCGTGACGCCCATCGGGGTCTGTAATTGAACAGGGCCGCTCACCACGGTCACGTGTGCGCCGGCTTCGCGCGCCGCCTCAGCCACGGCGAAGCCCATCTTCCCCGAGCTGCGGTTGGTCAGATAGCGCACCGGATCGAGCCGTTCGCGCGTGGGCCCGGCCGTGATCAGCACATTCATGCCGGCCAGCAGTCCGGCGTTTGCAGGCGCCGCGAGCACGCTTTCCGCCAGCTGCACCGCTTCCCACATGCGCCCGGCGCCAACTTCGCCGCAAGCCTGGTTGCCCGCCGCCGGCCCGAGCATGCGGATGCCGCGCGAGACCAGCGTTGCAACATTGGCCTGCGTCGCCTTGTTCGCCCACATGACCCGGTTCATGGCCGGCGCCAGCATGATGGGCGCTTCGGTCGCCAGGCACAGGGTGCACAGAAGATCATCGGCGCGCCCTGCGGCCAGGCGCGCAATGAAATCCGCGCTGGCGGGGGCAATCAAGACGATCTGCGCCCAGCGCGCCAATTCGATGTGGCCCATCGCGGCCTCGGCGGCGCTGTCCCATAAGTCGCTGCGGGTGGGGCGGCCGGAGACGGCCTGGAAGGTCATGGGCGAGACGAAACGTTGCGCCGCCGATGTCATCACGACCTGCACTTCGGCGCCGCGTTCGATCAATCGGCGCACCAGATCCGGACTCTTATAGGCTGCGATGCCGCCGGTAACGCCCAGCAGAACTCGGGTCTTCGGCGTCATTGAATGTGCTTCAGCTCTTTGAAACGGTCGATGTCGCTCTCGAATTGAATGCTCATCGTCGCCTCTTCGCTGCGCTTCTGCTTCAAATTCTGTTGCTGTGTACGCACGTCGGTGGTCAGGCGCACCAGATCCTCCGCCACTTGATCCGGCATGCTGGGCGCCTTGGGGTCGCTGTTGTAAGGCTTGAAGCGCTGGCTGTCGGTGCGCATTTTTTTCATGCGGCCGTTGAGCGTGTCGAGAAACTGATTGGTCACCTTGATTTGATCGGCCAACAAGGTCAGGCGCTGGTCCCGCAGTCGTTCGATTTCCTGCACCGAGGCATAGGTGCTCAACAGGTTCTTGTCGCGAATTTGACGCTGTTCCGCGTCGAGCTTCTTTTGATCGTCGACCGCCATCTGCTCGGCAGACTTCTGCGCCTCTTGACGCCTGATCTCATAGCCCTCTGAGTTCAGGATATGCTGCTCCTGGGTGGCGTATTCCGGCGGAACATGATCGCCGTAGTGGGTTACGCCTTCCTTGTCGACCCATTTATAGAGTACGCGGCCGCTACCGGATGCCCGGGGGGTGGGAGCGCCTTGCGCAAAGCCCCAGGCCAGCAGCGCACAAAGGCACAAGATCCAAGCGACATTCTTCAAGAATCTATCCTCGAGATGAAGCGGCCGCCATTGTGAGCGAGCCCAAGGGGGTTTTCTAGGGGCAATTCCTCAGTCTGCGAGCCCATACCGCTCGCGGTAGGTCCGCATGCTCGACAGGTCGCTCGCCAGGCCCTCCTTGGAAACATGCTGCATGAGATCGGCCAGATTGATCACCGAAACGACCGGTATTTGGAACTGGCTGCGGACTTCCTGCACTGCCGAAAAGTCGCTCCCCGAGGCCCGCTCCTGGCGATCCAACGCCAGCAGCACCCCCGCCGGCGTCGCACCCACGGCCCGGATGATATCAATGGACTCGCGGATCGCCGTTCCGGCCGTGATCACATCGTCGACGATCAGCACGCGGCCCATCAGCGGGCTGCCGACGATCCGGCCCCCTTCGCCGTGATCCTTGGCCTCCTTGCGGTTGAACGCAAAGGGCACGTTGCGCTGATGCCCCTCCGCCAGCGCCGCAGCCGTGATGGTCACGAGCGGGATGCCCTTGTAGGCAGGGCCGAACAGCATGTCGAACTTCAAGTCTGAGGCCGCGAGTGCTGCGGCGTAGGCACGGCCCGCCGCAGCGATGGCATCGCCGGTGTTAAACAGGCCCGCGTTGAAAAAGTACGGACTTTCTCGGCCTGATTTGAGCGTAAAGCTGCCGAACCGCAATACGCCATGCCGCATGCACAAGTCGATGAATTCACTTTGATACGCCGCGGTCATGAGGACTGATATTATCGTGCGCGATGCGCATCGTCACGACCACCGCCTTCCTTTGACCGAATCACCCAAGCCGACACTCCGCCAGGCGCTGGGCGACAAGCGCATCATGGCCGTGCTGTTGATGAGCTTCGCCTCAGGGTTGCCCTTCAATTTGTCGGGCTCCGGATTTGCCTTTCAGGCCTGGCTGGCTTCCGAAGGCGTCAACCTGAAGGCCATCGGCTTCTACTCGCTCGTGGGCCTGCCCTACATCTTCAAATTCTTGTGGGCGCCCTTGCTCGACCGCTACCTGCCGCCGCTTCTCGGCCGGCGCCGCGGTTGGATCGTGGTCTTTCAGGCCTGCCTGGCGGTGGCCATCGGAGTGATGGGTTTCAGTTCGCCGACCGAGGCCCCGTATTTTTTGGCGGCCATGGCGCTGCTCGTGGTGTTTTTGTCCTCCTCGCAGGACATCGTCATCGATGCCTACCGGGTCGACACCATACCCGCGAGTGAGCGCGGCATGGCCGCGGCCGCCGCGGCCTTCGGCTACCGCACGGCGTCGATCCTCGCGAGCACGGTGCTCGTGCTCATTGCCGCGCACACCAGCTGGCGCGTGGCATTTCTGGTCATCGCCGTGATCATGGCGGCGACCATGCTGACCACATTTTGGGCGCCCGAGCCCTTGACGCCGGGCCAGCCCCCGAAAACTTTGGCCGATGCGGTATGGCATCCGCTCAAGAACCTGGTCAGTCAGAAGGGCGCGTGGGGATTCCTGCTGCTGGTGCTGATCTATAAAGCCGGGGATGCTTTCGCATTGAGCCTGTACAGCGCCTTCATGATCAAGGGTGTCGGATTTTCGCTCGATCAACTGAGCATCGCCGGCAAAGCCAACATGACGGTGTCCACCGTCATCGGTGTGACCCTGGGCGGCTGGGTCTATATGCGCTGGGGCATGTTCCGCTCGTTGCTGATCTTCGGCATCGGTCAGTCGCTTTCGAATTTGCTGTACACGGTGCTGGCGTTGTCCGGCAAGAAGGTCTGGCTGATGGCGCTCGCCACCACGATCGATACCGGAGTCGGCGGTATGGGACAGGCCGCCTTCGTGGGATTTCTCATGTCCCTCTGCAGCTCGAGCTTCAGCGCGACGCAGTACGCGCTGCTCTCTGCGATGGCGTCCATTCCACGCGTCACCACCGGCGCCATTGCGGGTACGCTGGTCTCGCACATTGGATGGCCGAAATTTTTTGTCGTGACCTGCCTCACGGCAGTGCCCGGACTGATCTTGCTGGTGATTTTGCGCCGCCCGCTTAAAGAACTCGCGGAGCGCGACAGCGCCGAAGCGAAGCGCTAGGCGCTAAAGTTGAGACCGGTCTTGGCGTCGCTATGCCAGTGGCGCGAGTTGTTCAGCGGCGCATCGAACGGTCGTGCGGACTGGACCAGGCCGTTCTCGCGTTATCCTCGAACTCGCGGCCCAAGTCTTCAGCCTCGACATCGATGGCGCCCGACCAGTCCTCCGGAGCATCGGCGGCTTCGATCAGATTGTCCCAGAGATGTTCGTTCCAAGATTCGAAATCCATTTCGGCGACAGTGCCGTCGAAATATTGGATCTCGATGGTCTGATCTTGAGCATCGATGGCAACGACTTCAAAGAGTTCGTTGGTATCACCCCGATACCATTCGCCTACGATCGGCCTGATTGCGTTCATCGGCGTCTCCGTCTGCTATGCTCGACTCCATTCAACTCTCAATGAGCCATTCGCGCAATATGTAATTTTTGCGCGCAGCAACAATAATGATCGAACAGCTCATCAAATTTTTTGTGGTGTTCTTCGTGGTGGTGGAACCCATTTCCCTGATCCCCCTGTTCGCCGGCTTGACGCAAGGGGCGAGCGCAAGCTACAAGAAAAAAATGGCCAGCAAGGCCGCGCTGATCGCCCTGATCATCTGCGTACTGTTCGCCCTGGTGGGCGCAAGATTTTTGGAGATCATGGGGATCTCCTTAAGTTCCTTCCGAATCGCAGGGGGAACCCTGCTGTTCTTGATTGCCTTGGAGATGGTGTTCGCACGCACCTCGGGCACGAAGTCGACCAGCACTGAAAAGGAAGAAGCCAAAACCCGCGATGACATTTCAGTGTTTCCCCTCGCGTTTCCCTTCATCGCAGGACCCGGGGCGCTCGCCACCATCCTGCTGACGTCCGGCGAGTTGTGGGGCAAGCCATTGGAGTTCGCCGCGTTCTTGGGCGTGGTCTTTTTGGTCATCTTCGTCTGCTGGGCGCTGATGCTGGCGACGCCGCGGCTGATGAAGGTTTTCGGGGTCACCGGCGCCAATGTCATGAGCCGCTTATCCGGCGTCATCCTCGCCGCGCTCGCGGTGCAATTCATCGTCGAAGGAATTCGCGGCGCCTTCCTAGCGTCTTGAGTAAGCCAGATCCCATACACCATGACCCAGGCGTTCGCCGCGCCGCTCGAAGCGGGTGGCGGGCCTGAATGCCGGCCGGGGCACGTAGGTCGCATCCGCGCTCAAGGACTGAAGCGCCGGGGTCGCGTTACACACCGCCAGCATTTGCTCGGCGTAGTCCTGCCAGTCGGTCGCCAACCTCAAGGTCCCGCCCATGCGCAGCTTGGCGGCGGCGAGCGCCGCGAAGGAAGGGTCGATCAGGCGCCGCTTGTGGTGACGCTTCTTGTGCCAGGGGTCCGGAAAGAACACCAGGATCTCATCGAAGCTGTCGTCCGCGACATGCTCGCGAAGCACGTCGACGGCGTCGTCGCAAATCACGCGCAGATTTTTAAGGGCGCCCTGCTGGGCCCGCAGCAAAAGCCGCCCCACGCCGGATCGGTGCACCTCGACGCCCAGGTAGTCGATGTGCGGATTGGTCTCTGCCAGGGCCCCAATCACTTCCCCGGCCCCAAAGCCGATTTCCAGGCAGCGTGGCGCCGCACGCCCGAAAACGGCCTCAAGATCCAGCGGCGTCTCGAGATCGATCCCATAGGTGGGCCATAGCTCGCCGAGCGCACGCTCCTGCGCCGGCGTGGTGCGGCCGGCTCTCAAGACAAAGCTGCGAATGCGACGTGGGCTCTGCATGGCTGCGAAGTCTGCCTGATATCATGGCGCAATGCGCAATACCCTCCCGCTCGTGGCCGCCACCCTCATGGTGCTCACCGGCTGCGCCGGGTTGCCGCGGCACGTGCACAAGACTCCGTCCACCGCCTTTGCGCATCCGGAGACCACGACGATCGGCCGCATCGTCGCAGCAGACCAGGTCGGCAAGAACCTCTCCGGCATCCGCCTGCTGTCCACGGGAGACGAAGCGTTCGCCAGTCTCATCAGCCTGGCCGACCACGCCGAACGCACGCTCGACATCCAGTACTACATCATTCATGAGGACGAATCCACGCGAACGCTGCTGCATCATGTGCGCCTCGCGGCGGACCGCGGCGTGCGCGTGCGCTTGCTGGTCGATGATTTGAACACTGCGGGCGAGGACCGGCGCTTCATGCACTTGAGTTCGCTCGCCCATGTGGAAGTACGGGTCTTCAATCCGTTTACCGCCGGGCGGTTCTCCAACTGGACGCGCTTCATCTCCTCGGCCACGGATATCCGGCGCATCAATCACCGTATGCATAATAAGTTGTTCGTCGCGGACAATGCGCTCGCCATTACCGGCGGCCGCAATATCGGAGATCAGTACTTCACTCTCGATCCGCGCAGTAATTTCGTCGATTTGGACGTGGTCGCGGCCGGACCGATCGTGCCGGCGTTGTCGGCCTCGTTCGACGAGTTCTGGAACAGCAAGTACGCCATTCCCATTGCGATCGTTGCTTCCTCGGTCGACGCCGAGACCAATTCAACGCCGCCGGTGGAGGCGGAATTCTCAGCGGGCGCGGCCTGGCTCGAGCACCAACTCATTGAGCGCAAGTTGCAGCTGCTCTGGGTGCCGGCGACCGTGCTCGCCGATGAGCCGGCCAAGATCGCCAGCGAGGCTGCTCCCGACGTGGAAGTCACGATCGCGAATGACATCAGGACGCTGATGAGCACGGCAACTCAAGAACTGATCATCATTTCTCCATACTTCGTGCCGGGGAGGGAGGGTGTGGCCCAAATCCGTGAGCTGGTCAGCCGCGGTGTGCACATTCGAATCCTGACCAATTCTCTGGCGTCGACGGATTCGCCGCTGGTGGACATCGGCTATGCGCGCTACCGCGTGCCGCTGCTCAAGCTCGGCGTCGAGCTGCGCGAGATGCGGCCGAAACTGGGGCAAAAGCGCGCGCGCTTCCACCCCTTCCGCAGTTCCAACGCCAGCTTGCATGCCAAGGCGCTTGTGATCGATCAAAAGATCGTTTTCATCGGGTCAATGAACATGGATGAGCGTTCCGCAAGCTTCAACAGCGAGCTGGGCCTGGTCATCAGCAGCGCCGAGATCGCGCACGAAGTCACGGGCCTTCTGGATGACATCAGCACGGACGGCAGCTACCGGGTGCAATTGGATCAGCACGACCGCGTCGAATGGGTGAGCAGCGAGGCCGGCACGCAAAAAGTCTGGCACACGGATCCCGGGACCAGTCGAACCGAACGCATCTGGCTCAAGCTGCTCTCGCCGTTTGCGCCGGATGAATTGCTCTAAGACATCTAGTTGGGTGCGATCCGCAAGGTGCTCAGGTATTCCTTGACCTTGCTGCGAAATCCCTCGCTGCTGGTCACGGTCGCGCCGCCCGCCAACACCAGAATGAAATCGCCGCGCAGCGTGCGGTTCACTTCCCTGACGAAATTCAAATTGATCAGGCAGGAGCGGCTGATGCGCAGCATGGGCTGCGAGCGCAACGCCAGCTCGGCCTGTTGCAGCGTGCTGCGTGCGTGGAAATTGTCCTTGCCCACGCGGATCACCACGTAATTGCGGTCCGCCTCGATCATTTCGACCTGGGTGACGTCGAGCACATGCAAATGGCCGCCGAACTCCGCCAGCAGGCGCGGCTTCTCCTCACTCACGGTCCGCGCACCGCGCTCGAGCTGCGCCAGGAGCCCTGCCAGCAAGGTCTGCCGTTCGTCGGCGCCGGAACTCAAATGGCGGGGTCTGACCCGTGCAAGCGTCTTGCGAAAGCGCTCCTGGTCGAAGGGTTTGAGCAGATAGTCCACGGCGCACACCTCGAAAGCCTCGAGCGCATAGGTGTCGTATGCCGTGACGAAGACCAGCGAGGGCAGCTGCGTGGGCTCCAAGGCGCGCGCCAGGTCGATGCCGTTCAACGGGTCCATTTGAATGTCCAGGAACAGGATCTGCGGTTTTTGCAGGCGAACCGCCGCGAGCGCGCTGTTGCCGTCGCCGAATTCGCCCACCACGCGCAGGTCTTTTTCCGCCTCGCAGTACTCGCGCAAGGTGCGGCGACCCGCAGCCTCGTCGTCCACGATGATGACATCCATCATGTGCCCAGCAGTGTCGTCGTATGCAATTTACTGCCGGCCGGCTCCCGCGCAAGCGGCGGCGACTCGCGTATCGCGGGCATGGAGATCTCGCTGATCCACTCGTTGCCGTGAGCGCCCGCCATGAGGGCGGCACGGCCCTCGAACTGCACGGCCATGCGCTCGCGCACGTTCTTGAGGCCGATGCCGTCTGCGCCCGCGGCGCGGTCGGCGGACATCGAGTTCGTGATGCGCAGCAAAATCGTTTCATTCACCAGCCGTGCCGAGACACTCACGGTCACGTTGCCTTGATGGCCGGCGAGCCCATGGACCACGGCGTTTTCGATCAGGGGTTGCAGGATCAAGCTCGGCACCCACACGGCGGGCACCTCGGCCGGATTCGGCAGCTCGACCGTGAGCCGGTCGGTGAAGCGTCGTTGCTGCAGTTCCAGATAGAGCTTGGCAAATTGCAGCTCATCGGCGAGGCGCGAAAAATCGCGCTCGCCGGCATTGAGCAGGCGGCGCAACAAGTCGGCGAGCTGGACCACCATGGACTGCGCGGCCTTCGGGTCCCATTCGATGTGTCCGCGGATGGTGTGCAGCAGATTGAACAGCGTGTGGGGCGAGAGCTGCATGCGCAGCGCCGCCAGGCGCGCTGCGCTCCACTCGCGTTCCAAGGCGGTGAGCCGCAGCTCGGAATCGCGAAAGCGCGTGTACAACGCCAGGCCGGTCACCAAGGCCAGGCCGAAACCATAGGAAGGCAGGAAACTGACGAAGCTGGCCAGCCACAGCGTCACCCAAAACGGGTCGCTCCAGGCACTGACCACATGCGAAAGGGCGGTGCCATGCGATTGATCGGTGGCCATGATGACTTCGGAAAGAATCATGACCGGATACGCCATCGCCGAGAAAACCGCGCCCAGAATGATTTGCAGCGGCAGCGCGATCAGAATTGGGCGCCACTGAACCTTGAGCGACGCCCAAAACGACACCAGCAGCATGGGCAGCAGCAGCAGGTGCTGCAACAGCCGCGTGTCCCAGCTGGCAAACACCATGACGTTGGTCACGCGCGCAATGCCGGCGCTCATGCTGTAGCCGTACAAGACGTTCGATACGGTTACATACACCCAGAACAGGCAGACGATCCCCAAGAATTGCAGCTGGTTCAGCCCTC
Source organism: Steroidobacteraceae bacterium (assembly GCA_035488895.1). Taxonomy (GTDB): domain Bacteria; phylum Pseudomonadota; class Gammaproteobacteria; order Steroidobacterales; family Steroidobacteraceae; genus Bog-1198. The sequence goes on from DATHKV010000083.1 coordinate 20,535, forward strand.
CGGCAAACCGCTGCGAAGAATGAGCAGAACCGAGCCCTATCATGGCTCAAGCCTACCCCAACTCACCCGATTTTGCGGCGCCGGCAGGTGCCCCCGGGACGAAACCGTCGCGATTCGGGACGAACTCGACACCCGCCCGCATACCTTTAGCCCTCTCGCGGCGTCTTATGGGGGTGTCTCATGAATTCACCGAAGGAGAGATGTCATGACTCGAATAGCTACTAGTATGCTGCTGATCGGCGGGCTCGTGGGCCTTGCGGCAGCAGGCGCGGCGGGCGCGGCGGAAGCCTCAGCGATGCCTACGGATATTCCCGGGATAGTCGTGCGCTTCAACAGCGACATGCTGGCGACCGAGAGCGGAACGCGCACCCTCTATCGCCGCTTGAAAAGCGCTGCCGAACGGGTCTGCCCCATGGAGACCAATACCCGTCTGGTGAATCCCCGCGTACAAGAGTGCCGGCAGGAGGCCGTGACCGCGGCAGTTAACAAAATCCACAATCAACGGCTCGCTGAGTTGCACGCCGCCGCCAATTCAAAATCAGGTTAAGGGCATGAAGATTTAGCGGCCGGCCGCAGGATCCAGGCGCACGGTGCGCTGCACCACCGTGACGTCGCCATCCTGCGAGCTGGTCGCGTTCTGCGGCCGCGCCCGCAGCAGAGCCTTGCCATCCGGCAGGTCCTCCGGCAGCCCATAGCTTTCGTCGAATACCTGCACCGTCATCGGTGCAGCGGCTGTATCAATTGCAAATTTCAAACCCGCCTCCGGCAAGCCCGGAGTTCGCAGAACCGTGGTGCCATTGCGCAGCGTATGCAGCCTGGCGCGCAACGGACCCGTGGGGGTGGCGATGACAACTTCTTGAACGGCCGCGCCGGCCGGAAAAATCACGAAGGCCGCCGGCGCCCCCCGCGGCGAATGCAGCAGCAGCTCGACACGCGACACCGAGGCGCCATTCGACACCGAGACGCCGGGGGTCGCGGAGAGTTGCTGCAATTCGGGTGCTGCCAACTTCGCGGCGGGCGCGTCCGCAAAAAATCCCTCGACAGGATACCCAGGGAATCGTTCGCGGGGCACGGGATCGAAGTGCAACGCCTCCGCCATGGCGCGCGGCAGATGCAGCGAGGCCGCCTGCGTCCACCAGTGGGCGCGGCCGGAATCGGCGTCGACCCAGTATTCGACGTTCACGCGCTGCGGCCAACTCGCCGAGTACGTCGGCAGCAGGACGGTGATGCAAATCCCGCCGAACGCCGCCACCGCCGCGAGCACTGCGAGGCGTTGACGCGCCGCCCGCGTCGCGCTGCCCACGAGCGGCAGCAAGAAGCCGGCCGTCAAACACAGCACAACGGTACCGATGGCCCAGGCGAGGGTTCCGAGGGCTGAATACAGCAGCAACAACAGCGGCAGGAGCAGCGCCAGCATCAAGAGGCCCGGGATCAGCGTGGCGGCATCGGTGCTGCCCGATGTCGGTGTGCGGCCCTTGTTGATGGCGAGCAGACAGGGCAGGGCTGCGAGCGGTGCCGCCAGCGCCGCGAGCAGCAATACGTAATCGGCCCCAGGCAGGAAGGCGGCGGTCGCGACGGACAGCAGGGTGATGAGCATGGCGCCGCCGAACCAGAAACCCCAGAAGCCTGCGCGGCGCGCGAACCAAGCGCCGACCGCGGCCGCGCTGAGCAAGCTCAACGCCGCGAATGCAACATGCATCGCCAGCGGATGGGCGATCCACGGCGGCGCCTGCAAGGGCGGCAGCCTGCCTAAAAACCGCAGCAGAACGAGCACACCCGCGCTGAGCGCACCGCCCAGCAGAACATTGACGAGGGCGCTCAAGAATCCAAATGCCGCTTGGCCGACGCTCAAGTATCCCTTGCGCATCAGCAGTACGGCGGCCGCCAGCAATAACACCAACGCGGCGAGTGCCGCAGGCAGCACGAAGCTCAAGGGCCAGACGATCACACTGCGAGCCAGGACATCGAAGAACATTGAGTTCGATGCGGGCTGATTCAGATCGGGCGCACTGGCAAGCGCCAAAAGCGCGCTCAAGGCATTCGCACCCTGATGCTGCATCGTGCTCGCCGAGGAATTTTCCCATCTATCCAAAGGCGTATGGTAGTGGCCAACATCGCCGATGAAGGCGAGATTGAATCCTTGGTACGCGGCCGCCTTGAAGACGGTGAAATCCGTGTTGTTGGGCAGCATCTTGTAGATCACGTAGCACAACGAATTGGTGATCGGCTCGAGCGTCGTCTTGCCGTACAGACGCATGAGCCAGGCGTTGGCCGATCCTGTTTCGAACATGAAGCTGGGGCCGGAAGTGCCGCGCGCCTCCATATTGACGGCCGCCTTGACCTGTTTCGCGAGGGGGTGGTCCCGCGTAAACACGTACGCACCCAACAAGCCGGCTTCCTCGCCGTCGGTCACCAGCAACACCACCGGATGTCGCGGCGCCGGAATGACTGTGAGAATGCGCGCGATTTCGAGCAGATTCGCAACGCCGGCGCCGTCGTCCGAGGCGCCGGGGCCGGCCGGCACGGAGTCATAGTGCGCGGCCAGCATCACGGCATCCTTGCTGCCCAAGTCGCCGCGTGTCGCGATGATGTTGGTGGGCGTGCCGCAGGTGGCGAAGTCATTGCACGCGAGTCCTGTCTGCAACTCTGTTGCGTAGCCCAGCGCAGTCAGGCGTTTGACGATCCGATCCCGTACCGCCGCATTTGCGGCGCTGCCGAGCGGGTGCGGCACACCGTCGCCGACCAGGTCTTTGAGAATTTCCCGCGCCCTGACGGCGGAAAACGCCGTGACCGGCGCGTCGGCGGCGAGCGGCGCCGGCGTGCGGTACGCCCACAGCGTCACCACCAACAGCAGTGCGGCGCCGACGCAGGCAATGATGAGTCCGCGATCCTTTCCCATCGCCATGGTTATCTCCGCGTCGGTTGTTCTTCCTGGTGGCGCTTGATGCTGTCGAGAATCTCGGCGTGTGCGAGTTCGACGCCGGCCCAGCCCACCACCTTGACCCATTTGCCGGCTTCGAGATCCTTGTAGTGCTCGAAGAAATGCTGGATCTGCTTCAAGCGGATATCCGGAACGTCCTCGATGGTCTGCCAGTGCGTGAAGAGCGGACAGATGTCATCGGTGGGCACGGCCAGGACTTTGGCATCGCCTCCCTTTTCATCCTCCATCTGCAGCACACCCAAGGCTCGGCAGCGCACCACCACGCCCGGCGGCAG
>DATHKV010000084.1:0-45963 GCA_035488895.1 Steroidobacteraceae bacterium
GCCGATTGGGACACGCGGAGGCTCAACCCAACCAGGAGTATTTATGACCAGCGTGTCCATGCGACAAATGCTGGAAGCGGGCGTCCATTTTGGACACCAAACCCGCTTCTGGAACCCGAAAATGGCTCCCTTCATTTTCGGCGAACGCAACAAAATCCATATTATCAACCTCGAAAAGACGCAGCCCTTGTATGCGGCGGCGGCGACCTTCATCAAAGGTGTGGCGTCCGACGGCGGAAAAGTGCTGTTCGTCGGCACCAAGCGCTCGGCGCGAGACGCGGTGCAGAAAGAGGCCACCCGCGCCGCCATGCCCTATGTGAACCAGCGCTGGCTGGGCGGCATGCTCACGAATTTCAAGACGATCCGGCAGTCCATCAAGCGGCTGAACGAGCTGGACGATATGGCGCAAAGCGGCGCCTTGGAACGTCGCGGCAAGAAAGAAGCCCAGATGCTGCGCCGTGAAATGGACAAGCTGCTGCGCAGCTTGGGCGGGATCCGCAACATGACGGCGTTGCCCGATGCGCTGTTCGTCATCGATGTGGGTCATGAGCAGATTGCGATTCACGAAGCGCAGAAGCTCGGCATCCCGGTGGTCGCCGTGGTCGACACGAATTGCTCGCCGGACGGCATCGACTATGTCATCCCGGGCAATGACGATGCCATGCGCGCCATCCTGTTGTACGCCGGCGGAATCGCCGATTCGGTCCTGGAAGGCAAGGCCTCGCTTCCGGAAGTGCCCGTGGGTGAAGACGAATTCGTGGAATTGGACGAGGAAGGCAATCCGAAGAAGCGCACTCAGGGCGCGCGGCGTCCCGCGCCGCCGGCCCGCGGCCAAAAGAAGCCGCCGCCTCGCCGCAAAGTGCCCGTCACTGTCGTACCGAGCGTCGCCGCCGTGGCCGCGTCGCTGGACGAGGTGGAGGTCGAAACCGATGATGTCGATGCCCCGGAAACACCGCCCGCGGAGACGCGGCCGGCCAGTGCTCCGCGTCGTCGACCTGCGGGACGGCGCGCTCCGGCGCGCGGTGCGTAGTTTTCCATGAACATTACGGCAGATTCAGTCAAGCAGCTTCGCGAGCGCACCGGCGCCGGCATGATGGAGTGCAAAAAGGCGCTCGTCGAAACCCAGGGTGACCTGGACGCCGCCGCCGAGCTGATGCGCAAGAGCGGGCTGGCCAAAGCAGACAAGAAGGCGGCGCGAGTTGCCGCGGAAGGCACCGTGGTCATCGAGCGCTCCGGCAACAACGCCGCGCTCGTCGAAGTGAATTGCGAGACCGACTTCGTCGCGCGCAGCGACGAATTTCAGGCCTTCGCCAAGGCGGTCGCCGCGGCAGCCCTGAAAGCGGCGCCCTCGAGCCTCGAGGACCTGCTCAAGCTGTCGCACGAGGGGTCGACGCTGGATGAGAGGCGCCGGGCCTTGATCGCCAAGATCGGCGAGAACATGGCGGTACGGCGTTTTGTACGCGTCGCGTCGCCGGGCCCTCTGGGCGCCTACATTCACGGTTCTCGAATCGGCAGTCTGGCGGCATTGCAGGGCGGCGATGAGGCGCTCGCCCGCGATATCGCGATGCATGTCGCGGCGGTGAATCCGGCCTACATCGATGTCGGCGACGTGCCGGCCGAGTTGCTGCAGAAGGAGCGTGAAATCCTGACCGAGCAAACCAAGGGCGAAAAGAAGCCGCCCGAGATCATTGCCAAGATGGTGGAAGGCCGCCTGCGCAAGTACCTCGCGGAAATCACGCTGATGGGTCAGCCCTTCATCAAGGATGAGGATATGACCGTGGAGAAGCTGCTGAAGAAGGCGGGCGCCAAAGTCACGATGTTCGCCCGCTATGAAGTGGGCGCCGGCATCGAGAAGAAGCAGGATGATTTCGTCGGCGAAGTGATGGCTCAGGTGAAGGCGCAAGAAAAACACTAAGCGACTATGACCACCCAACCGGGCACGGCTCGTTATCGAAGAATTCTAGTCAAGCTATCCGGCGAGGCGCTGCTGGGAAATGAGGATTACGGCATCGATCCGGTCATCCTCAAGCGAATCGCCGGAGAAATTCGCGACCTGACCCAGATGGGGGTTCAGGTCGCGGTCGTATTGGGGGGCGGGAATATTTTTCGCGGCGCGGGGCTCGCGCGCGCGGGCATGGATCGGGTGACGGCCGATCACATGGGAATGCTGGCCACCGTGATCAATGCACTGGCCATGCAGGACGCGCTGGAGGGCCTCGGCACGTACGCGCGGGTAATGTCGGCATTGCGGATCAACGAGGTTTGCGAGGATTACATCCGGCGGCGCGCGGTGCGGCACCTGGAAAAAGGCCGCGTGGTGATATTCGGCGCCGGCACCGGCAATCCCTTCTTCACAACCGACACGGCCGCCAGTTTGCGCGCCATCGAGATCAATGCGGAAATCCTGCTGAAAGCCACCAAGGTGAACGGCATTTACGATTCCGATCCGGTGACGAATCCCAACGCCAAGCGTTATGCGCGCCTGACCTTCGACAAGGTGCTCAACGATCGTCTCAACGTCATGGACGCAACCGCCATCGTCATGTGCAGGGAGAACAACCTGCCGCTGCAGGTCTTCAATCTATTCAACGCCGGCGATTTGATGCGTATTGTCCAAGGCGAAGACGTTGGCACCGTGGTATCGGCCGATCCTTAAAGTTCAGGGGGATACATGCTGGAGGATGTGAAGAAAGATGCGACAGTGCGCATGCAAAAATGCGTCGCGGCGTTCAAAGAGCAGCTGAAGAAAATGCGCACGGGCCGCGCTCATACGAGTCTCATCGAGCATATCAAGGTCGACTACTACGGCTCTGAGATGCCCTTGAACCAGGTGGCCAACATCGCCACCGAGGATGCGCGCACCTTGACGGTGAGTCCATGGGAAAAGGCCATGGTCCCCGTGATCGAGAAGGCGATCTACAAATCAGATCTTGGGCTCACCCCGAACACCGCGGGGCAGATCATCCGCATCCACATGCCCGCGCTGACCGAAGAGCGGCGGCGCGACATCATCAAGGTCGTCAAGGCCGAGGCGGAAAACGCGCGCGTCGCGGTGCGCGGCGTGCGCCGCGAAATCAACAATGAATTGAAGGAAATGCTCAAGGAAAAACTGATCCCGCAGGATGACGAGCGGCGCGGCCAGGACGACATTCAAAAGCTGACCGACAAGCACGTGGCCGATATCGACCACGCCATGGCCGACAAGGAAAAGGAGCTCATGCAGGTCTGACCGTCCAAGACCCGCAGTTCCCGAAACGCGCATGGCCGACTCGCCGCAGCACGTAGCAATCATCATGGACGGCAACGGCCGGTGGGCCCGCTCGCGCGGCATGCCGCGGGTTGCCGGACATCGCGCCAGCGTCAAGGTGGTGCGCAAGATCGTCGAGGAGTGCGCCGAGCGCAAGGTGCGCTACCTGACGCTGTTCGCCTTCAGCAGCGAGAACTGGCGGCGTCCCGCGGAGGAAGTCGGGATGCTCATGGGATTGTTCCTGGACGCGCTGGTGCGCGAAGTGGCGGACTTGCACCGCAACCAGGTCCGCCTGCGCTTCATCGGCGATCGGGAATCACTTGGGCCGGAACTCAAACAAAGAATGGCGGATGCGGAGACCTTGACCGCGTCGAACGCAGGGTTGGGGCTGATGGTGGCCGTTGCCTATGGCGGACGGTGGGACGTTGCCCAGGCCTGCAGGTCGCTGGCAGCGGATGCGGCAGCCGGCAGGCTGGATGCCGCGCAGATCAGCGAAGAGCACATCGGCGCGCGGCTGGCGCTCGCCGGAATTCCGGATCCGGACCTGCTGATTCGGACGGGCGGCGAACAGCGCATCAGCAACTTTCTGCTGTGGAATCTTGCCTACACCGAACTTTACTTCACCGACGCATTGTGGCCGGAATTTTCACCCGCGCATTTGCAGGCCGCTTTCGACTATTTCGGGCAGCGCGAGCGCCGCTTCGGCAAGACTTCGGCCCAGATCGCGGCGAAGGCCGATGCGTAACGGCTCGCATGCTTAGAACGCGAATCCTGACCGGCTCCATCTTGGGCGCCCTGTTGCTGCTGGGCTTGTTCCTGCTGCCCCAGTCCTGGGCGGTGTTGGCGTTCGGCGCGGTGTTTACCATTGGTGCATGGGAATGGGCGGGCTTTGGCATGCTCCGCGGGATACCGGCTCGCGCGTTGTATGCGCTCGCCGTGGCGTTGGTGTTGCTGTTCAGCTGGCGCTGGACCGACGATCCGGGAAATTTGATCATTCTGCTGGGCGCGGCCTGTGGGTGGTGGGTGGTTGCATTCCTGTGGCTGGCGTTTGCCCCGGGGTGGCATCGGCCGGCGCTCACGCTCATCTGCGGCCTGGCGGTGCTGGCACCGGCGTTTGTGGCGCTCGCCAGGCTGCAAATATCGACGCCGGGACCTGCGCGTGGCCCTTTCATCGTGCTGTGGCTGGTGCTCATGGTGTGTGCCGCGGACATAGGCGCGTACGCCGCCGGCCGCGCCTTCGGTCATCGGAAGTTGGCGCCGCGCGTTAGTCCTGGAAAGACCTGGGAGGGCGCCTTGGGAGGACTCGCATTGGTGGTTCTGGTCGCCTGGGGCGGGGCCGCATATTTTGGACTGCCGGCGCCCGGCGCCGTCGCATTCGGCTGCGGCGTGGGAATCTTTTCCATCATCGGCGATCTGACTGAGAGCATGTTCAAACGCGCGGCGGCGCTCAAAGACAGCGGCACTTTGCTGCCAGGACACGGGGGTCTGTTGGATCGAATCGATAGTGTGACGGCGGCGGCGCCCCTGTATGCCCTCGGGTTGTTCGGCTCAGGCGTGCTCCCTTAAGCCATGCAACGCGGCATTGCTATTTTGGGTTCGACGGGCAGTATCGGGCGCAGCACCCTCGCGGTCATTGCGCTGCATCCTGAGCGTTTCAAGGTTGCGGTCTTGGGTGCGTTCAACAGCTGGCAAGTGATCGTGGAACAGGCGCGGGAGTTCAACGCCGAGACCGTGGTGCTGGTCGACGAACAAGCCGCCGTGAAGGCGCGCGCCGCGTTGCTCGAGTGCGGTTCGGCGACGCGCGTCGAAAGCGGCGAGCAGGCGCTCAGCCAAGCGGCAAGCGCCGCCAACGTGCAGATGGTGATGGCGGCGATTGTCGGCGCCGCGGGCTTGAGTTCGACATTGGCCGCGGTGCGCGCCGGCAAGCGCGTGTTCCTGGCCAACAAGGAATCGCTGGTGATGACCGGCCGGCTCTTGATGGATGAGGTGCGCCGCGCACGGGCGGAACTCATCCCTATCGACAGCGAACATAACGCGATCTTTCAATGCATGCCCGCCGGTTACCTGCCGGGCGATGCGGCGCGCGGCGTGACGCGCGTGATCCTGACCGCATCCGGCGGCCCGTTTCGCAGTACCTCTGCGGCGAAAATGGCGCAGGCCACGCCGGAAGAAGCCTGCGCGCACCCGAAGTGGAAGATGGGCCGGAAGATCTCAGTGGATTCGGCGACGCTGATGAACAAGGGACTCGAGGTCATCGAAGCGACGCTGCTGTTCGGATTGCCGGAAACACAGGTCGATGTCGTGGTGCACCCGCAGAGCGTGGTGCATTCCCTGGTCGAATACGCGGACGGTTCCATGCTGGCGCAGCTGGGCGCCCCCGATATGCGCACACCCATTGCGCAAGCGCTGGCCTGGCCCGAGCGATTTGCTTCCGGTGTACAATCTCTCGATCTGCTTAGCATAGGACGGCTGGACTTCGAGCCGCCGGACCATGTTCGATTCCCGAGTTTGACGCTGGCGCGAGCCGCTGCCAGGACTGGCGGCACCGCTCCGACGGTGCTAAACGCCGCCAATGAGGTCGCAGTCCAAGCGTTTCTGGATCGGCGCTTGAACTTTGTAGGTATTTCAACGGTCATTGACAAGGTACTGCAGCGGCTCAGTGCGTCTCCCGTCAAGGTTTTGGGCGATGTTTTGGAGGCCGACGCTGCGGCCCGACGCCTGGCGGTTACCATGATAGAGCTTAGCGCTGGAGCCCCTGCATGATGGTTGTGATTATCCCTGTGGCGTTCTTGGTTGCGATCAGCATCCTGGTCGCCGTGCATGAGTTCGGACACTACTGGGTCGCGAAAAAACTCGGCTTCAAGGTGCTGCGCTTCAGTATCGGGTTTGGAAAACCGCTTCTCACCCGCGTCGGCAAAGACGCTGATCGCACCGAGTATTGCGTGGCTGCGATTCCCCTGGGCGGTTACGTCAAGCTGTTGGACGAGCGCGAAGGCGACGTGGCGCCGTCGGAGCTGCATCGTTCCTTCACCCGCCGGCCGATTTCGCATCGCATTGCCGTGCTGCTGGCGGGACCCGCGATGAATCTATTGTTTGCATCTCTGCTCTACGCAATCTTGGCCATGGTCGGGAATGAGATCGTCAAGCCGGTCATCGGTCAGGTGCGGCTCGACAGCCCGGCGGCGATTGCGGGGTTGCAGCGGGGCGATCAAATCGTCCGCGTCGGCGGTCGCAACGTCAACGACACCGAAGAGCTGCAGATTGCCCTGATCCGCCAATTCACCAGCGACGGTCTGGTTCCGCTGACGTTGCGGCGCGACGGCGCCGAGCGCTCCGTGACGCTGCGAGTGACCGCCGATCGGCGCAGCCTGACCGAACCCGGCAAACTGCTGCCTGGATTGGGGTTCGATTTGGCAATGTGGAATGCCGCCACGCTGATCGATACGGCGGAGGCAGCGAGCGCCGGCGCGCGCGCGGGTTTGCGTTCCGGCGACCGGGTGCTCGCCGTGGATGGGCAGCCGATTGCCAATTCGAGCGAGTTCCGCTCCATCGTGGGCGCTGCGGCGAATCGGGATATTTCGATTGAAGTCGAGCGCCACGGCGAGCGAATGCGTATCGTAGCGGCGGTTCCGCGCGTGATGGAAGACGGTCAAGCGGTCGGCCGGCTGGGAGTCCGCCTCAAGGAAGGGCCGCCCGTTTGGCCGCCGGGACTCAAGGAAACGCATCGTTCGGGACCGATTGATGCTTTACTGATCGGCGTCAAAAAGACCTGGGAGATGTCCGCACTGACCGTGCAGATGTTGTGGCGCATGCTGACCGGCCAGGTCTCTCCGAAGAACATCAGCGGGGTTGTCAGCATCGCGGAGTTCGCCGGCATCAGCGCCTCATTGGGCGCGACGGCGTTCATGGCATTTTTGGCGATTATCAGCGTGAGCCTGGGCGTGCTCAATTTGCTGCCGGTGCCCTTATTGGACGGCGGTCAGGTGGTGTACCAAGCGGTGGAAGCCGTCAAGGGCAGCCCGCTGTCGGAGCGCACGCAGCTCTTTGGCCAGCAGATTGGGATTGCGCTGTTGGTGTTGTTGATGAGCCTGGCTTTCTATAACGACATTTCAAGACATTTGAATTAACGGGAAATCATGATCAAACCCAAATTCCAGCCGTACGAGCGGCGCTGCCTGCGCAGCACCGCCCAACAGAACAGCATCCGGTCGTTGCCGCGTGCGGCTTGAATTTCGGCTAGCTTTGTTGGTGGCGCTGGCCGGCCAACCTCTCAGCGGCACCGTGCGCGCGCAAGCGTCGCAGGAAGCGTTTACCGTCGGCGATATCCGCATCGAAGGCCTGCAGCGAATCTCCGAGGGCACGGTATTCAACTATTTGCCCGTGAACATCGGCGATCACATGGATGGATCGCGCATCGGCGAAGCGATGCGGGCGCTGTACGCGACCGGATTCTTTCGCGACGTGGAACTGCGCCGCGACGGCAACACCCTGCTTGTCGTCGTGGTGGAGCGGCCATCGATCGCCAAGTTCGAGCTCAAAGGCAACAAGGACATAAAAACCGAAGATCTCACGAAGAGTCTGCGAAACGTCGGGCTCGCGACCGGCAAGACCTTTGACCGCTCGGTGCTCGATGAGGTGAAGCAGTATCTCACCGATCAATATTTCAGCCGCGGCAAGTACGCCGTGCGCGTCGACACCAAGATCACCGACCTGCCCGGCAACAAGGTGGACATCGTAGTCGACATCAAGGAAGGCAAACGCGCCAAGATCGAGCAGATCAATATCGTCGGCAACACGAGATTCAAGGAAAAGGACATTCTCGGCAGCTTCGAATTGAAGACGCCGAACTGGCTGTCCTGGTACAAGCAGGACGACCGGTACTCGCGCGAGTCTTTGACGGGCGACTTGGAAAAATTGCGTTCCTACTACATGGATAGAGGCTATGCGAATTTCCAGATCGAATCGACGCAGGTGACCATTGCGCCCGAAAAGGACGACATGTACATCACCGTAAACGTCAGCGAAGGGGACGTGTACAAGGTCAGCGACATCAAGCTGGCCGGCACCATGGTCGTGCCCGAGGCGCAACTGCGCCGCTTGCTGTTGATCAAGCCGGGCGACACCTATTCCCGCAAGCTGGTCACATCGACGCAGCAATTGATGAGTTACCGGCTGGGCGCCGACGGCTACGCATTCGCCAAGATAGATCCCGTGCCGACCGCCGACAACGAGCACAAGACCGTGGCGCTGACCTTCTTCGTCGAGCCCGGCAACCGCGTCTACGTGCGTCACGTCAATTTCAACGACACGACTGCAATCAATGATGAGACGCTGCGCCGCGAAATGCGCCAGCTGGAGGGCGGATGGTTGTCGAATTCAGCGGTGGAGCGCTCCAAGGAACGATTGCAGCGCCTGCCCTACATCGAGAAAGTCGAGTTCGAGAACAAGCCTGTGGCGGGCAGCGCCGACCTCGTGGATGTCGACTTCAAGATCAAAGAAGGATTGCCCGGCCAGTTCGGCGGCGGCATTGGCTACTCGGAGTCGCAGAAATTCAGCTTGAACGGCAATTTCGTGCACAGCAACTTCATGGGTACCGGCGATCGTATTGCGCTGGAAATCAACGCCGGCAAGTACAGCAAGAGCTACACTTTCGCCCACACGGACCCCTACACCACGATCGACGGCATCTCGCGCACGACGTCGTTGACATTGCGCGATGTCACGCAGTTCGTCGCGGCATCATCGGCCTTTTCGACCAAGCAGATAACCGGCGCGATGCAATGGTCCTATCCGATCAGCGAGTACCAATATTTGAGCCTTGGAGCTTCGGTCAACAAGAACAGCCTGGTGGTCTCCGAAGGCTACAGCGCGCAGCAATCGGTCGATTGGGTCAAGCAAAACGGCAACACCTTCGAGCGCGACCTGCAGGATACGAACGGCGACGGCGTCGTCAATTCATTGGACAGTCCCTACACGGTCTTTGGCAGCAACTTCTACACTTATGAGCTGACCGGCGGTTGGTCCTACGAGGGCCGCAACCGCGCGTTGTTCCCCGACCGCGGCATGAAGATCGCGCTCTCGGCCCGCTACGCGCTGCCGTTGAGCGATGTTAAGTATTACCAGACGAACTTCGATTTCATCACCTACATACCGCTCTGGCGCCTCCTGCTCTCGGTGCAAGCCTCGGTGGACTATGCTTCGGCGCTGGGTAAAACCACGTCTTTACCGCCCTATCTCAATTACTTCGCGGGCGGTCCGGACAGCGTCAGAGGCTATACCGAAAGCCGTTTGGGACCCAAGGACAACATCGGAATCGGCAACCCCTACGGCGGCAACTTCCGGGTGGTCAATCGCTACGAGCTGATTTTACCGGTGCCGGACAAGTGGAGGAGCTCGGCGCGCATCAGCTTCTTCTACGACATCGGCAACGTGTTCCAGACGGGAAACAAGGTCAAATTCCTGGGTGTCGATGACATAACGCCGGTCGACTATCACTTCAGTTATGCTAATCTAAAACAATCAACCGGCATTGCAGTGCAGTGGCTCGCACCCTTGGGTCTGTTCCGTTTCTCGTACGGAATCCCTTTGAATCCCAATCAAGGCGATACGGTGCGGTTCGGCGACGAGACGGAGCGTTTTCAATTTTCCATCGGTCAAGCGTTTTGACCGCAATTTGAGGTCTTAGGATCAACATGTCGACATATTTTCGCAGCATTCCGCTCCTGGCATTGGCCTTCAGCGGACTCATGGTGTCGCAGCAAGCTAGCGCCGAAATCAAGGTTGGATACGTGGACTTCCAGAAGCTGATGTCGGAGGCTCCGCAGGTCAAGAGCGCCATGCAATCCCTGCAAAATGAATTCGGACCGCGTCAGCGCGAATTGGTGGCCATGCAGAATGACCTCAAGGCGCGCGATGAGAGATTGGCGAAGGAAGGGGCGATCATGGCCGAAGCCGATCGCGCGAAAGCCGAAAAAGGTCTGCGCGACGAACAACGCGAATTTTCCCGCAAGGGCGGCGAATACCAGGACGACATCAACACGCGCAAAAACGAAGAGATCGGCAAAGTTCAGCGCTACCTGCTCGAAGAGATCCGCACCTATTCCGCCGCACAGGGATTTGATTTGGTTCTGGGCGAAGGTGTGTTCTACAGCAAGCCGCAGCTGGATATCACGGCGCAGGTGTTGGATCTGCTGAAGACCAAACCCTCGACGGTGCCGAGCGCGCCCAAACCGGCGGCCGTGCCGGCGAAACCTCCGGCGACCAAGTAAGGCGCCACCAAAGCGCACTTAAGGAGTGCTTAGGTGCCGGCAGAGTTCAGTCTAGGAGAGCTGGCGGTGCGGTTCGGGCTCACGCTGCGCGGTGAGCCCAGCCTCAAAGTGCATGGTGTCGCGACGCTCTCGCGGGCGGAATCCGGCACGTTAAGCTTTCTCGCGAACTCCCGCTACCGCCGGCAGCTGGACACCACACGGGCAACGGCCGTCCTCATGAGCGCGGAGGATGAAGCGCACTGCCCGGTGGCGGCATTGATCCATCCCAATCCTTACCTGGCTTATGCCCGCATTGCCGCGCTCATGCACCCCGCGGCGAGCGCTGCGCCGGGAATCCATCCATCTGCGGTGGTCGGGTCCGGAGCCCGGATTGCGGCGAGCGCCGGCATCGGTCCCCTGACGGTGGTCGAAGACGACGCCGAAATCGGCGAGCGTGTTTCAATCGGCCCCGGATGCATCGTGCAAAGAGGCGCTCGCATCGGCGCCGACTCGATACTCGTCTCGCGGGTCAATTTGTATCCGGGCGTGACGTTGGGCCGGCGTTGTATCCTGCACGCCGGCGCTGTGGTCGGCGCGGACGGCTTCGGCTTTGCTCCCAATGCCGGGGCGTGGGTGAAGGTGCCGCAAGTCGGCAGCGTGCGAATCGGCGATGATGTGGAAATCGGAGCGAACACCACCATCGATCGGGGCGCGATTGATGATACGGTTGTCGAGGACGGGGTCAAGCTGGACAATCAGATCCAGGTGGGTCACAACGTGCTCATCGGCGCTCACACGGCAATCGCGGCTTGTACCGGCATATCGGGCAGCACGGTGATCGGCCGGCGCTGCATGATAGGCGGCATGGTGGGATTTGCGGGCCACTTGACCATTGCCGATGACGTGGTGGTGACGGGCTGCAGCCTGGTCAGCGCATCGATCAAGAAGGCCGGCAGCTACTCGAGCGGCATGCCGACGGTAGAGACGAGATTATGGCGGCGAATGGTCGCCCATTTGAGGCGGCTGGACGGATAGGAGAGAGAATGTCGGAGTCCGATAGACTGGATATCGCAGCGATCATGCGGCAATTGCCGCATCGGTATCCCTTCTTGCTGGTGGATCGGGTCTTGGAGTGCGTCGCCGGACAACACTGTCTCGCCCTGAAGAACGTGACGGTCAACGAGCCGTTCTTTCAGGGGCATTTCCCGCATCGTCCGGTGATGCCGGGTGTACTCATCATCGAGGCCCTGGCGCAGGCCGCCGGCATTTTGGCGTTCAAGACCGCCAAGGTGGTGCCCGACGTCAACACGCGTTTTTACTTTGTAGCCATCGATAACGCGCGATTCCGCAAGCCGGTCGAGCCCGGCGATCAGCTGATGCTGCGGGTTGAATTGAAGCGCTCGTTCAAAGGGATCTGGAAATTCGATTGCCTGGCGCAAGTCGACGGCAAGGAGGTGGCGTCGGCGGAAATCATGGTCGCACCGGAGACCAAGACGCCGCCGGCCAAGGGAGCGCCATGATCGATTCGCGGGCGGTGGTATCGCCGCAAGCTGACATCGCCGCGGACGTGCAGATTGGCCCCTTCACGGTGATCGGGGCCGACGTGGTCATCGGAGCCGGAACGTGGGTCGGCCCGCACGCCGTGATCAACGGACCGACGCGCATCGGCGCGAACAACAAGATCTATCAGTTTGCTTCGTTGGGCGATGCGCCGCAGGACAAGAAGTACAACGGCGAGCCGACCCGGCTCGAGATCGGCGACCGCAACGTGTTCCGCGAATCGGTCACCGTGAATCGCGGCACGACGCACGACAAAGGCGTGACGAGTATCGGCAACGACAATCTGCTGATGGCGTATTCGCATGTCGCCCATGATTGCCAGCTGGGCAACCAAATCGTGATGGCGAACTGCGCCACGCTCGGCGGCCATGTGGAAGTCGGCGATTGGGTGACCATGGGCGGCTTGTCGGCGGTACACCAGTTCACCAAGATCGGGGCTTATTGCTTCCTGGCGCACAACGCCGCCGTCACCCGCGATGTGCCGCCGTATATCATGGCGGTGGGCCGTCCCGCCGTGCCTCACAGCGTCAATGCGGTGGGCCTGCAGCGCCGCGGCTTCACGCCGGAACAAATCCTGAATATTCGCCGCGCCTATCGCACGCTGTACCGCTCCGGTTTGAAATTGACGGCGGCGCTGGAAGAGCTCGATAAAGCGGCGGCGCTGCAGCCGGAAATCGTGCCCTTCGTCGAATTCATCAAGCGCAGCTCACGCAGCATCGTCCGCTAGGCTCAACGCATGTCCGTGCCACTGCGAGTGGGTCTATTGGCGGGTGAAGCGTCAGGCGACACCTTGGGCGCGGATCTGATCCATTCGCTGCGTAAATTGGCGCCCGACGCGAAATTCTTCGGTGTCGCCGGACCTAAAATGCAGGCCGCGGGATGCGAAGTATGGGAGCCGGCCGAGTCCTTTGCCGTCATGGGGCTTTTCGACGTGCTGCGCGAATTGCCGAGGCTGGCAAAGCTGCTCGCGCGCATCAAGCGGATGTTTTTGACGGCGCGCCCGGATGTGTTCGTCGGCATCGACGCGCCCGATACCAATTTGCGCATTGCCCGCACGCTGCACGCCGCCGGAATTCCGACCGTGCAATACGTGAGCCCGCAGGTTTGGGCGTGGCGCCAGGGCCGCGCGCGCCATATCCGCGAATCGGTGGACTTGGTGTTGTGTCTGCTGCCGTTCGAAAAACGCTTCTACGATGAGCACCGCATACGGGCGGAATTTGTCGGTCATCCGCTCGCAGACGCGATCCCGGAGAAAGTCGATCGCGAGGCTGCGCGGCGCGTGCTCGGTCTCAAGCAGGACGCCGCCGTGGTTGCTTTGCTTCCGGGCAGCCGCCGCGGCGAGGTCGCGCGGCTTGCCGCGGACTTTGCCGCGACGATCCGCTGGATGGCGCAGCGTCGGCCACGCTTGAAATTCGTCGCGCCGATGGCGAGCGCTGCGACGCGTCAGATTTTTTCGCGCATCCTGGCGCGCGATGCGCCATCCATTGAGGTGCAATTGATCGACGGACAGGCGACGACGGCCTTGAGCGCCGCCGACGTCGTGCTGGTGGCCTCCGGTACCGCGAGCTTGGAGGCTGCCCTGTGCAAACGGCCCATGGTGGTCGTGTACCGGCTGGGCGCGCTGACCGGCTGGTTGCTGACGCGCTTCAACCTGGTGAGGTCGAAATTTTTCGCCCAACCAAATCTACTTGCGGATCGGCGCGTCGTCGGCGAATATTTTCAGCGGCAAATTATCCCAGAGTCCATCGGTGCGGAGCTCTTGATGTGGCTTGACGATACGGAACGGCGCAGCGCCTTGGAACGCGAGTTCTCGCGTATTCATGCCG
This sequence comes from Steroidobacteraceae bacterium, assembly GCA_035488895.1. Taxonomy (GTDB): domain Bacteria; phylum Pseudomonadota; class Gammaproteobacteria; order Steroidobacterales; family Steroidobacteraceae; genus Bog-1198. The sequence goes on from DATHKV010000084.1 coordinate 13,881, forward strand.
AGCTGCGCCGCGGCGCAGGCGCCCGCGCTGCGCAATCCATCCTGGCTCTATTGAGCACCCTTCAGAACCCGGTGGCGCCGCCGCCGTGAGGCGCGTGGCCGGCATCGACGAGGCAGGCCGCGGACCCCTGGCTGGACCGGTCGTGGCGGCCGCGGTAATCCTTCGGCCCCGCCGGCGCATCGAAGGCGTTGCGGATTCCAAATCGTTGAGTCCCGAGGAACGCGCCCGCCTGAGCATTGAGATTCGGCGCCAAGCGGTTTGCTTTGGCATCGGTTGGGCGGACCAGGTGGAAATCGATGCGTTGAACATTCTGCAGGCGACATTTCTAGCCATGCGCCGTGCGTTGCTGGCCATGTGCCTGACTCCCGACCACGTGCTGGTGGATGGCGACCGGCTGCCCCATTTGCATGGATTGGGCAAGGTATTGACCGCTCGTGCCATCATTGACGGCGATGTCACCGAGCCCGCCATCAGCGCAGCGTCCATTCTGGCGAAGACCGCCAGAGATGATTATATGAATCAAATGGATACGGTATATCCCGCATATTCTTTCGCAAGTCACAAAGGCTATGCGACGCCGGATCATCAACGCCTGTTGACCTTGCACGGGCCCTGTCCCTTGCACCGCCGTTCCTTCGAACCCGTGCGCCTCGCGCTGCGGTGCGAACTTTGACGAACTTCGTTCACTTGCGGGTGCACACCGAATATTCCTTGGTGGACGGCATCGTGCGCGTTCCGGATCTGATGGCCGCCGTCGCGGCAGCCGGCATGCCCGCGATCGCGCTCACCGATCAAAGCAATTTGTTTGCCATGGTGAAGTTCTACAAGGAAGCGCAGGCCGCCGGGGTAAAGCCCGTGATCGGCGTCGATGCCTGGATTCGCGAACCCGGCGAGCGCGCGCCGCCGTCGCGCATCGTGTTCCTTTGTCAGAATCTGATCGGCTACCGGCATCTGACCCAGTTGGTGACGCGATCCTTTTTGCAGGGTCAGCGCCGCGGCCCGCCCATGTTGGATCGCAGCTGGATAAGCCGCGAAGCGCTGCAGGGATTGATCGTGCTGTCAGGCGGACTCGAGGGCGATATCGGACAGGCCTTTGCGCGCGGCCGGGACGAGGAAGCGGAGCGATGTCTGGAGCGCTGGCAGTCGTATTGCGGCGATCGCTTCTATCTCGAGGTGCAACGCACCGGCCGGGCCGGCGAGCAAGTGTGCTCCGAGGCGGCCATGGAACTTGCCCAATCCCGCGGCGTCGCCGCGGTCGCAACGAACGACGTGCGTTTCTTGACGCGCGCGGAGTTCGAAGCGCATGAGGCGCGGGTCTGCATCCATGACGGCGCGCAGCTTGGCGATGCGAGCCGCAAGCGCCGCTACTCCGAAGAACAGTACTTGAAATCGCCGGCGGAAATGGCGGAGCTGTTTCAGGATGCGCCGGAATTGTTGGCGAATACCGTTGAAATCGCCAAGCGCTGTTCTCTCGAGATCCGCCTGGGCGCCTCCATGTTGCCGGCGTACCCGGTGCCGGCCGGATCGAATACCGAAGATTTTTTGCGCGAGGAATCCAAGCGCGGGCTCGGCGGGCGCACCGCGGCCTCGCCGGCGTTGCAGATCGCAACCGCGGTCGCCGCTTACGAGGCGCGCCTCGAACTCGAGCTGGGCGTCATCTGCGCCATGGGGTTTGCCGGATACTTTCTGATCGTCGCCGACTTCATTCGGTGGGCACGTGAGAACGGTGTGCCCGTGGGTCCGGGCCGCGGCTCGGGCGCGGGGTCGCTGGTCGCGTATGCGCTGGGGATCACCGACCTTGATCCCATCGAGCATGACCTGCTGTTCGAGCGGTTCTTGAATCCCGAGCGCGTATCCATGCCGGACTTCGACGTCGACTTCTGCATGGAAGGGCGCGACCGGGTCATTGAGTACGTCGCCAACAAGTACGGCCGCGACCGCGTATCCCAGATCATCACCTACGGCACCCTGGCCGCAAAGGCCGTGGTGCGCGACGTCGGCAGGGTTCTCGGCCATCCGTATGGCTACGTGGACAAGATCGCGAAGCTGATTCCGTTGGAAATCGGCATGACGCTCGACAAGGCGCTCGAGCAGGAAGAAGAACTGAAGCGGTTGTACGACGGCGAAGGGGAGATTCGCGAGCTCATCGATCTGGCGCGATCGCTCGAGGGTCTGGCGCGCAACGCCGGCACGCACGCCGGCGGCGTGGTCATCGCGCCGTCCATCCTGACCGACTTTACGCCGCTGTACTGCGAAGAGGGCAGCAACACGCCGGTGACGCAGTTCGACAAGGACGATGTCGAGGCGGCGGGCTTGGTGAAATTTGATTTCCTGGGACTGCGAACCCTGACCATCATCGATTGGGTGGTGCGCGACATCAATGCGCAGCGCGCGCACAGCGGCGAAGCGCCCCTGGTCATGAGCGCTCTGCCGATGGACGACGCGGCAACCTACGCGCTGCTGAAGAGCACCAAGACCACCGCGGTGTTCCAACTCGAATCGCGCGGCATGAAGGACTTGATCCGGCGCCTGCAGCCGGACCGGTTCGGCGACATCGTGGCGCTGGTCGCGCTGTTCCGGCCGGGCCCGCTGCAATCGGGCATGGTCGAGGATTTCATTGCGCGCAAGCACGATACCAGCGGCGCGACCATCGACTATCTGCATCCGGATTTGAAGCCGGTCCTGGCGGCGACCTATGGCGTGATCCTGTATCAGGAGCAGGTCATGCAAATCGCGCAGATCCTGGCGGGTTATACCTTGGGCGGCGCCGACCTCCTGCGCCGCGCCATGGGCAAGAAGAAGCCCGAAGAGATGGCGAAGCAACGTTCGATTTTCGTCTCAGGCGCGGTGACGCGCGGCGTTCGCGAGGCGCAGGCGACGCACATTTTCGATCTCATGGAAAAGTTCGCGGGCTATGGATTCAACAAGTCGCATTCGGCAGCGTATGCGCTGCTGTCCTATCAGACGGCATGGCTCAAGGCGCACTACCCGGCGGCCTACATGGCGGCGGTGCTGTCCTCGGATATGGATAAGACCGAAAAAGTCGTGACGCTGATCGACGAATGCAACGGCATGGCCCTCAAGGTGCTGCCGCCCGATGTGAACGCGTCGGTGTATGCGTTTCGCGTCGCCGGCGCCGACAGCATCCGATACGGCATGGGCGCGATCAAGGGCGTGGGTGCGTCCGCCGTCGAGGCCATCATCGAGGAGCGCGAAAGGAACGGTGAGTTCAAGACTCTGCCCGACCTGTGCCGTCGCATCGACCTGGCGAGAGTGAACCGGCGCGTGCTGGAGGCGCTGATCCGCTCGGGAAGCCTCGACCGTATTGGTCCCAATCGCGCCTCGTTGACGGCGGAACTCGAGCGCGCCATGCATCTGGGCGAGCAAAACTCGCGCGCCATCAGCGTGGGTCAGGTGGACCTTTTCGGCTTGAGCGCCGCGGAGAACACGGCGGTCGCGGACTGGTCCGAGGCAGAACGCCTCGCGGGCGAGCGCGAAACCCTGGGGCTGTTCTTGAGCGGCCATCCCATTACCCCGTACGAGCCGGACTTGAAGTTTTTGGTGAGCGCGCGGCTGGCGGATGTCGGCGGCCCGAAACCGCCGTCGGCGCCGGAAGGCGGCCGCAGCTGGTCCGCAGGCAAGCCTGCCACCGTCGCGGGGCTGGTGCTGGAGATTCGGCGCCGGCCGAATCGGGTAACCTTGATTCTGGATGATCGCAGCGCCCGCCTCGAAGTCAGCTTGTACGAAGAAGTCTTTCAGCAGCATCGCGATATCATCGTCAAGGACGCGATCTTGATCATCGACGGCACGCTGCGATTCGACGACTTCATCGAGGCATGGCGCCTGCAGGGCAAATCCCTAATGGACATCGACCGCGCGCGCGAGCGCTTTGCCCGCCGCCTGTGGCTGCGCTGGCCTGAGGAATTCGACGGCCCACAGGGCATGAACCGCTTCGAGCAGGTGCTCAAACCCTACTTGCGCGGGCCCTGCGGCGTGAGTGTGGCGGTGAACCGCAGCGAGTACAGCGGCAAAGTCAATCTGTCTGATTCCTGGTCGGTGCGGCCCACGCGGGAGCTGCTGGACCGGCTTTCCGCGCTTGTCGGGCGCGAGGGGTGGTATTTAGTGTATGGTCCGCGAAATGATGTTCGCGGCGAGGAAACTTCTTCATGGCGCTGAATTTTCTGGAATTTGAACAGCCGATCGCGGAACTCGAGGCCAAGATCGAAGAGCTGAAATTCATCGGCAGTGATGCCAGCGTGAATATCACCGAGGAGATCAAGCGCCTGCAATCGAAGAGCAGGGCGCTCACGACCAGCATTTTCGCCAACCTGACGCCGTGGCAAATCACCGAGCTGGCACGCCATCCGCAGCGTCCGTACACGCTGGACTATGTCTCCATGATCTTCAGCGACTGGCAGGAATTGCATGGCGATCGCATGTACAGCGACGACCTGGCGATTGTCGGCGGCCTGGCGCGGATCGAAGGCGTGCCCGTGATGCTGATCGGACACCAGAAGGGCCGCGACACCAAGGAGCGTGTGCGGCGCAACTACGGCATGCCGAAGCCTGAAGGGTATCGCAAGGCGCTTCGTCTCATGAAAATGGCGGAGCGATTCCGGATTCCGGTCGTGACGTTGATCGACACGCCGGGCGCCTACCCGGGCATCGGCTCGGAGGAGCGCGGCCAATCGGAAGCGATTGCGCGCAACTTGTTCGAGATGTCGCATCTAGCGGCGCCGATTTTGAGCATCGTCATCGGCGAGGGCGGATCCGGCGGAGCGCTTGCCATCGGCGTCTGCGACCATCTGGTCATGCTGCAGTTCAGCGTGTATTCGGTGATTTCGCCGGAAGCCTGCGCCTCGATTTTGTTCAAGAGCACCGAAAAGAAAGAGGTCGCCGCGGAGGCGATGGGCGGCACGGCCGAGCGGCTGTTCAAGCTCGGACTGGTCGATGAGATTTTGAAGGAGCCCCACGGCGGCGCCCACCGCGACCCGCAGCTGATGGCGGAAACCATGAAGCAGAGCATCGTCAAAAATCTGGCCGAACTGCGCAACCAGCCGATCACGCAGCTGCTCGATGCTCGCCAGGCCCGCCTGCGCGGATTCGGCGCGTTCCGCGACGGTTGATCGCCCCGTGGGCTTTTCCGCGGCCACCCTGCACGCGGTGCTCGAGTCTTTAGTGCCCGCGGAGGCCACCGGCTTGGTGGTGGCGTTGAGCGGCGGCCCCGATTCGACGGCGCTGCTCGCCGCCGCGGCGGAAATGCAGCCCGGCTTTCGCGGCTTGCCGCTGCGCGCTGTCCACATTGATCATGGTCTGCAGCTTAGTGCACTCGAGTTTCGCAAAGCCTGCCGGACGCTCTGCGATCGTTTGGGCGTTCCCTTGAGCATTGTTGCGGTCGAGGTGGGTGGGGCAGGTGAGTCGCTCGAGGCCGCGGCGCGCACGGCGCGTTATGCGGCGCTTGCCGCGCAGCTGCAATCCGGTGAATGTCTTTTGACGGCGCATCACCGCAAGGACCAGGCCGAGACCCTGCTGCTGCAGGCGCTGCGCGGCGCGGGAGTCAAGGGCATGGCGGCGATGCCGGTCTGCAAGGTCTTAGGGTTGGGATGGCACGCGCGGCCGATGCTCGAGATTGCGCACGAAGATCTGCAGCAATTCAGCGTAGGGCTCCAGCAATCCCATTCGAACGATCCCATGAACGAGGATGAGCGATTTGACCGCGTGTATCTGCGCCACGCGCTGTGGCCGCTGATCCGGAAACGCTGGCCCGGAGTGGAAATCACGCTCTCGCGCACGGCCTTGCACATGGCCGAAGCGCAACAGCTCCTGGACATGGCGGCCGCCGCCGATGTGGCGCGCCTGCGCGACGGCGAGGCGCTGTCGGTGCCGGGCCTGCGCGCCCTGGCTCCCTTGAAGCGCATGAATGCGGTGCGCTTGTGGCTGCGAGAAGCGGGTGTCGAGGTGCCCTCGACCGCGCGGCTCGAAGAGGCATTGCGGCAGGTGTTCGATGCGCATGCGGACCAAAATCCGGCCATTGTCTGGGGCGAAAAAGCGCTGCGGCGTTATCGGCAGAGGATGTTCGTGACCGACGCCGATGCCCCTTCCTTAAGTGCTGCGCAACAATGGGCTGTTGCGCCCGGATCCTCGCTGGAGTTGAGTCCGCGGCTCGGAACATTGTCATGGATCCTCCACGCGGGCGGACTTGCCGCGGCGAGGCTGCCCGCGGTCGTCACGGTGCGGCGGCGCGGGGGAGGTGAGGCGCTGAAGCCCGCTCGATTGGCCAAAACGCAAACCGTGCAGCACCTGTGTCAGACATGGGGGGTGCTGCCTTGGATGAGGGACGCGCTGCCGCTGGTGTTTGCCGGTGATGCCTTGATTGCCGTCGGCGATTTGTGGATGGATGCAGACTGGTGCGCGGCGGCAGACGCCCCGGGATTGGGTATCTCGTGGAACAATGCGCCCCTCTTGACCTAGCGGCGCATTAGGATTGTCGAGATGGAGGTGTTCTGGTAATCTGAACTCCCGTCGTATTCCAATTGTTCCCCTTGGCTTCGTTTGTACCTCCGCTTAAGTTGAAGTGGACGACAAACGTTTAATCGGCGGTGACCCACTATGAATCGATTCGTTTTTGTCACCGGCGGCGTGGTTTCCTCGCTGGGCAAAGGTATTGCGTCGGCTTCCCTCGGCGCCATTCTCGAGGCTCGCGGCCTCAAAATCAGCATGGTTAAGCTGGACCCCTACATCAATGTGGATCCGGGCACCATGAGCCCCTTTCAGCATGGCGAAGTGTTCGTCACGGCGGACGGCACCGAGACCGACCTCGACCTCGGCCACTATGAACGCTTCGTGCGCACCACCACCGGGCGCAACAGCAATTTCACGACCGGGAGAATCTACGAGCGCGTCATCGCCAAGGAGCGGCGCGGCGACTATCTGGGCGCGACGGTTCAAGTCATCCCTCACATCACGGATGAGATCAAGCACCGCATTCGCATGGGCGCCGGCGAGTCGGATGTCTGCATGGTGGAGATCGGCGGCACGGTCGGCGACATCGAGTCGCTGCCGTTTCTCGAAGCGATCCGCCAAATGGGAGTCGAACTCGGCCGCGACAAGGTGCTCTACATGCATTTGACGCTGGTGCCGATTCTGGGCGGCGCCGGGGAAATCAAAACCAAGCCGACGCAGCACTCGGTCAAGGAATTGCGCGGCATCGGCATACAGCCGGACATACTGCTCTGCCGCTGCTCGCAGAGCCTTCCCGATGAGCAACGGCGCAAGATTGCGCTGTTCACCAATGTCGAGGAGCGCGCCGTGATTTCCGCGGTCGATTCGGATGATATTTACAAGATTCCGATGCTGCTGCATGAGCAGGATCTGGATGACATCGTGGTCGACAAGCTGCGATTGAACGTGCCGCCGACGGATCTTTCCGAGTGGCGCGCCGTGGTCGCCGCCAAGCAAAATCCGGAAGCCGTCGTGGACATCGGCATGGTCGGCAAGTACGTTCAGATACGAGACTCCTATATTTCACTGAACGAATCGCTGATGCACGGCGGCATCAAGACCCGGACCCGCGTGAACATCCATTATTTCGAGTCGCAGGATATCGAGCGCTCGGGTGCCGCGGCGCTGCAGAAAATGGATGCCATCCTGGTGCCGGGCGGATTCGGCGACCGCGGCATCGAGGGCAAGATCCAGGCGATTCGCTTTGCGCGCGAAAACGGCATTCCGTATCTGGGCATCTGTTTGGGCATGCAGCTCGCCATCATCGAATATGCACGCAATGTGCTGGCGCTCAATGGAGCCAACAGCACCGAGTTCGACCGGGCGACCAATCATCCCGTGATCGCCCTGATCACCGAATGGCAGGATTTGGAGCGCGGTCAACAGGTGCGCGACGAGAAGTCGGATCTGGGCGGCAGCATGCGGCTGGGTGCCCAGGAGGCCAAGCTCAAGCCCGGTACGCTTGCCAGGGCACTCTACGGCAAGGAATCGATATTTGAACGTCATCGCCACCGCTATGAATTCAACAATCACTATCTCGACGAGTTGGCGGCGGCGGGGATGAGTTTCTCCGGCTTCTCTGCGGATGGCTTGGTCGAGTTCATCGAACTGCCCGGTCATCCCTGGTTCGTGGCCAGCCAGTTCCATCCGGAATTCACCTCGACGCCGCGCGACGGCCATCCGCTGTTTACGGGATTCGTCCGGGCGGCGCGCGAATACCGAGCTTCGCTGCAGCCGCGCCGCGCCACCGCATGAGCGCTTGAGCGCATGAAGCTTGCGTCCTTCGAGGCCGGGCCCGATCGCCCGTTCTTCTTGATTGCCGGTCCTTGCGTCATCGAGAGCGAGGGCCTGGTGATGGACGTGGCGGGGCGCCTCAAGGAAATGACCGCCGCGCTCAGGATCCCCTTCGTTTTCAAGGCATCGTTCGACAAGGCGAATCGTTCCTCGCGCTCGAGTTTCCGCGGCCCCGGATTGGAAGGGGGTCTGAAGGTGCTCGCGAAGGTCCGCGAACAAATCGGCGTGCCTGTGCTCACGGATGTGCATGAGGATACGCCGCTGGATGAAGTCGCCGCGGTGGTCGACGTGCTGCAAACGCCGGCCTTTCTCTGCCGCCAGACCAATTTCATCGTGGCAGCCTGCTCGCAGGGCAAACCGGTGAACATCAAGAAGGGTCAATTCTTGTCGCCCTGGGAAATGCAGAATGTGGTCGACAAAGCGCGTTCCACCGGCAATACGCAGATCATGGTGTGCGAGCGGGGTTTCTCCTTCGGCTACAACAACCTGGTCTCGGATATGCGCTCCTTGTCCGTCATGCGCGCAACCGGCTGTCCGGTGGTATTCGACGCCACGCATTCGGTGCAGCTGCCCGGGGGCAAGGGCGACTCATCCGGAGGCCAGCGGGAATTCGTGCCGGTACTGGCTCGAGCCGCGGTCGCCGCGGGTGTCGCGGGAATTTTCATGGAAACCCATCCCAATCCCGCCGAGGCCTTGTCGGATGGACCGAATGCATGGCCGCTGGATCGCATGAAATCGCTCCTGGGCACGCTCAAGGAACTGGATATCGCGGTGAAGAGACAACCCTTCGAGGAATCATTGCTATGAGTCGGATTGTTGATGTTCGCGGCCGCCAAATCATCGATTCGCGCGGCAATCCCACGGTCGAGGCGGATGTGGTGCTGGACTCCGGAATCGTCGGCAGGGCAGCGGTGCCCTCGGGCGCATCAACCGGCTCGCGCGAGGCCGTCGAGTTGCGGGACGGCGATATGCAGCGCTTCGGCGGCAAGGGTGTGCTCAAGGCCGTCGCGGCCGTCAACGGACCGCTGCGCAGCGCGGTCTTGGGCGCGAATGCCCAGGAGCAGGCAGCTCTCGATGCCAAGATGATCAAATTGGACGGCACGGACAGCAAATCGAATCTCGGCGCCAACGCGATTTTGGCGGTGTCGTTGGCGGCGGCGCATGCAGCAGCCCGGGATCAAGGGCTGCCCCTGTATCGGCATCTTGCGAGCAGCGGCGACCTGACACTGCCCGTCCCCATGATGAACATCATCAACGGCGGGGCGCACGCGGACAACAGCGTCGACATCCAGGAATTCATGATTCTTCCCATCGGCGCGCCCTCCTTTTCGGAGGCGGTGCGCTACGGCGCGGAGGTGTTCCACACGCTCAAGAAGGTGCTGCACGCCAAGGGATTGAACACGGCGGTCGGCGATGAGGGCGGATTCGCGCCGGATCTGCCTTCGAACGAAGCGGCGATCACGACCATCCTCGAAGCCATCGACAAGGCCGGTTACCGTGCCGGCAAGGACATCTACCTGGGCTTGGATGTCGCCAGCACGGAATTCTTCAAGGACGGCGTCTATGATCTGGAAAGCGAAGGCCGAAAATTCAACTCATCGGAGTTCGCGGATTATCTGGCGGGCTTGGCCGGAAAATACCCCATTGTGACCATCGAAGACGGCATGAGCGAGGGCGACTGGGATGGTTGGGCGATTCTTACGCGGAAGCTGGGCAGCAAGGTGCAATTGGTGGGCGACGATTTGTTTGTGACGAACACCAAGATATTCGCCGAGGGCATTGCCAAGAAGATCGCCAACGCGATACTCATCAAGCCCAATCAAATCGGCACCTTGACCGAGACCTTGGCCGCCATCGACATGGCGTTCAAGGCCAAGTATGCGGCGGTCGTATCGCATCGATCCGGAGAGACGGAGGATGCCACCATCGCGGATATCGCGGCTGCCACCACCGCGACGCAAATCAAGACCGGTTCGATGTCGCGCTCGGACCGGATCGCGAAATACAATCAGCTGCTGCGGATCGAAGCGGAGCTCGGCGCCAAGGCGTCCTACGCAGGAGCGCGCGCTTTATCGGTTCCAATTTCTTAAGAGTTCGTGCTAAGCTCCTGTCCCCATGAGGATTTTCGCGGCCGTACTGGCCATCGCACTGGTCTTGCTCCAAGGTCGACTCTGGTTTTCGGAGCGGGGATTGCGCGAGGTCTCGGGACTCAAAGCCTCGGTTGAAACGCAGCGGGCGGCGAACTTGCAGCAGGCCGAACGCAATCGGCAATTGAGCGCGGAAGTGGCGAACCTGAAGACCGGACTGACTGCGCTGGAGGAAAGGGCGCGCAGTGAACTGGGCATGGTTGCCGCGAGCGAAACCTTCTACCAGGTCGTGAGAACCAACACGACGGTCGCCACCGCACCCGCCGCACCCACTGCACCCGTCACCGCTCGCGTGGAATGAGCGAACCTGCGGCGCGCCGCCTCTGGGCCATCGTTCCTGCAGCGGGCCGCGGCGAGCGATTCTCATCCGCCGACCCGCGCGGCGTTCCCAAACAGTACACCCCGTTGCTCGGGCGCAGCGTGCTCGAGTGGTCGCTGCGCGCGCTGCTCGGCGAGCCGCGCATCCACGGCATCGTGGCCGTGATCGCCGGCGGCGATGAGCGCTGGCCGGAGGTTGCAAAGCATCTCGATTCGCCAAAGGTGCACAGCACCATGGGCGGCGCCCAGCGGCAGGATTCGGTGATGAACGGCTTGGAATTTCTGGCCTCCAGAGCCGCACCCGAAGACTGGATCCTGGTGCACGATGCAGCCCGCCCGTGCTTGAGCGGCGCCGAAATCAAGGCGTTGGCGGATGTGCTGGAAGTGGGACCTGCGGGCGCTGCGGGCGCTGCGGGAGTGGCCGGCGCAGTGCCGATCGGCGGCGCTGTGCTGGCCGCGCCCATAGTGGACACGGTCAAGCGCGAACGGACAGCCGGCATGGAGACTGTGGATCGCACGGGTCTGTGGCGCGCGCTGACCCCGCAAGTATTTGCGTACGCGCAATTGCGCCGCGCGTTGCAGGATGCCGCTCGCGCGGGCGTGGCGGTGACCGACGAAGCACAAGCAATGGAGCGCATCGGTATTGGTGCGGTCCTGGTTCCGGGTTCGCCTTTCAACATCAAGGTCACCCGCGCCGAGGACTTGCACGTCGCGGCCGACATTTTGCGGATGGGGGAGAGCAGTCACATGCGAATCGGTCAGGGAACGGACGTGCACGCCTTCGGCGAAGGCGATCACGTGGTCTTGGGCGGCGTACGCATCGCGCACTCACAGGGCATCGTCGCGCACTCGGACGGCGACGTGGTCATTCATGCCTTGTGCGATGCCTTGCTGGGCGCCCTTGGCGATGGCGACATCGGCCAGCACTTTCCCGACAGCGATCCGCGCTATCGCGGGGCCGACAGCCGCGTGTTCCTGCGCACCGTGGCGCAACGCATGCAGGCAGCGGCATTGCGCCTGGTCAACGCGGATATCACGGTGCTGGCGGAGGCGCCGCGCATCGGCGCGCATCGGGCCGCGATGGCTGCAAATCTTGCGGCCGACCTAGGCGTGGCGCCGGCGCTCATCAATATCAAAGCCACGACGACCGAGCGTCTGGGCTTTATCGGCCGCAAGGAAGGACTGGCTGCGATGGCCTCAGTGCTGCTGGCTCGCTGAAGGCGGCCCTCCGTTCCTCTTGTTCAATATCTCCTCGATGGCCTCGAGCGAAACCAACAGGTCCTTGTGAACCACCTGCGCGTGCTGGGTCGGATTGACTCCGGTGCTGCTGCGGGTAAAGAGCGGATCGGCAAACAACGTGCGCAGCTGCTTGAGCGCATGGCTTACCGCCGGCTGCGAGATCATCAGGATCTTGGAGGCGCGCGTGACCGATCGCTCGCGCATCAGCACGGCGAAAATCACCAGCAAATTCAAGTTCACGTTGTCGAAGTTTTTCGGATTCACGTGCGCGTCCGCCGGCGCGGGAGTCTGGGCAGGTTCTGGCCGATCTCCTCGCGCACGACCTTGCTGATCAGGGAAATCGCCTTGCGCATGAAGGCGCTCTTCGGCCGCCGCGTCGACGTCACGAGCGAGAGCGGAAACGTCAATGTTGGATTCAATATGGGCTTGATGAGCACTTGCGCCGCCCAGGGCGAGGATTTGACGGCGTTGAGCGACAGCACTCCGAAGCCGTGGCCCTGACGCACCAAATCGACGATCGCGGCGATGCACTCCACCTCGTGCGCGATCGTGATTTTTTTCCCGATGTCGGACAGCGCGTGCTCGACCGTCATCCGATTGGCGTGCGGCCGGCCGGGAATGACCAGCGGATAGTCGGCGAGTTCAGCCAGGGATATGGAGGCGGGCGATCTCTTGGACCGCGAGGCCGGCGCAATCAGGAACAGCTGGTCCTCGAGCAACGGGGCGACGTCGAAGTCTTCTGAACCGGTGGCGTTGTAGGCGAGGGCGCAGTCGATGCGGCCGACGCTCAGGCGCTCGAGGATGTAGGCAGACAGGCCTTCAGAGAAGGCGAGGCGCGACTTGGGCAACGCCTTGGCGAACGCTTTGACCAAAGGTACCGTGACCACATTGCCAAGACTCGAGGGCAAGCCCAGCGTGATGTGGCCGGCATCGCCGCTGCGCGTCGTTTCCAGCTCCTGGCGAGCGCGGCCGACTTGCATGAGGATGCCCCGCGTGTGCTCGAGCAGTTGGGAACCGGCCTGCGTCAGCACGACCCCGCGGCCGTTGCGGTCAAACAGATCCTGGCCGAACTCCATCTCCAGGTCGGCAATCTGCCGGCTCAAAGTGGGCTGGCCGACCGACAGGAAAGCCGCGGCATTGGTGAAACTGCCGAGCTCAGCGACATGGCGGAAGTATTCGAGCTGCTTGAGATCCAATGGCCGACCCGATATCAGTTATCTGATATAGACATAGCTATGCCAATTCATGCACATTCAGTATACCCAGGTAGCTGTTGCCGACGCTAGGAGCCAGTCTGAGTATTCCGCGTGGCCGGCCGGCCCCGCGAATCCGCTAACATAGGACAATGATTGCGACGATCCTCATCGTGGGCGGCGGACAGGCGGGCGCGCAGGCGGTCGACACGTTGCGCCGTGAAGGATTCACGGGACGCCTGGTCCTGGTCAGCGATGAAGAGATGCTGCCGTATCAGCGGCCGCCGCTTTCCAAGAAATTTCTGTCCGGCGAGATGGCCGCCGAACGGCTGCTGTTCCGGCACCGCGCGTTCTATGACGAGCACGCGGTGGAACTCAAGTTGGGTGCGCGTGCAATGAGCCTGCAGGCCGGCGCACGGCAAATCGTGCTGTCGAGCGGCGAGGAATTGCGCTATGACCGCCTGTTATTGTGCCTCGGCGCCATCCCGCGCCGCCTGACGTGTCCCGGAGCCGATCTGCAGGGCGTGCACTATCTGCGCAATGTCGCCGATGCCGCCGTGATTGCCGAGGGGCTCCGCCCAGGCGCACGCGTGCTCATCATCGGCGGCGGCTACATCGGCCTCGAAGCCGCCGCGACCGCGCGCCAGATGGGCTGCGCCGTCACGGTGCTGGAAATGGCGGATCGCATCATGAATCGCGTCGTGGCCTCGAATGTCTCGGAATACTTTGCGCACGAACACCGCAATCAAGGCGTGCGGGTCGTGTGCAACTCGCGCGTCGTGCGCCTGCAGGGCAGCGATCGCGTCGAAAGCGTGGTTTGCGCGGACGGCAGCGTGTACCCCGCAGATTTGCTGGTCGTGGGAGTCGGAGCGCTGCCCAACTCGCAATTGGCGAGCGACGCGGGTCTGAATTGCGATAACGGCATTGTGGTCGATGAGAACTGCCGCACCAGCGATCCTGCGATATATGCCGCCGGCGACTGCACCAATTATTTCTCGCCGCGCTATCAATCACGGGTGCGCCTCGAGTCCGTCGACAACGCTTTCGAACAGAGCAAGGTTGCGGCGTCGAACATCCTTGGACACCCCGCGGTGCACGATCGGGTGCCGTGGTTTTGGTCCGATCAATACGACAACAAACTGCTGATCGTGGGGTTGTCTTCCGGCCACGATCAGCAATTGACGCGCGGCGATCCCGCCACCCGCAGTTTCAGTGTCTGCTACCTCAAGGGAGGTGAACTGTTGGCGGTGGAATCGGTGAATCACACCAAAGACTCCATGGCGGCACGCAGGCTGATCCCTGAGCGGCTGCGCCCGAATATCGACCGGCTCGCGGACCCGCAGATCGGACTCAAGGACACGGGCTGAAACCGGCCGGCTGCCGCGTTCAGCCCCGCAGCAGCACGTACACCGCGCCGGTTCCGCCATCGATCGCACGGGCGGACGTGAACGCCATCACGTCCAGATGGCGGCGCAGCCACAGGTTCACAGCGGCTTTGAGAACCGGTCCGCGCGCGCCGGAGCGATAACCCTTGCCGTGTACGATTCTCACGCAGCGGCGGCCGCAATCGCGGCTGTGTGCAATGAACTCGGCGAGCCGATCGCGCGCCGCTGTTTGGTTCAGTCCATGGAGGTCGAGTTCGTCCTCGCTCGGATACAATCCGCGCCGCAATCGGCGCATGACTTGATCGCGTATGCCGCTGCGCTGGAACGACAGCACGGCAGCCGCGCTCTCGTCCTCCGTCGCGGCCGAAATCAACGGCATCGTCTGGTCGAGATTTTCCGCCGACTCCGGCGCCTTGCGCGTGCGCGTGCGCGGGCGGGAGCGGGAGCGAGGCGCAACCGTTGCCTGGCGTGATTCGCGCGGCGGCAGCGGTTTGACGTCGCGCATCGCGGTGCGAAATACGGCGGCGTCCATTGCATCGTCCTGCCCGGCACCCGGCTCGGGCGTGCGCTTTTTGCTCATGGATCCAGTATAGTCCGCACGGCGATCCCCGCCAGCGCGGCGCAGACTGTTAAGTAGTGAAGATCCTCCTTTCCAATGACGACGGCTACCGCGCCGAGGGCCTGGCGGCGCTCGGAGAGGCGATCAGGCCGCTTGGGACGGTGACGATCGTGGCCCCTGATCGAAATCGAAGCGGTGCGAGCAATTCATTGACCCTGGATGTGCCCGTGCGTGCCGTGCGCTACGATGCCGACTCCTTCTTCGTCAACGGCACGCCGACCGACTGCGTGCATCTGGCGATTTCAGGCTTGTTCGATTTCGAACACGACATCGTTGTGACGGGCGTGAATGACGGCGCAAATCTCGGCGATGACACACTGTATTCGGGCACCGTGGCGGCCGCCGTCGAGGGGCGATATCTGGGGCTGCCGGCGATTGCCGTCTCGCTGTGTCTGACGCCCGACAGCCCGCGCAATTTCGCAAGCGCGGCGCGCGTCGCTGCGCAGCTGGTGCAGCGCGTGGCGCAGCATCCTTTGCAGGGTTCGGAGGAGGGGCCGGTCATACTCAACGTCAATGTTCCGGATCTGCCAGATGGACAGTTGCGCGGCGTCAAAGTGACGCGGCTGGGAAACCGGCATCGGGCCAAACCCATCGTCAAGGCGAAGGATCCAAGGGGGCGCGAAGTGTATTGGGTGGGAAACGCGGGAGCGGGGCAGGACGCGGGGCCGGGCACCGACTTTCACGCGGTGGCGGAAGGTTATGCGTCGATTACGCCGCTGCAGGTCGACCTGACACGTCACAGCGTGCTCAAGGATCTTCAGCGATGGCTGCAGCTTGAGTAAGTACATGGAAGGCCCACGGCTAAGCGGTATCGGCATGACATCGGCGCGCACCCGCGAACGCCTGGTGCAGCGGCTGCAAGAACAAGGTATCGCCGATCAGCGGGTACTGGATCGGATACGCAACGTGCCGCGCCATCTGTTCATGGACGAGGCGTTGGCGAGCCGAGCCTACGAGGACACCGCGTTGCCGATTGGGTTCGGCCAAACCATCTCCCAGCCTTTCGTGGTCGCGAAGATGACCGAAGCCTTGTTGGCGGCGGGAGAAGCGCCGCGGGTGTTGGAAATCGGCACCGGCTGCGGCTATCAAACCGCCGTTCTCTCGCCGCTGGTGGCGGAGATCTACACGATCGAACGCATTGCTCCCTTGCTGGGCCGCGCGCGGCGCACCCTGCGGGAGCTCAAGATTCGCAACGTCAACTTCCGCCATGACGACGGTAATGTCGGCTGGCCCGCACGCGCACCCTTCGACGGCATTCTGCTGACCGCGGCACCGCATGCCGTGCCGCCTGCGCTGTTCGAGCAATTAAAGCTCGGAGGCCGGCTGATCGCCCCGGTGGGCGGCGAGGGCAGGCAGGAGCTGTACCGCTACACCAAGGGTGAAACCAGGATCGACCGCCAGTCGCTGGGCGCCGTGAGTTTTGTTCCCCTGGTTTCGGGACTGCAACGCTAGGCTCCGACATTGAGCCGTACGCGATGGATCTGCGCTCTGGCCTTAAATTGCGTGCTCGTCGCCGGTTGCGCGAATACGCCGCGCGAAGAACGCGAGACCCATGAAGAACGCGAGACCTATATCGTGCGGCCGCAGGACACGCTCTACAGCATTGCCTGGCGCTACGGTCTCGATTATCACGACCTGGCGCGCTGGAACAATATCGGCCCCGACTTTCGCATTGCAGTGGGGCAGGCGCTTACTTTGAGGCCGAGCCGCACCGCCGCGGCAACTCGACCGCCATCGACCGCGCGCGGCAGCGTGCAGCCGCCACCCGCGGTTACGGCGCATGGGTGGGGGTGGCCGACCGATCGATTGGGTGAGCCCCGGCCGGTACCCGGCGGTGGAGTGCTGCTGCCCGGGATCTTGGGTCAGGACATTCGCGCCGCCTCCGCAGGCAGGGTGGTCTATACCGGCAGCGGCATTCGCGGTTACGGGAACCTCATCATCATCAAGCATGGCGAGAACTTGCTGTCCGCCTATGCACACAATCGCGAGCTGCTGGTGCGCGAAGGGCAGGAGGTGTCGCTGGCCCAGGTGATTGCACGCATGGGCGAAGGAGCGCCGCAGAAGCCCGTGCTGTATTTTGAAATTCGCCGCAACGGCAAACCGATCGATCCGCTGCGTTTTCTCGCTGGCACCAAGTAATTTCTAATTTAGATGTATAACTATTTGAAATTAAGACGAATTGTATATAATTCAATGTTGTCGGGGACTTGCGACAGGTAATTCGGTATGTTTTACTGCGCGCCATCGGGAAGATCCATTGCGGGGCGTTAGGCTTACACAGTTAATCGGAAAAACAACAACAAGATCAATTAGAAGAAGAATATTCCTCGATACTAGTTTGGTTGTGTATTCCGCTTATCGCCCTGCTATTTTTTCCAAAGCTTCTATAACAACAGCATCGCCACGACACGCCGCTGTTCACCCGCCAGGACATTGTAAGTACGGCATGCCGCGCTCGTATCCATGACTTCAAATCCAATGCCGGCACGTAAAAACTGAGCGCCGAAAGCGGGCGCGGGGAAAACCTGACGTTCACCCGTCCCGAGCAGCACCATTTCCGGTTCGAGCGCCAGCGTGCGCGAGACGTCCAGTGCCACCAGCGCATCGAGATTTTGGATGTTTGCCTCCGCGATCAGCGTTGAAGCGCTTAGGATGACCGCGCCACGATAGACGCCTTCATTGACGCGCAGTTCTCCGTTTCCGTAAGCGCGGATGAGATTGATGCCTGCGCTTAAGTCCTGGGTGAAACGCATGCGCTTAAGATACTCAAATTGCCGGTGGAGCGAGCGTGTTTAAGAGTCTGAGACAGGCTCCCGGCCAATATTTTCGTTTCATGGCCCGCGGCTCCGAACACCGGCGCTCTCATCTCCTGGAGCAGCTGCTTGCGCGGGCGGAGATTCAAGCGCCCGTGAGCGACTGGCGTGCCGATGCATTCCGTGTCATTGCGCCGCAGGCTGACTCCGTGCCCGGGGTCGGCGCCGCGGTGCTGTGCGCTGATCGCGGCTCGGCGGATTTGAACTCGAGCTGGGTCTGTGTGGCGACGCCCGTGCACTACATTGCTGAAATGAGCAACGTGCGTTTGCCGCAGGACGGTATGCTGGCGCTGTCGATGGCGAGCGCAGCGACGCTGGCGGCGGATTTCAATCGCGTCTGGCAGGGCTCCGGGATCAGCCTGATGGCGGCCCGATCGGCGCAACTGCTGTGCACTTTCGACCGGCCCCTGACGGTGGCCACGCGCGATCCGCAGGATGTGCTGGGCCTGCACATCGAGGAGTTTCTTCCGACGGGCGCGGACTCTGGGCGCCTGCGGCAATTGATCAGCGAAACGGAGATGTGGTTGTTCGAGCATCCTGCAAATCAGGCTCGGCGGGAACTCAGCCTACCGGCCGTCAACGGCCTGTGGTTCTGGGGCGGCGGAGCGCCGCTGTCTTCGCTTCCGACGGTGCAAGGCTGGACCGCAGGCGATGATGTGTTCTTCAACGCCGTCGGCAGGCCTCGGGATGCGCACATTGCGAACGGGGTGATTGCGGCGGGCAGCGGTCCCGGCAGCAGTGGGTGGCATCAGGCTGAATCTTGGCTCGAGGCCGCAACACAGCAACTTCGCGCCGGCGGTATATCGCAATTGCAAATCTCTGCCGAAGATCGGTGCTTTACGGTGACGGCGCGCGGACTCAAGCGGTTTTGGCGTCGACGCAAGCCGTGGTGGGAGTGGTTCGGTTGAGTACCATCGAAGTTCGACGGCGCAACACGCTGGTTTCGGGAGACTTCGCAGCTCATCTGCATCCCGTAGTGCGGCGGGTGTACGCCGCCCGCGGCATCGGCCGCGATTCGGAGTTGGATCTGTCGCTGGATCAGTTGTTGCCGGTGGGTTCGCTGGAAGGCCTCGACGCGGCGACCGGCCTGTTGGCGGCGCATCGCGACGGCGGCCGGGTGCTGGTGATCGGCGATTTCGACGCCGACGGCGCCACCAGTACGGCAGTGATGCTCCGGGCATTGCGTGCCATGCGTTTCGCGCATGTTGATTTCCTGGTACCCGACCGCTTTCGCTTCGGCTACGGGCTGACGCCGGAAATCGTCGAGCAGGCAAAAACGCGCGCACCCTCGCTGATCGTCACCGTCGACAACGGCGTCTCGAGCATCGCCGGCGTCGAGGCGGCGCACGCAATGGGGGTACCCGTGCTCGTGACCGACCATCACCTCCCCGGCGCCGTGCTGCCGCGCGCTGAAGTCATTGTGAACCCCAATCTTCCGGGCGGCCGCTTTGCAAGCGGCGCCCTCGCCGGTGTGGGTGTGGCGTTCTACCTGGTCGCCGCACTGGCCAGGGCGCTCGGGGAAGAACGTTTTCGAGCCGCAGACCTGCTGGACTTGGTGGCGCTCGGGACCGTCGCGGACATGGTGCCGCTCGATCGGAACAACCGGATCCTGGTGTCCCAGGGCCTCAAGCGCATCCGCGCGGGGCGCTGCGTCGCCGGTATTCGCGCGCTGCTCGATTCCGCCGGGCGCAATCCGGAGCAGCTGACGGCCGCTGATTTGGGTTTCGCAGTCGCGCCGCGACTGAACGCCGCCGGCAGGCTCGCCGACATGAGCGTCGGCATCGAGTGCCTGCTCACCGATGATGTGGAGGAGGCCGCGCACCTCGCGGGGCTGCTCGCCAGGCTCAACGATGAACGGCGTGAAATCGAACAACGCATGCAACTCGAGGCCGTCGTGCTCGCGGCAGCCATGCGCGCAGAGGACGCGGGTGACGCGCTGGGGGTCTGTCTTTTCGACGAAACCTGGCATCAGGGGGTCGTGGGCCTGGTCGCCGGCCGCATCAAGGACCGGCTGCACCGTCCGGTCATTGCCTTCGCGCGCGCCGAGGATGGTTCGCTGCGCGGTTCGGCGCGCTCCGTGGCCGGCGTCAATATTCGCGATGCGCTCGACAGTGTTGCCGCGCGCAGGCCCGGTCTCGTCGATAAATTCGGCGGACATGCCATGGCCGCGGGCTTGAGTTTGCGGGAGGAAAACCTGGCCGCCTTCAGGATCGAATTTGCCGCCGAAATAGCGGCGCGTGCCGACCGCGATTCCCTCACCGGCATCATTTATTCGGACGGCGCTTTGAGCGCGGCGGAGCTCTGCATCGACACCGCCCAGGCGCTGCGCGGCGCGGGGCCTTGGGGTCAAGGATTTCCGGAACCGATATTCGACGGGCAGTTCGAGGTGATGGAAGCCAGAATCGTCGGCGACAAGCATTTGAAAATGCGGCTGCGGCTGCCCGAGACGGGCTCGCCGGCGATGGATGCCATCGCCTTCGGCTATGTCGGCGGGCCGGCCGAGGATTCCGCGGTGAGCTGCGGCGCGGCGATACAGCTTGCCTACCGGCTCGAGATCAACGAGTACCGCGGCGCCGCGCGCGTGCAGCTGAACTGCCAGCACCTCAAGCTCGAGCGATCCGTGTGTTAGGATTCGAAGGCATGGAAGTCAATCAAATCAAGCGGTCGATCAAAGACCTCGAGGAACGCACCGATTCCTTGAGGAGGTATCTTTGATTACGACAACAAGCACGAGCGTCTGCAGGAAGTAGCGCGCGAACTCGAGCAGCCGGGCATTTGGGACAATCCTGATCGTGCGCAAGAGTTGGGCCGGGAACGCGCCAAGCTCGAGCAGGTTGTCGGCAGCCTGGACCGGCTGAAACGCAGCTTGAACGACGCGGCCGAACTCATCGACCTGGCTGCCGAGGAGTCGGACGCTTCAACCGCCCGGGAGATCGAAGCCGACGTCAGCGCTTCCGCCGCCGAGGTCGAACGCCTCGAATTCCAGCGCATGTTCCCCGGCAAAATGGACTCCCACAATGCCTTTCTCGATATTCAAGCAGGGGCTGGCGGCACTGAAGCCCAGGATTGGGCTGCGATGCTGCTGCGCATGTACTTGAAGTGGGCTGATTCGCATGGCTTCAAGACGGAAATCATCGATCAGAGTCCCGGCGAGGTGGCGGGCATCAAGGGAGCGACGATCGAAATGATCGGCGACCATGCCTACGGCTGGTTGCGCACCGAGACCGGCGTGCACCGCTTGGTGCGCAAATCGCCGTTTGATTCCGGCAACCGCCGCCACACCTCATTTGCATCGGTGTTCGTCTCGCCGGAGGTTGACGATGACATCGATATCGAGATCAATCCGGCCGACCTGCGTACCGATGTCTACCGGTCGAGCGGTGCGGGCGGTCAGCACGTGAACAAGACCGAATCGGCGGTGCGAATCACGCACATACCGAGCGGCATCGTGGTGGCCTGTCAGGGCGAGCGCAGCCAGCACAAGAACCGCTCGACCGCGATGAAGATGCTCAAAGCCAAACTCTACGAACTCGAGTTCAACAAGCGCAACGCGGCCGCGAAGGTGCTCGAGGATTCCAAGTCGGACGTCAGCTGGGGCAACCAGATCCGCAGTTATGTCCTGGACCAATCGCGCATCAAGGATTTGCGCACCGGCGTGGAGATCGGCAACACCACGGCCGTCCTCGACGGCGCGCTGGACGAATTCATGCAAGCCAGCCTGAAGCAGGGTCTGTAATCTAGGCGACTATGAGCGACAACGACGAAAATCATCTGATCGCGGAGCGCAGGGCCAAACTTGCCAGGTTGCGCGAGCGCGGCATCGCCTTTCCGAATGACTTTCGACGCAACGCATTGGCGGGCGATCTGCTCACCGCCTATGGGGAAAAATCCGGCGAGGCGCTCGATGCCGCCGCGATACGCGTCAGCGTGGCCGGCCGGATGCGCGCGAAGCGCGTAATGGGCAAGGCGAGCTTCGCCAAGCTGGAGGACTCGAGCGGCGCGATTCAAATATTCCTGCAGCAGAGTGCGCTCGGCGAGGCCTACGAGGAGTTCAAAACCTGGGACGTCGGCGATGTGATCGGCGCTGAAGGCGTCTTGTTCCGCACCAAGACCAACGAACTGTCGGTGCGCGCGGATAAAATTGTGCTGCTGACCAAATCGCTGCGCCCGCTGCCCGACAAGTGGCATGGAATCGCGGACACCGAGATGCGCTACCGGCGCCGCTATGTCGATCTGATCATGAATGAGCAGAGCCGGCGTGTGTTCGAGACGCGCACGGCGATCGTGCGCTACTTGCGCGCCTTCCTGGACTCGCGCGGTTTCCTCGAGGTCGAGACGCCGATGCTGCATCCAATTCCGGGTGGTGCGGCGGCGCGACCCTTCAAGACCCATCACAATGCGCTCGATGTGGGCATGTATCTGCGCATCGCGCCCGAGTTGTACCTGAAGCGCCTGACGGTGGGCGGCTTTGAGCGCGTGTATGAGATCAACCGGAATTTCCGCAATGAAGGCGTGTCGACGCAGCACAATCCTGAATTCACCATGCTCGAGCTTTATCAGGCATACGCGGACTACGCGGATCTGATGGAACTGATCGAAACGCTGTTTCAGGGCCTTGCCGATACCCTGATCGGCTCGCGCAAGCTCATGTACCAGGGAACCGAGTTCGATCTGTCGAAGGGCTTCGCGCGCATGAGCATCGAGGACATCATTTTGGCGAACAACGCCGATTTGGATCCCATGTCACTGCGCGACACGGCGTATCTGCGCCGGGTGTGCGATCAGATGAAAATTCCCTACAAGGCCGGCGACGGACCGGGGAAACTGCAAATCGAAATCTTTGAAAAGACCGGCGAACACACGCTGATCCAACCCACCTTCGCCTATGCCTATCCGGCCGAAGTGTCGCCCCTGTCGCGGCGCAACGATAATGATCCATTTATCACTGACCGGTGGGAATTCTTCATCGGCGGGCGCGAGCTCGCGAATGGATTTTCGGAATTGAACGATGCAGAGGATCAGGCGCAGCGCTTCAAGGATCAGGTGACTCGCAAGGACGCGGGAGATGAAGAGGCCATGTACTACGATGCCGATTACGTGCGCGCGCTGGAATACGGCATGCCGCCCGCGGCGGGTTTGGGGTTGGGCGTCGATCGCCTGGTGATGCTGTACACGAACTCGCCCTCGATCCGCGACGTGCTGCTATTCCCGCACATGCGGCCCGAATAGTCAGACGGGATAGGGCAGGGGCAGTTCGGCCGCTTCCACCAAATCGTCGAGGCCGGCGTCGCCTGCCGCCGGCGGGTTCGGTTCCACGTTCAGCACCGCGAGCGCTTCCACCCGCCCGTCGCTCTCGATCACTTCCGTCAGGCGTCCTTGCCGGCCATCGCGCAAGTGCAGAGCTTGCCCGATGCTCCACTCACCCGCGGGCAACTGCAAATGGAACAGGCGGCGCTTGATCCGGCCCAAGTGCTGGGTGCGCGCGATGATCTCCTGGCCTGTGTAGCAGCCCTTGCTGAAGCTGATTCCATCCAGCAGGTCGAGATTCAGCATCTGCGCGATGAAGGCCTCGCTGGTGGCGGCATAGACCTGCGGCAGGCCCGCGCGAATGTCGGCAAGCCGCCATGCTTGTTCGAAGCCGTTGCCGCTCGCCGCATCAACCGCCGCACCGATCTTGTCCGGCGCGCCGACGATCCAAGAGCGATTCTGATCGCGGCCCACGGGGGCCATGCCGATGCCGTCGCGTTCCGCGTATCGGGAGCTTGATTCGGGCGGGGCGCCGACCAGACCGGCGACGATGAGAGACTCGCCGGCATCTTCGATGCGCACTTTTGCGCGCAGGATGTATTTGCGCATG
Organism: Steroidobacteraceae bacterium; assembly: GCA_035488895.1. Taxonomy (GTDB): domain Bacteria; phylum Pseudomonadota; class Gammaproteobacteria; order Steroidobacterales; family Steroidobacteraceae; genus Bog-1198. The sequence goes on from DATHKV010000084.1 coordinate 37,747, forward strand.
CGCTCCAAGGTCGGCTGCAGGATTTCGCGCGGCAGTATGGCTGTCACGCCGCTCGAGTGCGGCAGCAGATATATGAGCGCCAGGACTCGGCCTTGTGGGCTGGAATAGGCGGCAAAAACCGGAATATTTTCGGTCAACCGCTGCGTGTCATTGGAAATCTGACCCTGCAGGAAGGGGAGCGCATCAGCGCCGCTGAATCGCAGTATCCCCAAATGCGGCAAACGGGCCGATGGTGATGAGGGCGTGGACATTCTACATGAGATGGGAGCGCGAGGCGCGATGTCAACCCCGGAGCCTGTCTGAGTATTCAACGCGGCTCACGTTGAATACTTAGACAGGCTCCTATGAATGCACCATTTGTCCTTGGTTTTCTGGCAAACTTTCACTTGTGATGCTGACTCCAGACGATCTGCCGCCTTCGATACCACCCGCGGATGCCGATCCTGCTGCCGCGAAGCCTCCCGCCGAGATCGGCGGACGCGACGGTCCTGAACCTACGCGTTTTGGCGATTGGGAACTCCGTGGCCGTTGCATCGATTTCTAACTGCGCTTTGCGCTTCCTCGTTTAGCTGCAAGGAACAATGATGCCGGCTCGCATCCGTCCGACTTCCCCCCATGTCTGGATTTATCGCTGGCAGATCGGCAACACGCTCTCGATCCTGCATCGCGCGACCGGTGCGGCGCTGGCAGTGGGTCTGCTGGCCTTGAGTTACTGGCTCGTGTCCCTCGCGGGCGGCCCGCAATCCTATGCAACGGCCGCGCGTCTGTTCGCAAGTCCGGTCGGACTGCTGATCCTTCTCGGTTGGACATTTGCTTTCATGTATCACCTGCTGAACGGGGTGCGGCACCTGTTCTGGGATGCAGGTCGTGGATTCGAGCGCACGCAACGGCACGCAAGCGGCTGGGCTGTGGTGCTGGGCGCCGTCGCCCTGACCCTGTGCGTCGCGGCCTGGGTTTGGGCGCGCCTGTCATGAGCTTGCGCAGCCCCCTGGGCCGGGTGTTGGGACTGGGATCCGCCAAGGAAGGAACGGGACATTGGTGGGCCCAGCGCGTGACCGCGGTCGCGCTGCTACCGCTCACGTTGTGGTTTGTGGTCTCTCTGTTGACGCTGCCCGGGCTCGACTATGAAACGGTGCGAACTTGGGCTTCGGTGCCCATCACCGGTTTCCTGGCGCTGCTGTTGGTTGCAGTTCTCACCTATCACTCGTACCTCGGCACCATCGTCATCATCGAGGACTATGTGACTTCGAGCGGCATGAAAGTCCTCAGCCTCATGGTGCTGCGGTTTTTGTACGTACTGGCCGGCGGCGCCGCGATTTTTGCGATTCTGCGTATCGTGTTCGGATTCCAGAGGTTATGAGCGACTATAAGTGCATTGATCACGCCTACGATGTGGTGGTGGTTGGCGCAGGCGGGGCAGGGTTGCGCGCCACGTTCGGGCTGGCCGAAGCCGGTCTGTCGACCGCCTGCCTGACCAAAGTATTTCCGACGCGCAGCCACACCGTCGCGGCGCAGGGCGGCATCTCCGCCGCGCTCGGCAACATGGGCGCCGATGACTGGCGCTGGCATATGTACGACACCGTCAAGGGTTCCGATTGGCTCGGCGATCAGGACGCCATCGAATTCATGTGCAAGGAGGCGCCGGCCGCGGTCATTGAACTCGAACACTACGGCGTGCCGTTTTCGCGCACCGAGGATGGCCGGATTTATCAGCGGCCGTTCGGCGGCATGACGACGCACTTCGGCAAGGGAATTGCGCAGCGCACCTGTGCCGCGGCCGATCGCACCGGCCATGCCATGCTGCATACGCTGTATCAACAATCCTTGAAGCATGAGGCCAGCTTTTTCATCGAGTACTTTGCGCTCGATCTCATTATGGAAAATGGCGAGTGCCGCGGCGTGGTAGCCCTCGACATGTCCGATGGCAAGCTGCATCGATTCCGCGCGCATCAGGTGATTTTGGCGACCGGCGGCTATGGGCGCGCGTGGTTCTCGTGCACGTCGGCGCACACGTGCACCGGCGATGGCGGCGGCATGGCGTTGCGCGCCGGCCTGCCGCTGCAGGACATGGAGTTCGTGCAATTTCATCCCACCGGCATCTATGGAGCCGGTTGTCTGATCACGGAAGGCTCGCGCGGCGAAGGCGGCTATCTGACCAATGCCGCCGGCGAGAGATTCATGGAGCGCTACGCCCCCAATGCCAAGGACTTGGCCTCGCGCGACGTCGTGAGCCGTTCGATGACCATCGAGATTCGCGAGGGCCGCGGCGTCGGCAAGCTCAAGGATCACATCGACCTGCATTTGGAGCATCTGGGCCCGGCGGTCATCAAGGAACGCCTGCCCGGCATCGCGGAAACGGCGCGGATCTTCGCCGGCGTGGATGTCAACAAGGAACCCGTACCGGTGTTGCCCACCGTGCACTACAACATGGGCGGCATCCCCTGCAACGTGCAGGGCGAGGCGCTGACACGCACGGCGGATGGGGAGAAAGTCGTGCCGGGACTGATGGCGGTGGGCGAGGCGGCATGCGTGTCGGTGCACGGCGCAAACCGCCTGGGGTCAAACTCCCTGCTCGATCTGGTGGTTTTCGGCCGCGAGGCGGCGCAGCACTGCGCGCGCGTGTTGAAGCCCGGCGCACCGCACCGTCCCTTGAAATCCGATGCGGCGGCACCGGCGGTAGAGCGCCTGGAAAAATTCCGCAATGCGAAGGGTTCGCAGCGCACCGCTGATATCCGCTTGAACATGCAGCGCGTCATGCAGAGCGATGCCGCGGTATTCCGCACCGCCGAGACCCTGAATGAGGGCAAACACAAACTGGCGCAGGTGTTCGAGTCGTTCGCGGACGTCAAGGTCGCCGATCGTTCCCTGGTATGGAACAGCGATCTGATTGAAACATTGGAATTGGACAACCTGCTGGGGCAGGCGATTGCAACGCTGCATTCGGCGGAAAATCGCAAGGAGAGCCGCGGCGCACAGGCACGCGAGGATTTTCCGAATCGGGACGACCAGAAATGGCTGAAACACACGCTTTGCTGGGTCGATCCCAAGGGCAACAGCCGCTTCGACTATCGGGCGGTGCATTTGCAGACCCTGACCGACGAGGTGGAATCGATTCCGCCGAAAGCGCGGACCTATTGAGGTGCTTTGATGGCTGAGTTTTCCCTGCCGCCCAATTCCAAGATCCGCAAGGACGGGCGCGTCTACAAGGCACCCGCGGATGCGAAGAGCGTTCGAGTCTTCAAAATCTACCGCTTCGATCCCGATGCGAATGAAAATCCGCGCATGGATACCTATGAAGTCGACATGGATCATTGCGGTCCGATGGTGTTGGACGCACTGATCAAGATAAAGAATGAAATCGATACGACGTTGACCTTCCGCCGCTCCTGCCGCGAGGGGATCTGCGGTTCATGCGCCATGAACATCGACGGCAAGAATGCGCTGGCTTGCATCAGCGCCTGCGCCGACGTCAAGCGCGACATCAAGATCTACCCGCTGCCGCATATGCCCGTCATCAAGGATCTGGTGCCCGACCTGACCAATTTCTACGCCCAATACGCCTCGATCAAACCCTGGCTTCAGACCCGCACCCCGCCGCCGCCGGATGGGGAGCGGCTGCAGTCCAAAGAGGACCAGGAGAAAGTCGACCGGCCCTCCGCATGCATTCTCTGCGCCTGCTGTTCCACGAGCTGCCCGAGTTATTGGTGGAACAGCGACCGGTACCTGGGGCCGGCGGCACTGCTTGCGGCCTATCGGTGGATCGTCGATAGCCGGGACGAGGCGGCGGGCGAGCGCCTCGACGATCTCGAGGATCCGTTTCGACTGTATCGATGCCACACCATCATGAACTGCACCGAAGCGTGCCCCAAGGACCTGAATCCTGCCAAGGCGATCGGCGAGATTAAACAAATGATGGTCCGGCGGCGTCATTGATGGTTTCTGATGACGGCAGGGTGCGCTGGCGTTGCCGCCGGGGGATGAAAGAACTCGACTTGTTGCTCACGCGCTATATGGATGAGCGGTACGGTGCGGCCTCGCCAGAGGAGCGGGAGGCGTTCCGGGGCCTGCTGGAGGCCCAGGATCCGGTGATTTATGCCTATTGTCTGGGTCAGGAGAGGCCCCCTGAGCACCTCGCGGACCTCATCGAACGAATTACCGCCGGCTCGTCTGTCGATTGCTAACTCCGCCGAGCGCGGCTGTTAGAATTCAATCGTGTGCGCAAATTCACGTTTATTCGCTTGGGAAGGGAAATTGTCGAACTTTTCCCCGCGCAGTCGGTCTATCGCGACAGGCGTAGGTTTAAGCCCGCCGGTTTGTGATCACCCATGAGCGTCGAGGAGAGTGACCTCAAACTGGTGGAGAGAGTCCAGCGCGGCGAGCGCGCGGCGTTCGATTTATTGGTCCTGCGATACCAGCACAAGGTGCTGAAGCTGATCATGCGTTACGTGCACGATGCAACTGAGGCTGAAGACATCGCACAAGAGGCTTTCGTGAAGGCGTTTCGCGCGTTGCAATCGTTTCGCGGCGATAGTGCCTTTTACACGTGGCTTTACAGAATCGCCATCAACACCGCGAAGAATGCGCTCGTTGCGAGCAAGCGGCGCCCAATGGACTACGATTTGGATCTGCAGGATCCCGAGCAATATGACCTGCATGCCCGCCTCGCCGAGTCCGAGACGCCGGAAGGGCTGCTTCTCACCGACGAGATTCGTGAAACCGTGAACCGGGCGATCGAGAATTTACCGGAAGATCTGCGAACCGCGATCGTGCTGCGCGAGTTGGAGGGATTGAGTTACGAGGACATTGCCCAGACGATGGACTGTCCGGTGGGCACCGTGCGCTCGCGGATTTTCAGAGCGCGGGAAGCGATTGACAAAAAATTGCGACCGATTTTTGATGGCGGCCTAGGTCGGCCAGAGGACACATGAGCGAACAAATTCGTGAACAAGTCTCGGCGTTTCTGGACGGCGAGCTGCCGAATACCGAAACCGAACTGCTGTTGAAGCGTTTGACTCGAGACGGCGAGTTGCGCGAGAGCTTCGGACGGTATGCGCTGATCGGCGAGGCGTTGCGCGGTGGGGGTTCGCAGTTTTTAACCCGAGGTTTTGCCTCCCGCGTGAATCTGGCGATCGACGGCGAGCCGGCACAAGCCGCCGGCCCGCATGCCGCGCGTCCGTCGCGCTGGTGGCGGCCGCTCGCCGGGGTCACCGTCGCCGCGGGAGTCGCCACGGTCGCGATCGTTGCTTTGCAACAACGCGCGATTTCGCCGAGCCTGCGCGCGTCCGCGCCAAGCGCCGCCCAACATACCGCCGCACCGCTGACGGCATCGGCAACTCAGTCCCCGGTTCAGGGCGGAGGCGGACCGCGCGAAGCGCTCTCGTACACGGTACCCGCGACATCGCCGGACGCACCCGAGAGGTTAGCCCCGGCCCGATTGACGAACTATATTTTTGCGCATAGCAAGTACTCCTCCGGACTCGGCCAGCGCGGCATGCTGGCGGACTTGTTGATCGAGGACGATGAGCCGCAACTCACCCCCATCCAACGGGCGCCGCCGCCCCCCGTCACCCCGGAAGTACGCGTCGCTCCATGACGCGGCCGCGACACGCCTTAGGCTTTTGGCTGGTACCCTTCGCTTTGGTCGGCGCGCTGCTCGCCGGCGTTGCGCGGCCCGCGCGCGGCGCCGATGACCCGCGCGACTGGCTGCAGCGGATGAACAAGGCGCTTGCAACCCGCAACTACGACGGCACTTTTTTTCACATCAGCGGCGGCCGGGTTGAGACCATGCGCATCGTGCATCGGGTACGGTCCGGGCGCGTGAGCGAGCGGCTGCAATCGCTCGACGGCTCGGGTCGCGAGTTTGTGCGCGCAAATGGCGAGTTGACCTGCTACCTGCCGGATCAGCACACGGTGCTGGTCGAGCCGCGCGAGGATCGGGGACCCTTCCTGGGTTCCCTGCCGCAATTCGACTCGACCGTCAGCGATTTCTATCGCATTGAAGCGCTGCCGCAGGCGCATATTCTCGGCCGTCCGGCCAAGGTCATTGCCGTCAATCCCAAGGATCAATTCCGGTTTGGCTACCGCTTGTGGCTGGATGAGACCAGCGCAATGCCGCTGAAAACGCAACTGTGCGATTCGCACGGCCAGGTCATCGAGCAGATCTTCTTCGCGCGTCTGGACATGCCGGAGAACATTCCGGACAGCGATCTGGCGCCCACCGTGCGCACCGACGGCATGCGTTGGGTGCGTCAGGGTCCATCGCCCGATAATGCGTCCGGCGCATTGGCGGCCTACCGCGCCAGTCAGCTGCCCCCCGGTTTCCGCTTGACCGTGCAGGGCGCCCAGACTTTGGGCGGGGCTTCCGCACCTGCCAGCCATTTGGTCTATTCAGATGGGTTGGCGACGGTGTCGGTGTTCGTCGAAGAGCAAAAAATGTCTGCCGGAGTTGCCGCAGCACCTGAATCACAGACCCCACCGCCCATGCAGGGACTGGCCCGAGTCGGTTCCGGATATGCGTTCTCCACGGTCGTGCAGGGCCACCAAGTCACGGCAGTGGGCGAAGTCCCGGCTCAAACCGTGGAATTCATCGCGCACTCGGTAAAGATCTATAGCAGCGACGAGACGCCTCGTCATTGAATGCTGCGATTCCTGCTGTACTCGCGCCCTGGGTGCGGCCTATGCGAGGAAATGCTGAGCGACCTTGCGGCATTGCCTTCCGCTAAAGGGATACCCATCGATGTCGTCGATGTCGATCTCGAGCCCGCCGCTCGGGCGCGCTATGGGCACAAAATTCCCGTCCTGCTGCTCGCAGGCGAGCTGGTTTGTCACGGCAGGCTGGACCCGGAAGAAGTAGATAAGGCCCTCAGGTTTCGCCGCCGACCGGTATAATGCCTGGTTTGCCCAAGGCGGGAGCCTGCCTGAGTATTCCCCGTAGATGAAGAATATCCGCAATTTTTCCATTATTGCTCATGTTGACCACGGCAAATCGACATTGGCCGATCGCTTCATTCAGGAATGCGGCGGACTCGATGCGCGCGAGATGCAGGCCCAGGTTCTCGACAGCATGGATCTGGAGCGCGAGCGCGGCATTACCATCAAAGCGCAGAGCGTGACTCTCGGCTACACGTCGGCCGCCGGCGAGTTGTACCAGCTGAACTTCATCGACACGCCGGGGCATGTTGATTTTTCCTATGAGGTCTCACGCTCGCTGGCTGCCTGCGAAGGCGCGCTGCTGGTTGTCGATGCAGCACAGGGTGTCGAGGCGCAGAGCGTCGCCAACTGCTATACGGCGTTGGAGCAGGGATTGGAGGTGCTGCCGGTCATCAACAAGATCGATCTGCCCTCCGCCGATCCGGCCAAAGTCATTCACGAAATCGAAGAGATCATCGGCATTCCGGCGCAGGACGCCGCCCTGGTTAGCGCCAAGACCGGCGAGGGCGTGGCGGAATTGTTGGAACAACTGGTGAAACGCATACCCGCGCCCAAGGGGGATCCGGACGGTCCCTTGCAGGCACTGATCATCGACTCGTGGTTCGATAACTACGTCGGCGTGGTTTCGCTGGTGCGCGTCATGAATGGCGCGCTGCGCACAGGGGAGAAGATCAGGGTGATGTCGACCGGCCGCAGCCATCAGATCGACAAGCTGGGCCGCTTTTCGCCCAAACCGGTGACTCGCGAGTCGCTCGAGACCGGCGAGGTGGGTTTCGTCATTGCCGGAATCCGCGAGATCGATGGTGCCCCGGTGGGCGACACCATCACGCTGGAAAAAAATCCCGCCAAGGAGCCGCTGGCCGGTTTCAAACAGGTGCAGCCGCGAGTCTTCGCCGGGCTGTTCCCCGTGAGTTCCGACGATTACGAACAATTCCGCGATGCTCTGAAGAAACTGAAACTCAACGATTCCGCCTTGCACTACGAGCCGGAAGTTTCGACCGCATTGGGGTTTGGATTTCGCTGCGGTTTTCTCGGACTGCTGCACATGGACATCGTGCAGGAGCGATTGGAGCGCGAGTACAGTTTGAATCTGATCACCAGCGCGCCGACCGTCATATACGAGGTGCTGCTCACCGACGGATCGGTCATCAATATCGACAACCCATCGAAGCTGCCGCCCCAGGATCGCGTCTCGGAACTTCGCGAACCGATCATCATTGCCAGTATTCTGGTGCCTCCCGATCATGTGGGCGCGGTGCTGGCGCTGTGCAGTGAGAAGCGCGGCGT
>DATHKV010000085.1:0-4754 GCA_035488895.1 Steroidobacteraceae bacterium
TCGCTGGTGTATAGGTAGTCTCGATCTTTCATGAGTTTTACCGAGCATCGCGCCATCGCTTCCTCGCCGGTGCTTATTGAAGCTTGAATTGAGCTTCCCAGCTTTTTAGATCCTTTAAGAACCTTTAGGATTTTGGCTTCAAAGGAAAACGGAGGTTGCCTGCGGAAAAACGGTGTACTGAGTATCAACTATGCGCTGGTGTCGTTGTTCGCGACGCGCGCAGGCACTTATTGTAGGCGGCGCCAGATTGACAGTGGAACGGTGCCGTCTGGACGCGCCGGGACTCGATAACTCAGCTCGGAGTCTTTATGCACATAGGCTCGCTTCTGTTGAGTGCCCTCTTGATTGGGGTAGGAGGAGTTTTCAATACTGAGGATGAAGGTATGCGCAGATGGGTCGACAGTGATTTTCCCGAAGTGGTTGCTTGCGCCAAGGACGGCCGCTGAATATTCCGCAGCTGTCCCTTTGAACTTATCGCCGGATGCGAACTTGGGCCGATCGGTATTGTAAATTTGCAGTGAGTAATTACCATCGGTATCAATCAGTAGCAAACCTTTGGGATTGTCGCCGTAGTCGTGTGTGCGGCTTCCGTCAGAATGAATTACGTCGGCTGCGACCAAAGTCCAAGCGCCAGTAAGCTCGGAGGGGCTCGCTTCAGCGCGACTTGCCAACAAGGCGCAACCCGCACTTAACAAGGAACTGTAGATCAGGCTCTTCATAGGATCCTCTCCGGCATTGGCGATGGGTTTAACTATACGTGTTAATATTTCTCAAATATATTTGGTAATTGTCATCCACGTATTGAGTATTATTGAACTATGACGCTGCCAAACCTGGACCTCGACACGATTCGGACCTTGGTGCTTGCGAAGGATTTGGGCGGCTACGGGCAGGCTGGCAAGCGGCTCGGTCGCACACCGTCGGCAATTAGCCTGCAAATGAAACGCCTGCAGGAGTTGGTCGGGACTGCGTTGTTTCAGAAGGAAGGGCGAAGCCTGGGGCTTACGGAGGCGGGAGAAATGGTGTTGGCCTACGGTCGGCGCATGCTGGCGCTCAACGATGAGGTGCTCGATACCGTTCGTGGTGCGACGCTGAGCGGACGCGTTCGACTTGGATTTTCCCAAGATTTTGCTGAGAACGTTTTGCCCACCGTTCTGTCTCGCTTTACGCAGTTGTACCCCCTCGTGCTCATCGAACTACGTATCGAGGGCAATGCCGCCATGGCCGCGGCAGTTGAACAGGGAGAGTTGGATATCGCGCTGACAGTGGGCGCCGCCGAGCGAGCCTTGGCCGAACGCCTCGGTGAATTGCAATTGATGTGGATTGCGGGCGACCAATTTCAGCCTCGCAATGATCAGCCGCTACCGCTGGTGATGCTGGGTCCGCAGTGCGTGTTCCGCAAGATCGCCATTGAAATGCTGGAACGCGGCTCGCATCCGTGGAGACTTGCTGCAGTGAGTCCAAGTTTGGCCGGACTTTGGGCCTCCGCGATGGGTGGACTGGGCGTTACGGCGCGAAGCGGACTTAGTCTGCCGGGCGGTCTGGCGCGCGGGAAAACACTCTTCGGTTTACCCGCGCTACCGAGGCTGCCGGTGGCACTGCATGTACATCCCGGAACGCAGAGTTCCGACGTTGCGCGAGAAGTCGCGGCACGCTTGTGCGAACTGATTCGTGAAGCGCTGACCGAAACCTTGTCGACTCGACAAAACGAGTAGTGCCTCGTTGATTGGCTGTGCAACGGGTCGCGATGACATTCAGTTTACTTCAATTCCCGCGAAATCAGTGGTCGAGCCTTTGAATACTGTTGCCGGTGTCTGGGAGCTTCTATCGAAGAACGATGTCCGCTAAAGCTAGTCATGCGCCGAAACTGCGCCGCGCGTGTATCCGGGCCTCAAATATTCAGCCCGACGAGCCCGGTCCTTTGAGGGGGTTTTGAAACGGGGCAGACCAGCATCACACAAAGTGTGGCCTCCCCCTTAGAAACTTGAGAGACATTAGGGACCGAGCACTCGTGGCAGTGGCTTACGACACGATGTGCCGGAGAGAGGAGTTGGTTTCTTTGCGAGTGGAAGATATGGCGGAAGCGGGGGATGGGTCGGGGTCTATATTAATAAGAAGGTCGAAGACGGATACGACGGGGGAGGGGGCCACGGCGTATTTGTCGCCGTTGACCATGCGGTTGCTCAGTGAATGGATTTCCAAAGCGGGAATCAAGGAAGGGGCGGTTTTTGTGAGGGTGGTGGGTAATGCGACAGGGATGTTGCAGCGGACGGAAGTCCGGAAGACGAGTCGGAGTCGCGCCTCTGGGCCGCCGTCGTCGAGCGAGGGCACGACGCCCGAACAGCTCGGCCAGACGAAGAATGCTGTCGGTTCTTCTTTGACTCCGCAGGTAGTCGCTACGGTTCTGCAGAAGGTCGGTCAGTGGATTGGACTAGAGAAGAAAGAATGGGTAAGAATTTCCGGGCATTCGTGCCGAGTGGGGGCGGCGCAGGATCTGTTGGCGCTGAACATCAGCCTCGCGTCGGTTATGCAGACTGGACGCTGGAAAGATACGCGAATGCCAATGCGCTATGCGGAGCGCGTGCTTGCGACGCGAGGCGGGATGGCACAGGCGGCGAAGGATCAGGGCAAGCTGTGATCAGCCGTGCACCTTGCCACAAGGACGTGGCAACGGAAACGTCGGCGCTGCGACCAGTTTCCGGAAGGTGAGGCGGGCTCGCGCGCCTGACTCGCCGTGCCGGGGGGGGGGCAGGGACAGCCGAATGGCCCGGCCGATGAAACGGAAATCGTCGAGGCGTCGATTCTCGGCGATCCGACTTAAAGAGTGCGAGAGCTGACGGATAGTTTCCTACCTTGAGCAGCTCGCAACCGTGGTGTCAGAGGCGGCCATGCACTAACATTCAAGCCGGATCACCCTTCGGGATCAGACCACGCTCGCCACCTATCGTGGTCAAGAGGACCTGATGATCGCAGCATTTTTGTTCGCCATGATGGTCACAGTACCGCCACCGGTCGTGATTACCCACGTGAACGTCGTCACCATGGACTTGGAGTCCACTGTGCTGACGGATGCCTCGGTGGAAATCGCCGGCGGCAAGATCACCCGGATCCTGCGGAGCGGCGGTCCCGAACCAAGCGCCGCCAAGATCGTGGACGGCAAGGGGCGCTGGCTGATGCCCGGGCTCATCGACTCCCATATCCACTATGACGAGGAGGTCGAGCTCACCAGTTACCTGCGCAAGGGCGTGACAACTGTCATCTCCCTAGGTGATCCGCCGGAACAGATCGCTCGAATGCCCGCTAGCCTGGCCAAGGTGGCCTCCGGCGAACTCGCCGGGCCGCGCCTCTACGCCGCCGGGCTTATCATCTCCAACGGCATCAAGCTGACCACGGCGCCGGAGACACGAGCTTTCGTGCGAGCTGAAAAGGCGGCCGGACGTCGCCTTATCAAGGTCTATAACGACACCTCGCGCGAGGTCTTCGACGCGGCGGCGGACGAGGCCCACCACTTGCACATGGGCGTGTTCGGACACATGCCCCGCGCCTTAGACCCGCAATATGTCGTCTCTAGTGGCTTGGACGTGCTGGCTCACGCCGAAGAACTATTCTTCTCGTCCTTGAAGGGGTCCGGAGATGTCGATCTCGCGACCCTGACCCCCGATTGGAAGCCCGATCTCTCGACCCTAGACCCGGTCCTGCAGGCGATGGCCGACCATAAGGTATTCCTGATCCCCAATCTCGTCGCTTCGTATCACTTCGTCGAACAATGGGTGGACCCGGACCCAATTTTTACGTCCACCGAGGCCTCGCTGCTGACGCAAGACACCATCGAGGGATGGCGCGACCACAACTATGCGCACCGCACTCAGGTCGAGAAGCGGATGCTGCGCGAGGCGCTGAAGCGGCCTCTCTTGGATCTGATCACTTGGAAAGCGCATCAACACGGCGTGGTACTTTTGGCCGGAACCGATTCGCCCATTCCCACCAACTGGCCAGGTGAGTCGCTGCACGAGGAACTGCGCCTCCTCGTCGCCGTGGGTCTGACTAATGATGAGGTCCTAGCCGCCGCCACCAGAAATGCCGGCGATCTGATTAAGAGCCGCCTAGACCCGGCGGCTTGCCTGGGCGTCGTGCGCGAGGGTTGTGAGGCCGATCTCCTGCTCCTGGCCAAGGATCCGAGGGCCGACATCCGCAACACGGAGACCATTGAGGCCATCATCGCCAAAGGACGCTGGTTCACCCCGGCGGAGCTCGTCGCTCGCGAGCGTGCGATGCTCCAGAAGTAATCGAAGAAACTCTGGCTCGCCATTGTCGAGCGAGGCAGGGGTAATGCGACGAACGCCGCTACCACGCCACTTGCGCGACTACTCAAAACAACGTGCTGGAGGGGTTGAAGAAATTGCGGGGGTGAGCGTGCACTTGCCGCGGCGTACGAGGGACTATCCGGATCGCGATCGGTTGTCGGTGCGGTTTGAGCGGTTTAGGGCGGCGTACTGACCGCCAAACTGTGCTTGGTCGGTAGGGAACACTTATTCGCGAAGAAGTGAAGCGTTGCGTCGCGCCTCTGAGGCCCTATCAAAGCCTCAATCTACTCGGACCTTCCGAAGCGCAAAATCGCTCCCGTCGATTCTGTGACTCGGGCCCGTTCATGATCCGCCGTCCTTTACCTCCGCTGCCTTCCGGCCGAGCCATTCCTCATTCGGCGTTCGCAGGCATGCTGCAAATCCTTGTATTGACTTTTGACTTCGCGATGC
>DATHKV010000086.1:0-14928 GCA_035488895.1 Steroidobacteraceae bacterium
GCCGGTGACGCGCACTTCGCCCGCGTTGACGACGACGATATGATCGCCAAGGTCTTGATGCGGCGCGTAATTTGGCTTGTGCTTGCCTTTCAGGCGATGTGCGATTTCCGAGGCCAAACGCCCCAGGGTTTTGCCTGCGGCGTCAACCAGAAACCAGTCGCCACGGGTTTCATCAGGCTTGGAGAATACGGTGTACATGAGGTGCTCAAAGTAGGTCTTGACGAAAGGCGCGAAAGTGTACAGAACAGCGCGCGCAGATGCCAGCCTTAGAGTCCGTAGCGGTACGCTCCTATAATATAATGTATGGATGGACACTCGCAGACTTGGATTCCAGGATCGCTTCATAGGCGAAATAGATAAGATAATCAAGAACTTGACTGTACCGCCGCAGGCCTCGCGGGCTGCGCCCGAAGCCCCGGCAGCGGAGGAGCTCGAGGAGCGCGAACGGGCGGAATCGGTGCGCCTGATGAGGGTAAACCATGCCGGGGAAGTCGCCGCCCAAGCCCTGTACCGGGGTCAGGCACTCACTGCGCGCGACCACCTAGTCAAATCCGCGATGGATCAGGCCGCCGCCGAGGAAATTGACCATTTGGCCTGGTGCGAGCAGCGTCTGAAGGAGCTAAAAGGGCGGCCCAGCCTTTTGAACCCGATTTGGTACTTTGGCTCGCTCGCCCTCGGCGCCTTTGCGGGTTCCTTGGGCGATCGCGCCAGCCTTGGCTTCATCGCGGAGACGGAAAAACAGGTCGAATCGCATTTGCGCGGTCACTTGCAGCGCCTGAGCCCGAAAGATTTGCGCAGCAAAGCCATTCTCGAACAGATGACCCACGATGAGATGGCGCATGGTGCAAAAGCCGCCTCGATGGGAGGTAAACCGTTGCCGTTTCCAATAACATGGGCGATGCGCGCGACTTCCTTATTGATGACCCGCGGCTCGTATTGGCTATAGGCGATTGCCTTTAGTGCTTGCGATTCCGGGACTTATGTAATAAAACGTGCGCCAGCAGCGGCGATTAACCGACGAAAAAACCAGCGGGAGTGAACATGGAAGAAGGGGCAAAAGCCTTAAGCGATATCCCAGCGATCAATCGTTTCTTGAGCTACTGCCGTATCCGGACAGTCCCTTCCAAGACCGTGATCATTCACGCCGGCGACCTGCCGGACATTCTCTACTACATCATTTCCGGCTCCGTCGAGGTCATGATCGAGGATGAGGACGGCAACGAAATGGTCCTCGCCTATTTGAACAAGGGTCAATTCTTCGGCGAGATGGGCTTGTTCTACGAGCAGCCGACCCGCAGCGCGTGGGTGCGCACCCGTCAGCAGTCCGAACTCGCTGAAATGACCTATCCGCGCTTTCGCCAGATCGCGGCCGAAAGCCCGGGTTTGATTTTCGAATTGGCGACGCAGTTGGCCACTCGTCTGGATCGCACCAATCGCAAGCTCGGCGATCTTGCCTTCGTCGATGTCACCGGCCGTGTCGCGCACGCCATCATGGATTTGTGCGGCGAACCCGATGCGATGACGCATCCGGAAGGGATGCAGATCAAGGTAAGCCGTCAGGAACTTTCACGCCTGGTGGGATGTTCCCGTGAGATGGCAGGACGCGTGCTTAAAGTTCTGGAGGAGCAGGGGCTGCTGCGCGCCACGGGGAAAACCATCGTCGTGTTCAACGCGCGGCCCAAGGTCAAGACACGGCCTTTGATCGTCCCGGTGAAGGCGGGCGCGAATGCCGGCGGCGCCAAAAACACCCGCACCGAACAGGCGGATGATGAAGACGATGAGGATGACGAGGACGACGAATAAGCGTTGGGAGCCAGGTCCGCCCAGGCGACTAAGCTTTTCCGCCCATTTCGATTTGCGCGCGCATGGCCTTGATGGTGCGCGCGTAATCCGGGCTGCCAAAAATCGCTGAGCCCGCGACGAACGTGTCGGCGCCCGCCCGGGCGATGCTCGCCGCATTCTCGACCTTCACGCCGCCGTCGATTTCCAGACGAATGTCGCGCCCCGCCGCTTTGATGCGCGCCCGCGCCTCGCTCAATTTCGGCAACACTTCAGGGATGAATTCCTGGCCGCCGAATCCGGGGTTCACGGACATCAACAAAATGACATCGATCTTGTCGATTACGTAGTCCAGCCAACTCAAAGAGGTCGCCGGATTGAACACCAAGCCCGGCTTGCAGCCCGAATGGCGGATGAGCTGAATGGTGCGATCCACATGTTGCGTCGCTTCCGGATGAAAACTGATGTTGGTGGCGCCGGCCTTCGCGAAATCGCCCACCAGAGCATCGACCGGAGACACCATGAGGTGCACATCGATCGGCGCCTTCACGCCGGCCTTGCGCAGCGCCTGGCAGACCACGGGACCGACCGTGAGATTCGGCACGTAGTGATTGTCCATGACGTCGAAGTGAATCCAATCCGCCCCGGCCGCGAGCACCGAATTGACCTCGTCGCCCAAGCGCGCGAAATCGGCGGACAGAATCGACGGTGCGATGATGGTGGACATTTAGCGCATGCCTCGCGCTGCGCGGATGGCTTCGTACGCTTCCTGAATCCGCTGGGTTTTTTCCTTCGCCATTTGCGTCATCGACTCCGGTAGACCGTTGGCCACGAGTTTATCAGGGTGATGCCGGCTCATTTGGCGCCGATACGCCTTGACCAGTTCTGGGTCGCTGATACTAGCGTCCACCTCGAGCTCTGCATAGCACTCCGCCAGGTTGGCGGATTTGCCTTGGGTCGAATTGTGCCGGGCGCGCAGCGACGCCTCCATATGCGCGAACTCGAGCCCCGACAGGCCAAGGCGCTCGGCGATGCCCATCAATATTCCGCGCACCGGCGGCGAGATGCCGTTGCCGGCCAGCGCCGCGCGCAATTGCAAATCCACGAACGCGTGCAGCAGGTCATAGCGCTGACCGCAGGCTTCGCGCAGCCGTTCGATGGAAAGTTCCGCATCGTAACCGGCCGACTTCCCCGTCCTGAAGCAGGCGATGGCCGCAGTGATGTCGGCCGCGCTCAAGGAAAGCTCGCGCATGAGCCTGCGGGCCGCGTCGATCTCCGCCTCGGAGACGCGCCCGTCCGATTTCGCGACGTAGCCCATGATCTCAAAGGTCGTGCGAAAAAATTCACTGGAGACCGAGGCCGCAGCATTGGGCGCTGCGGACCGCCCGCCCGCACCGGGATCGAGCATATAGCCAATGATGGCGCCCGCCACCGCCCCCCAGACGCTCCGGGTGAGCAGAAGGCCGATCAATGCCCCAAAAAAGATGCCTTTCCAACTCATCCGCGTTGACCTGCACGCCCCGTCCCGCCACAATCGCCGACCTTCAATGGTAGCAGTAGCGAGCGCTTTCACATGGAACAGTCTTCGCATTCGGCACCGCTTTTTGAGACGCGCTTGCGCAGTCTCAAGAAGATTCACCAGGGAAAAGTGCGTGATATTTACGATGTGGACGATCAGCACCTGCTCATCGTCGCGACCGATCGGCTATCGGCATTCGATGTGGTTCTTCCCGACCCGATTCCCTTCAAAGGCCAGGTACTGACCCAGATTTCGCTGTTCTGGTTCGAAAAGACCGCCGCCATCTCGGCCAATCATCTTTCCGGCCTGCGCGTCGAGGATGTCGTCAGCGACGCTGCGGAACGCGCGCAACTGGCCGGCCGCGCCATGGTGGTCAAGAAGCTCACGGCGCTGCCGCTCGAGGCGGTGGTACGCGGCTATCTCATCGGCTCCGGCTACAAGGACTACAAGCTGCACGGTTCGGTCTGCGGCATTGCCCTGCCGCCCGGCCTGGTGATGGCGTCGCGTTTGCCCGAGCCGCTGTTTACTCCCGCCTCGAAGGCACCGGCCGGCGCCCACGATGAGAACATCGATTTCGAATCCATCGTCAAGCTCGTGGGAAAAGATTGCGCCGCGGATATACGCCGCATCGCCCTCGAGGTCTATCGATTTGCCGCGGAACATGCACGGGCGCGCAACATCATCATCGCCGACACCAAGTTCGAGTTCGGCGTCGACAAGGCGGGACGCCTGTATCTGATCGATGAGGTACTGACGCCGGACTCCTCGCGCTTCTGGCCGATGGCATCGTACAAACCTGGAATAAGCCCGCCGAGCTTCGACAAGCAATTCGTGCGCGACTACCTGGAATCCTTGCATTGGAACAAAAAGCCGCCGGCGCCGCACTTGCCGCCGGAAATCATGGCGCGCACCAGCGATAATTATCGCGAGGCTCTGAAACTGCTGACGGCCCTGGAGCCTGCCTGAGTATTCAACGTGGCCACGCTGAATACTCAGTTAGGCTCCTAACCCATGTTCAAGTGGGTCGAGCAACTCGAAGACTCCCTGTTCACGGGATCGCGTGCCATGGGGCCACCCTGGGGGCCCGTGCTGCGCGTGGTGCGCTATCCAGCCGCCCTGATCCGCGACTGGCTGCGGGGCGAGATCGGCGTGCGCGCGATGAGTCTTGCCTACACCACGTTGCTGTCGATCGTGCCGCTGTTGGTGTTCGCATTCGCCATCCTCAAAGGTCTCGGCGCGCGCGGCGACTTGAAATTCATTCTCGAGCAATTCTTCGCGCCGCTCGGCGGCTCATCGGATCAATTGACCGAAAGCGTGCTGCAGTTCGTGCGCAATATGCGCGGCGATCTCCTGGGATCGATCGGTCTCGCCTTCTTGGTCTATACCGTCGTCACGACGATTCAGAAAGTGGAGACCAGCTTCAATTTTCTGTGGCGCGTGGATCGGCCGCGCAGTTTCTTGCGCCGCTTCAGCGAATATCTGGCGGTGATGATCCTGGGTCCCATCCTGCTGGCGGTGGCGCTCGGACTTCTCGCGAGCGCGGAAAAGAGCCCATTGGCGGCGTGGGTCGAGGCGATCAAGCCCCTGGCCTGGACCTTGAGCACGGTGGGAAAAATCCTGCCCTACGTGGTCGTCACGATCATCTTCACCTTCATGTATGTCTTTATCCCGAACACCAAGGTGCATTTTCGGTCGGCGCTGATCGGCGGCATCACCTCCGGAATCGTCTGGGCGCTCGTCGGCAAGGTGTTTACCGCGTTCATCGTGTATTCCTCTTCGTGGGTGGCGATTTACACCGGCTTCGCCGTCGTCCTCACCACGCTGGTCTGGATTTATCTCAGTTGGCTCATCCTGCTCATCGGCGCGCAGCTGGCGTTTTATCTGCAATTTCCGCAGTATTTGCGCCATGGCCAGGCATCCTTTGAGCTGACCGGAAGGGATCGCGAACAAGTCGCCCTGTCGATCATGTATCTCGTCGGCCGCGACTATTCGGCCGGCAAGACCTCATGGTCGGCGAACTCGCTCTCCACGGAACTCGACATACCGAGCATCGCATTGGCGCCCGTGCTGCATTGTCTGGAGAGCACCGGGCTGATCCTGGCCACCGAAGGAGAACAGTTCGTGCCCGGCCGGGATATCGCGGAGATCCGGCTGTCCGAGATCTTTGAAGTGGTGCGGGCGGTTCACAGCGGCCGCCTGGCGATAGCCATTCGCAGCGTCGGGCCCGCGGTCCAGCTGTTGAACGAGGCGGAAGCCTCGATGGAAGCACCCTTGAAGGGCCGCACGCTGAAGGATTTCATCGCGGCGAAATTTTGATTCACTCGCCCGCGATGGTCATTTCCTGCACCAGAATCGAGCCGACGCGCACGCCGCCTCGCGCATCGACATCATCGCCGGCGGCCGCGATACCGGTGAACATCGAGCGCAGGTTGCCGGCGATGGTGACCTCCGCGACCGGATATTGAATCACACCATTCTCCACCCAGAATCCGGCCGCACCGCGCGAGTAGTCGCCCGTCACGGTATTCACGCCCTGACCCATCAACTCAGTGAGCAGCAGCCCAGACCCTAGGCGCGCCAGCATGGCAGGCAGGCCTCCCGCCAGGGTCGGCGCCACCAACAGATTATGCGAGCCGCCGGCGTTGCCGGTGGTCTGCAACCCCAGCTTTCTAGCGGAGTAGCTCGAGAGAATGTAGCCGGTCAGCACGCCATCGGCGATCAATTCGCGATCGCGGGTCGCAACGCCTTCATCGTCGAAGGGCGCGCTTCCCATGGCCTTCGGAATGTGCGGCCGTTCGGCGATGGAGAACCCCGCGGGAAACACCTGCTGTCCTTCGGATTTCAAAAGGAACGAGGCCTCTCGATATTGGCTGCTGCCGCGAATGGCGGCGACGAAATGCCCGATGAGTCCGCGCGCCAACTCCGGCACGAACAGCACCGGCGCGCGGCGCGTACTGATCTTGCGCGGCCCGAGTCTGGCAATGGTGCGCCGTGCACTTTCCCGGCCGACGGACTCGGCATCCTGAAGTTCGCGCCAATCGCGCGAGCTCGTATACCAATAGTCGCGCTGCATGTCCTCGCCGGTGCCCGCGAGGACCACGCAGCTGAGCGTGTGCGACGTGGTCGGGTAACCGCCGACAAAGCCGTGCGTGTTGCCGTAGACATGCAGACCCTGATGAGTGCCCACCGAGGCGCCCTCGGAATTGTTGATGCGCGCATCAAATGCCAGCGCCGCAGCCTCGCAGGTTTTGGCAATCTCAATGGCGCGATCCGCGCTGACATTCCACGGATGCGAAAGATCGAGATTCGGCGGCGAGCGAGCCATGAGGTCGGCATCGGCGAGCCCCGCGCTCTCATCCTCAGCCGTAAAACGGGCGATGCTGCATGCCTTGGCGACGGTCGCGCGCACCGCGTCCATCGAAAAATCAGCCGTGCTGGCCGATCCCTTGCGCTTGCCGAAGTACACGGTGAGCCCCAGGCTGCGATCCCGCTGGTGTTCGAGGGTCTCCACTTCACCCAGGCGCACCCCCACCGACAGGCCCGTATCCTGGCTGACGGCAGCTTCGGCCTGGGACGCCCCGCGAGCCCGGGCCTCTTCCAGCGCACGCTCGATGATGGACTCAAGGTCGGTTTGGGTAAGGCGTACGAGGGTATTGGTGCCGGCCATCGCAACTCCAGTCTTTGTAGGATGGGAAATCCGAACGTGATTCTACCGGCCCGAGTGATAGCATGGGGAATATGACCAACGAGAACGAAGTCCAGGATTCCGGCGAAACGGAGGAGCAGCGGCTCAGCAAAAGCGCACGCAAGCGGGAAGCGGCTTCCCTGCAGGAACTGGGCGTGAAGCTGTCTGCACTTCCGGATCAGGAGATCAAGGCGTTGGATCTGCCGGAGAATCTTTTTGTCGCACTGCGCGACCTGCGCCGGCTGCCTTCGCACGGAGCCCAGGTCCGCCAACGGCAGTACATCGGCAAGTTGATGCGCAATATCGACCCGGAGCCGGTGCTTGCCAAGCTCGCCGAACGCAAGCAGCGGCATGATGTGGAAATTCGGCATTTTCAACAGATCGAACGATGGCGGGATCGGCTGCTGTCGGAGACCGCGGTTGCCCTGCCCGAACTGCTCGAGGAATATCCGAATGCGGATCGCGCCACCCTGACCCGGCTGCTCGAAAAGGCCGAGAAAGAGCGTCTGGAGCAGCGTTCGCCGGTCGGCGCCCGGGAACTTTTCGCCTTTCTGCGCCAGTTGCTCGGTTAGATTGGTAAACTTGGCCC
The DNA here is from genome assembly GCA_035488895.1 of Steroidobacteraceae bacterium. GTDB lineage: Bacteria > Pseudomonadota > Gammaproteobacteria > Steroidobacterales > Steroidobacteraceae > Bog-1198. The sequence goes on from DATHKV010000086.1 coordinate 7,573, forward strand.
GATGAAAGCCTTGGTCGGAGTCATTATGGGGTCGTCTTCCGACTGGGAAACGATGCAGTGCGCGGCCGACACCCTGACCCGGTTGGGTGTTGCGCACGAGGTTCGAGTGATCTCGGCTCACCGCACGCCCGACCTGTTGTTCGAATACGCGGCTTCCGCGCGCCAGCGCGGCCTCAAAGCCATCATCGCCGGCGCCGGCGGCGCGGCGCATCTGCCGGGAATGACCGCTGCAAAGACCAGCGTTCCGATATTGGGAGTACCGATCCAATCCAAGGCATTGAGCGGCATTGACTCCTTGCTGTCGATTGCGCAAATGCCCAGCGGCGTACCGGTTGCGACCTTTGCGATCGGCGCGGCCGGCGCGACCAATGCCGCCCTTTTCGCGGCGGCGATGCTGGCCAATGAGAACGCCGAGATCCGTGCGGCATTGGATGCGTTTCGAGAAGCGCAGACCGCGGCGGTTATCGCCAAACCGGACCCTCGCAGCCCTTGAAATTGATACATGTCGGAATCGTGGGAGCCGGGCAGCTGGGACGCATGCTTGCCCTCGCCGGATACCCCATCGGCGTGCGGTGCCTGTTTCTCGACCGCAGCAGCGACACGCCCGGCGCGCAAGTCGCACCCAGCCTGATCGGAGATCTCGAGGACGCTGCACAGCTTGCCGAGTTGGCCCGGCGCAGCGACGTCGTCACGTTTGATTGGGAAAACATCCCGGGAAGCGCGCTCGAGCCGCTGGAGAAAATCACCCAGGTTCGCCCGCCGCGCGCGGCACTGGAAACCTCCCAGGATCGCCTTCAGGAAAAGGCCCTGTTTACACGGCTTAAAATTCCGGTGGCGGAACATGCGCCGATCGACAGCCGCGAGCAGCTGGCCCAGGCCGCTCGAGCAATCGGAATTCCCGGCGTGCTGAAGACGCGGCGCCTGGGCTACGACGGCAAGGGACAATTCGTGCTGCGCGCGATGGCGGACATCGATGGCGCATGGGACGCACTGGGCGGCACGGACCTGATCTATGAAAAGTTTCAGGATTTTTCGCGGGAGGTTTCGCTGGTCAGCGTGCGATCAGTCGGTGGACACACGGCGTTCTATCCGCTCTCCGCCAACACCCACGGCGGCGGCATCTTGAGGCACAGCATCGCGCCATTTACCAATGCGCGGCTGGAACGCGCCGCGCGGCTCTACTCGAAGCGGGTCATGAGCGCCCTCGACTACGTCGGGGTGCTGGCCATCGAATTTTTCGTGGTCGGAGGACGGTTGGTCGCCAACGAAATGGCGCCGCGTGTCCATAATTCCGGACACTGGACCATCGAGGGCTGCGTCACCAGCCAGTTCGAGAATCACCTGCGAGCCGTCTGCGGCCTGCCGCTCGGCAGCACACGTGCGCTTGGGGCCACGGCCATGATCAATTTTCTCGGGCTGATGCCGCCGCGCGAACGGTTGCTGGCGGTCGACGGATTGTCATATCACGATTACGGAAAAACGCCGCGTCCGGGCCGCAAATTGGGCCATTGCACCATCCTGAAACGCCTGCCGAAGGAGCGCGATGCGGCGCTCACAGGTACACTAAAATTGGTCGAATGGGCCTAAACTGCGTAGCTTAGGGCGAGCCGTCAACTGCTGGACCGTCGAGCGAGATGTACCTAGAACTCTTCAAATTGCACGAATTGCCGTTCCGCCTGAGCCCGGATCCGCAATTTTTGTATTTGAGCAAGCAGCATGCGCGCGCCAAGGCGTACATGGAATCGACCATCTGGTTCACCGACGGTTTCGTGGTGATCACCGGTGAAATCGGCGCCGGCAAGACCACGCTGATCGAGACGTTTCTGCGCGAGCTGCAAAGCGACGCGATCGTGGCGGTGATCAATCAAACGCAGTTGTCGCCGACAGCGTTCCTGCAGACCGTGCTCGTGCAGTTTGGCTTCGCGCCTTTCGACATGAAAAAACCGGAAGTCCTCGCGACGCTGAGCCAGTTCTTGATGGAACAGCACAGCAGCGGACGCAAGGTATTGCTGATCGTCGATGAAGCCCAGAATCTGAGCCACCGCGTGCTCGAGGAAGTACGCATGCTGTCGGGCGTGGAGACCACCAAGGAAAAAGTGCTGCGCATCATTCTGGCGGGACAGCCGGAATTGAACGAGAAGCTCAACTCGAAAGAGTTGATCCAGCTGTCGCAGCGCGTGCGCCTGCGTTTTCATCTGACCGCCCTCACCAAAGCCGAGACCAGCGCCTACATCGATCATCGACTCGAGGTCGCGGGCTCGCAGGGCCGGCGCATTTTCGCCGAAGACACGCACGCAACGATCTACAAGTACACGGGCGGCGTGCCGCGCTTGATCAACACGCTATGCGATACCTGTCTGATGGCGTCGTTCGGCAAGAACAAAGACACGGTCGGCATGGATGAACTGCAGGCGGCGATACGCGAATTGCAGTGGGTTGAGTTCGCCTCCGGCACCAATCGAATGAGAGCGCCGAGCATGGAGCATGAGCACATGCCGCCCAGCGCGGAAACCGGGCACGTGGTGGGCCGCATCCTGCTCGCCATCGAAGGCAAGACCGTGGTGGAGCGCGAACTGAAACCGGGGCGATTGGTGATCGGCCGTACGCCCGACAATGATCTGCAAATCGACAGCAAATTCATCAGCCGGCATCATTGTCAGATCGTGACGCAGCAGGATTCCTGCCTGATCGAAGACCTCAACAGCACCAACGGCATTTTCGTTCAGTTGAAGCGCGTGCGGCGCCACAACTTGAACGACGGCGACGTGGTGCAGGTGGGCCAGCACGAGATCATGTACATCGACGAGCGCTCGCCCCGGATGAGAAGCGCTCACGATCCCGTCGATGCCCACGGGGCGACGGGGGTCATCGAACACCCGAAGATCAGCTAGCGATTGAGGTTCGAGGGCAGTTCGATCGTTTCGCCGGTGTATTCGCGATTCAATTCACGGCAGTCCTGACGCCGCAGGAACAACGTCAGCGCCGCCGTCTCGGCGAATACGCCGATGAGGAACGCCGCTTTGCCGGCGAATCCAGGCGGATTGATATAAAAAAGAAAAATAGCGAGCGCACCGATCAGCATGTAGATGACGGGCAAACTTTCGTAAACAGGACGAGCCAAGCGCATGGGTAAATCCTCCCCCAGCGCCATGGTAATGCGGATGCCTCAAGGGAGGCCACCTATTTGACTTAAGATTGAACGGCGAGCCGGCCGCCTGCCGGGCGGTCATCTTTTCCTACGCGGCCCCTCAGCTTTTTCTGACACCCTTAGTCTTTTCCGACCAGCTTTTCCGCGAGCCGTGACAGCCAGGAGTTGCGCCATCCCTCGACGTGCAATGGATCGTTCTTGGGTTTGGTGCGCTTCGCCTCGGACAACAGATCCTGCGGGATTTGGAACGTACCTGTCATTGAATGGTCGGCCATGGAAACTCCGTCGTTTAATGTCGGAGTGGAGACTACCGAGTCCCGGCCCAAGCCTGATGAGACTTGGCGCACGCTGCGCTGGATTCACAGTCGCAGCGGCGGAAGCTCGTCGCACGAAAGCGACGCATTGAACGCCAACCAGCTTATGACAGCGCGTTATGTCAGAGAGTGCGTGTCAAATCCGCGTCAGTGCGAAATGACCCGCTGCCGAGTCGCTTCAAACTCATCGCCCGGCAGCCAGTTCACCGTCCCTTTCGACAGCATTGCCTGCCACCCCAACGCAAATCCAAATTTCGCGACCGCCGCATCGCTGGTGAAATCCATCGCCGGCGAGAATTCATCGCTCGGCCGATGGTAGTGTTTCGCCGTGTATTCCTCATGTTGTTGCCGGCCCCATTCAGCCGGGTGACCCAAAAACTTTGCGCCGGTATTGACGGAGAATGCCGGCACGCCGGCGCGCGCCATGCTGAAGTGATCTGAACGGTAGTAGTGTCCGGCGCCGGGTTCGGCATCCGCCTGAATCTCAAATCCGAACACCGCCGCGGTTTTTTCCACGGTTGGATAAAAAGAGGTGCGCTCGGCGCCGGTCACATTGACGGATTGCGGCATGCCCATCGGCAGTATGGCGTCGTAATTCAAGTCCAGGGCGATCTTGCCCGCCGGTATGGGTAGGTGCTTGCCGAGATAATTCGAGCCCAACAAGCCCTTCTCCTCCGCGGTCACCGCGGCAAACAGCACGGACGACGGGGGCCGTGCGGCGGAGGCGGCAAACGCGTGCGCCATTTCCAGCAGAATGCCGCAACCCGTGCCGTTGTCGACCGCCCCGTTGTAAATGTTATCGCCGCTTGCTGCAGGATCGATGCCGAGATGATCGTAGTGAGCCGAATAGGCCACGGCTTGGGCGCCGCCCTCTTTGCCCGGCAACAGCCCCAATACGTTGTAAGACTCGAATTTGCGCACCGTGCTCTCGATATGCGCCTTGAAGCGCACCGGCAATTCCCTGGCCTGAAATTGCCGCGTGCCCGCGGCCGTCATCATCTCATCGAGATTGAGGCCGGCCGCGCTCATGAGTTTTCTCGCCACCTCGAGCTGAATCCACGCCGCCGCCTTGAGCTTCGGATCCTTGTCGTTGCCCAGCGCGACCTGCTCGGCGCTCCAGGAATTGCGCACCACGTCCCAGCCGTAGCTCGCGAGGTCGGTGCGATGGATGATCAAGGCGCCGACCGCCCCCTTGCGCGCGGCCTCTTCGAACTTGTAGGTCCAGCGGCCGTAGTAGGTCATGGCCTCGCCATTGAAGAATTTCGGATCCTTGGACGGCGGCTCGTTGACGATGACGAGCACGACCTTGCCCTTGACGTCCACGCCCTTGAAGTCGTCCCACTTGTATTCGGGTGCCTCGATGCCGTAACCGACGAACACTATGGGCGCATCGATGTCGGCGCTGCCGGTCTGGGTTTGATTGCCGGCCACATAGTCCTCGGTCAGCTTCAAATCCATCGCGGTGCCATGGGCGGGCTGCAGGGAAGCGGACGTGGCCGGCAAGGTCTTCACGCCGACGAAGTCCACTTTTTGCAGATAGGAGCCGTTGTCGCCGGCGGGTTTCAAGCCGTACAAGGCAAACTGGGTCGCGATGTAGTTCGCGGCAAGATCGCCGCCGCGCGTGCCCGGGCCGCGCCCTTCGAGCAGATCGCCCGACAGAAATCGCACATGCTCAGCGATGCGGTGCGCATCGATCGTCTGCATCGACGCAACTGCATTGGCCGGCAGCCCCAGCTGCGCACCCATGTCCGCCGCCTGCGCAGCGCTTAAACCCAATCCCGCACTCAAGCCAAGGACCAGCGCTGCCGGTCGGTAGAATTTCATCGTCTTTAGTCTCCAGAGAAAAGTGGCGACGTCAGCCGGTACCGCCGACGGTCAATGCATCGATGCGCAGCGTGGGCTGGCCGACACCGACCGGGATCGACTGCCCTTCCTTGCCGCAGGTCCCGACCCCGCCGTCGAGCTTCAGATCGTTGCCCACCATGCTGACGCGCGTCAGTACGTCGGGGCCATTGCCGATCAGCGTTGCGCCTTTGACCGGCGCGCCGACCTTGCCGTTTTCGATCAAGTAGGCCTCACTCGCGGAAAACACGAATTTACCCGAGGTGATGTCCACCTGGCCGCCGCCGAAGTTCACGGCGTACAGGCCCTTGTCGACCGACGCAATGATCTCTTCGGGCGCGCGCGAACCGGCCCGCATGTAGGTGTTGGTCATGCGCGGCAGCGTCATGTGCGCAAACGACTCGCGCCGGCCGTTGCCGGTGGGCGCCATGCCCATCAACTTCGCATTCATCTTGTCCTGGATGTAGCCGCGCAGGATGCCGTTCTCGATGAGCGTCGTACATTGCGTCGGCGTACCCTCATCGTCCACGTTCAAAGACCCGCGCCGGCGATTCAGCGTGCCGTCATCGACCACCGTGACATCGTCCGCGCCGACTTTCTGGCCGATGCGATTCGAGAATGCCGAGGTTCCCTTGCGGTTGAAATCGCCCTCCAAACCATGCCCGATGGCCTCGTGCAGCAATATGCCCGGCCAGCCCGGCCCGAGCACCACCGTCATTGAACCCGCGGGCGCCGCCACCGCGTCCAGATTGACCAGCGCCTGACGCACCGCTTCGCGTCCATGCTCGAACGGCGCGTCGCCTTGCAGGAGCTCATCGAAGCCGAAACGGCCGCCGCCGCCGCTGTAGCCCTGCTCGCGCCGGCCGTTCTGCTCGACGATGACCGAGACGTTGATGCGCACCAGCGGCCGCACATCCGCCGCCAGCGTGCCGTCGCTCGAGGCGATCAGCACGATTTCATGCACCGCGGCCAGCGACGCCATGACCTGCTTCACGCGCGGATCGAGCCGGCGCGTATCGGCATCGATGCGCATCAGCCAGGCGACCTTGTCCTCGTCCTTGATGGCGTCGAGCGGATCTACGGCTAAATACAGCCGATGATTCGAGGGCCGTTGCCAGGTCTTGACCGCCTGCTTGCCGCCGCTGCGGGCAATCGCGCGGGCCGCGTCGGAGGCCTCGAGCAGCGCCGGCAACAACACCTCGTCGGTGTAGGCAAAACCGGTTTTCTCGCCGCTGATGGCGCGCACGCCCACACCCTGCTCGATGCTGTGCGCGCCGTCCTTGACGATGCCATCCTCGAGCGACCAAGACTCCTCGCGCGACAGTTCGAAATATAGATCCGCGTAATCCACGCCCCGGCTCAGGATCACATCCAGCACCTGGCTCAGGCGACGCTCATCGAGTCCCGAAGGCGTCAGGATCATCTTTTCGGCCACGGCGAAGGATGGCTGAATCATCTCGGCGCTGCGTGCGTTCATGTCAGCGCCGCGGCGTGCGCCAGTCCCAGCTGACGATTGTCCAATGCAGGGAAGCGCGCGCGGGATTCGGCTTGCGCCGCCAAATCGATGTCTGCTGTGATCACTCCGGTACCCTTTGCCAAGCGCGACAACACCTGACCCCAATAATCCACGATCAACGAATCGCCGTAGGTTTCACGGCCGCTCGTGTGCAACCCAACCTGCGCAGGCGCAACCACGTAGCACAAATTCTCGATGGCACGCGCGCGCAGCAAGGTCTCCCAGTGCGCCCGCCCGGTGGGAACGGTGAACGCGGCAGGCATCGCCAGCCATTCCGCACCCTGCGACACGAGCTCGCGATACAGCTCCGGAAAGCGCATGTCGTAGCACACCGAAAGCCCGAGTCTGCCCACGGGCGTGTCGGCGATGACGGGCTCGCGCCCGGGAAGCACGTGCGTGGATTCCCGGTACTGCTCGTCGCGGCCGGGGATGGTCACGTCGAACAAATGAATCTTGTCGTAGCGGGCAACCCGCTTGCCCGCCGCGTCGATCAGCAGCGAGGCGTTCGCGACGCGGCGACTGTTATGGGTTCGAAT
>DATHKV010000087.1:0-80099 GCA_035488895.1 Steroidobacteraceae bacterium
AGTGCCTCCTAAGCGCTAGGTCGCAGGTTCGATTCCTGCCCGGGGCACTCTTTTTATAGGCATTTGCTGTGCTTCGATACATCCCTACTGTCTAATAAATCCCAAGTTTGTCTAATAAAAACACAAAGGCTGACCGTTAGATAGGGCCAATTGTCTTGGCCATTTCTGCCGCTACCAAACTCGTTAGGTCTTCTGCATACGCTCTGAATTCAGAGTACAGATCCTTAAGAAGATCCAGTTCCACGGCAGGAGAGCCCCCTTCGTAATCTATCGCGTGCATCCGAATGGCTACGAGTGCTGTGATGCCTTGGTCGTAAAACGTGCCGGCTCGTTCTTTCAAAACTGGGAAATAAGTTATTGCGATGACATAGGCCCGAGTTCGCTTCAGCGAGAGTTCCGCAATTTCGGTAAGCAGTTCTCTGTCTGTTCGGGGTTGCCAACTAGATAAGTCGCTGAGCAGCCCAACCAACTCTTCACCTTTTATTAGTTTGGAGCGCTCACGTTCAAGCTTGGCAGACTGACTCAGATTAGATTTTGAAACCGACAGAGTGGTTAAGCGCCTATTAATGCGCCTAAAAGGGCAAAAAGCCCTGATGTAATCGACTGTAGATAAGTCAAAAAGTCCGCCACTGGCGTTTACTTGCGTGCCTTTAGGTGGCTTTGATCATGATCGGTCTGATGATCATGCTACCGCTTCATGCTCTCCAGTTTGCTCTAACGGTTCAATTTCACGCACGGCGCGTCTGGTCTCCGCCGAGCGTTCAGCTTTGCGCAAATCGTATATGGTCTGCAGGTTCAACCAAAACTGAGGATCCCCGCCGAAGTAGCGAGCAAGCATAATAGCGGTATCTGCGGTAACACCGCGGCGCTCAAGGACGATGTCGTTGATGCGCGAAGGAGTTATATGCAACGCCTTAGCTAGCGCATTAACGCTCATATCCAAGGGTTCAAGATACTCCTTGCTGAGCACTTCACCCGGATGAACTGGGCGCATTCCGTTCTTGAAAGTCATGTTTCTACTCCTTCACGCGTAATGATTAGTGATTTCAACGTCTATCGGACCTGCATCAGTCCACCTAAAACAAAGGCGAAATTGATCATTAATCCTTATGCTGTGTTGACCCACCCTATCTCTGGTTAGTGCCTCTAATCGATTGCCAGGCGGCGACTTCAAAGACTCAAGGCTTGTTGCAGCCTGTAGCATAGAAAGCTTCCGTGTCGCCGCTTTGTGTATCGCTCCAAAGCGCGCCGAGCGATTTGTTTCGAACAGCTCCTGCGTCTCCGCGCAACTAAATCCCTGAATTGCCACGGACCGAATATATACCGTTTACCGGTAAACGGCAAACACGTTGGAAAGACGTGTTGTAGGTACTATGTATATGCATACAGTAACGCGTTGTTTGGTGTATTCTTCAGTTTTTACCAACGGTGGGGCGTGGGCGATAGCCAATGTCCCGTCGTGCATGATGCTCGGCGGAAAACAAACTCACGAGGCCAGCCGATCCGGCATCTGCGACGTAGTAGGCGTCTACTAAAGCGATTACGCCGCCGACACTCTCGCCGCCAGAGCGGTTGCACTAGAGACCGCTCCTTCATCCCTCTATCCCTTGTGCGATGACGATAGAACGGCAATTCTCTTGATTGCCGACTCTTCCTCGCTACGATCCGTGCTGTTAATCGTAACCGAAGTTTCATTGATCATTTCTAGCTCACTTATGCCGCGCTAGCCTCCGAGACTCTACGAACGATTCCTCCACGGTGTAATTCGGATCAGCGCGCATCATGGCGCTACCCGTATTTCTTGCGATGCGCGCAACGCGCAGGGCAGAGCCAAATTCTTGGACGAACACCCGCCCAACACAAAATTTGCGGTTCGCTCGATTTTCGAGGCAATCGAAATCCTTGCGCGTTTGATGGACTCTCCGAGCAAGAATCTGAACGCGTTTCAGGTTAAAAATAAATTGTTGCCGATAGCATTGAGCCAAACGACCGATGCGATTGAACAACAAAGCACGAAGCATTTGTTCGATGGGTTGGCTGATTGGGTCGATGCGATGCACCCGTATCGTCATGGCCAAGGGTTGCCCGATCCCGTTGAGCCATCGATTCAATTTGCGGTGTACGCGCTATCGACCGGTGCTGCCGCGTTGCGCATGTTGCTCGGGATCGACCGCGCGACAACAGCAGCGACCCCGTAAACGGCCGAGCTGGAACGGAACCTTCGGCCGATCCAGGTGATTGACGTGGCATTGGGCGTCCGGATCGGTGATCGCCGGTTGTGGAGCGTCCAGCTCGGTCGGCTCACGTCACAATGCCATCGGGGTATCTAACGGGGTATCCGATAATGTGCATCGCCGAATACACCCGTCAAATCATAATGTTACCCCGGTTTAGTGATTCCTGCCCGGGGCACCATCATTTCGCGACGACCGCGGGAATGATTCCCGGCACCACGAACTGCTGAATGATCACGATCACCACCAACACCAGCGTCAAAATGATGCTGTGTATGAAGGTGCGCGCGAGAACCGCGCCCTCCTGGCCCTTCAAATTGGTGACCGACACGCCGGTCGCAATATTTTGCGGCGAAATCATCTTGCCGAGGACGCCGCCGGAGGAATTGGTTGCTGCGAACAGCACAGGATTCAAGTCGAGCTGTCTCGCCGCCACCACTTGCAGATTCCCGAACAGGGCGTTGCCCGAGGTATCGCTGCCCGATAGGAACACCGCGATCCAACCGAGGAAGGGCGAAAACAGCACGAACCAATGTCCGGTCGATGCGACGGCAAGGCCGATCGAATAGGCCAATCCGGAGTAGTTCATCACATAGGCCAGCGCCACGATGAGCATGACCGTTATGACGGCCTGCCAGATTTGGCGGATCGTGCGCACGGCGCATTGAACCAGATCGGAGACCGAGATCCGGACCAACAGCGCAACGATGAGCGCAGCGACCAGAATGGCCGTGCCTGTGGCCAGGGGCTGGAAGGCCCAGACCGCCGCGTAGACCTTATCCTTGTAAAGCGTGATTGCCACGGCCTTGTCCAAGTTCGGCCAGGGAATGGACTGCGCTCCTACCGTGGCGACCTTGAAATAGGTCCACACGATGACGACGGCGGTCACCACCAGCCAGGGCATCCAGCCTTGCCAGGCGGGTACATTCTTAAAGGCCGGATTGGTATCCTCGCCGGACTTCTGGACGATCACAAATTCGGGATCAGGCGCCGGCCGCCACACTTGCAGGAACAGCAGCGTGACGGCCAATGAGGCCAGCGCCGCGAACACGTCCGTCAAGGTGTAATCGAGATAGTTGGATGCGCCAAATTGCGCCAAACCAAAACTTAGGCCGGCGACGGTGAGCACCGGCCACAATGACTTGATCGAGCGCCAGCCGCCATACAGGCCCATGACATAGAAGGGCAGTATCGCAGCCATGATGGGAAGTTGGCGGCCGATCATTTGGCCCAGTTCATGCGCCGGGAGTCCGGTGACCGCAGCCAGTACGGTGACCGGGGTGCCGAGCGCGCCGAACGCCACCGGCGTGGTGTTGAAAATCAGCACGAACACGATGGCCTCGAGCGCCGGAAAGCCGCACATGATGAGCAGCGATGAAGTGATCGCAACCGGCGTGCCGAATCCGGCAATGCCTTCGAGCAGCGCGCCGAAGCAGAAGGCGATGACGATGAGCACGATGCGCCGGTCGTTGGGCAAATGCTGGATGATCCATGCGCGAAACGCATCGAAGCGGCCGGAGCAAACCGCGATGTTGTACACGAACAAGGCTGTGATCACGATCCACATGACCGGCCAGAGCGCGAACACGGCGCCATTGGATGCCGCGGCGAACGCGGTTTTGACCGGCAGATCCCAAACGCCGACGGCGATGATGAGGCCGACGATCAGACCGGCCAACGCGGCCTGCCAGGCCGGACGCCTGACCACGCCGAGAAGGATGAGGACAGTTAAGATCGGCAGTATCGCGACCAAAAACGACAGTCCGAGACTACCGCCGACGGGAGTTAGTATCTGATGAAACATCGTGTGCCCCTATTGCGGTTTGTTACGCCACCGCATTGCCTTCCACCGAATCCTACCCTAATAATCGGAAATCCGTAACAGGGCAAGAGATGTAGGAATTGCGTGCTCGACGGCGCGCGACCGCTGGGCAGACGCGTCACTAGGTGCATAATAATAGAGGTGAGCGTTTCAACATCCCTCGTAGGTCAGGAAGTGCAAAGGCTGCAGCGTCAACATGACGTCGTTGCCGCACTGATTAAGGTTTTGCCGCATGAGGCAATCCTATTTCGTCACGAGGACACCGCGCCCTTCGAGTGCGACGCGCTGACCGCCTACCGAACCTCGCCCATGGTGGTCGTCCTGCCGGACAGCGAGGCTCAGGTCGCGGCGATACTCCGCACCTGTCATAAAATGGGTGTGCCGGTCGTGGCGCGCGGCGCCGGCACCGGATTGTCGGGCGGGGCGACACCGCACCACACGGGCGTCGTCCTATCGCTCGCCAAGTTCAACAAACTGAAAATCGATCCCACGTCGGGCACGGCAATCGCCCAGTGCGGGGTGCGTAACCTGGCGATCAGCGACGCGGCCGCACCCTACGGTTTGTACTATGCGCCGGACCCCAGCAGTCAAATCGCCTGCACCATCGGCGGCAACGTCGCCGAAAACTCCGGCGGCGTGCACTGTCTCAAGTACGGTTTGACGCTGCACAATGTGCTTCGAGTACGGGGCTTCATGGCGGACGGCGAGCCGGTGGAGTTCGGCTCGCAAGCGCTGGATGCGCCGGGTCTGGACCTGCTGTCGATCATCATCGGCAGCGAAGGCATGCTGGCGGTGACCACCGAGGTCACCGTCAAACTGATACCTAAGCCGCAACTGGCCCGCTGCATCATGGCAAGCTTCAGCGACATCGAGTCGGCGGGCGCGGCGGTGGCCAGTGTGATTGCACACGGCATCATTCCCGCGGGCCTCGAGATGATGGACAAGGCCATGACGGCCGCCGTGGACGCGTTTGTACACGCGGACTACGACCTCGAAGCGGCCGCCATTCTACTGTGCGAAAGCGACGGCACGCCTGAAGAGGTGGAGGAAGAAGTCGCGCACATGGAGGCGGTTCTCAAGGCCGCCGGCGCCTCGCGAATCGAAGTCAGCCGCGATGAAGCGCAGCGCTTGAAATTTTGGAGCGGCCGTAAGAATGCCTTTCCGGCTTCCGGCGGGATCAGCCCCGACTACATGTGCATGGACTCCACGATTCCCCGCAAACGCCTGGCGGAGATGTTGCGCGCCATTCAGCAAATGGAAGCGAAGTACCGGCTGCGCTGCGTGAACGTGTTTCACGCCGGCGACGGCAATCTGCATCCGCTGATTTTGTTCGATGCCGAGGATGCCGACGAAATGCGCCGCTGCGAACAGTTCGGCGCGGATATTTTGGAGACCAGTGTGCGTCTTGGCGGAACCGTCACCGGCGAACACGGCGTCGGGGTGGAGAAGCTGAACTCGATGTGCGTGCAGTTCTCGCCGGGCGAGCGCGCGCAATTTCTTGGCGTGAAGAGCGCCTTCGATCCGCTCGAGCTGCTCAATCCCGGAAAGGTCATTCCCACGCTGCAGCGCTGCGCGGAGTACGGAAAGATGCACGTGCACCGCGGCATGCTGCCCTTCCCCGAGCTGCCGAGATTTTGATGCACGCCTCGGATGCCACGCTCGCGCGCCTCATTGACCAAGTGGACGGTGCCCGCGCGCAGCGGGCGCCGCTCGAAATCCGCGGCGGGGGCACAAAACGGTTCTACGGCGAAGCGCCCGTCGGCACGCCCCTCGATGTGACGGAGCTCTCCGGAATCAGCAGCTATGAGCCCACCGAACTGGTGGTGACCGCCCGCGCCGGGACTCGGCTCGAAGAATTGGAGGCGGCGCTTCAGGAACACGGTCAGTGCCTGCCGTTCGAACCGCCGCGCTTCGCGCCGGGCAGTACCGTGGGAGGCATGGTGGCGGCTGGGCTGTCCGGACCTGCGCGTGCCAGCGTGGGATCGGTGCGCGACCATGTACTGGGTGTCACGCTCCTCAACGGACGCAGCGAAGTCCTCACTTTCGGCGGACAGGTTTCTAAAAATGTGGCCGGTTACGACGTGTCGCGATTGCTGGTGGGATCGTTAGGTGTTCTTGGCGTCATTTGCGACGTGTCGATCAAGGTATTGCCGGCAAGCGTAGCCACGGCAACGCTGACGTTTGACTGGGACGAGCAGCAGGCGCTGGAAAACTTAAGCCGTTGGGGACGGCAGCCTTGGCCGATCAACGCCACTGCCTGGCACGCGGACCGGTTGTACCTGCGTCTGGCAGGGGCGCGCGCCGCCGTGTCCGCGGCGTGCGAGCGGCTCGGCGGCGCGCGCATGGATACAGCCGCCGCCGATGCATGGTGGCTGAGCGTGCGCGATCAGAGCGCGGAGTTCTTTTCGCTCGACGCGGCAAGTTCGGTCCGCGGCGAGTCGCTGTGGCGCTTGTCCGTGCCGGCCGTGGCGGCCTCCCTCACGTTGCCGGGACAACAATTCATCGAGTGGGCCGGGGCGCAGCGTTGGTGGCGCACCACGGCGCCGGCTGCGGAAGTCCGGGATGCGGCCGCGCGCGCCGGCGGTCACGCAACCTTGATCCGAGGCGCGGACAGAACCCGTGTATTCGCGCCATTGAACACCATTCTGATGCGCATCCACCAAGGTTTGAAAAAGTCGTTCGATCCCGACGGCATCTTCAATCCCGGCCGCCTGTACGCGGGGCTTTGAGCCTTATGCAGACGCACCTCGCTCCAGAATTTGTCGGGACCGACGCGGGCAAGGAAGCGGCGGCAATCCTGCGCAAATGCGTGCACTGCGGCTTCTGCAATGCGACGTGTCCCACCTACCAATTGACCGGCGATGAATTGGATGGGCCGCGCGGGCGCATCTATCTCATCAAGCAGCTGCTCGAAGGCGCGGACGTCACGCGCAGCACGCAGCAGCACTTGGATCGTTGCTTGACCTGCCTCAATTGCCAGACGACCTGTCCAAGCGGCGTCGCGTTTGGCCATCTGGTTGAGATCGGTAGGACTTTGGTGGAGGCGCGAGTGCCGCGCCCCCCTCTCGAAAAGGCGGCGCGCTGGTCGTTGAAGGAGGGGCTGACGTCAGGCTGGTTTGCGCCGGCCTTGCGGCTTGGGCAAATGTTGCGCCCGCTACTGCCCAAGATACTCAGGGACAAGGTGCCGAGGCGCAGTGCCATGCCGGCCGCGGACGCGGCGCGCGCGAGCCGGCCCCGCAAGGTGCTGATGCTGCAAGGCTGCGTACAGCCCGCGATGCTGCCGAACATTGATCGCGCAACCATTCGCGTGCTCGATGCAGCGGGTATCGAAACCATCCATGCGGCCGGTACGGGCTGTTGCGGCGCCCTGCGCACGCATTTGAGCGACGCCAAAGGCGGCCTCGATGACATGCGGCGCAATATCGATGCCTGGAGTACGCAGCTGTCATCAGGCGGCATTGAAGCGATTATTTCGAGCGCCAGCGCGTGCACCCTGGCCATCAAGGAGTACGGACATGCGTTGGCGCACGACGCCGCCTACGCCGAACGGGCGGCACGCGTCAGCGGATTGGCGCGCGACTTGAGCGAGTTGTTGCCGCTGCTCGTCCCCGCCCTCAAGGATAAGGTGTGCGGTGCCGCCTCGCGGCGTGCCGCGTTTCACGCACCCTGCACGCTGCAGCATGGGCAAAAATTGCGCGGCGGCGTCGAATTGCACCTGCGGGCGCTGGGTTTCGATGTGTCGGCTGCATACGAGGAAAGTCATCTGTGCTGCGGCTCGGCCGGGACATACTCGATCTTGCAGCCGCAGCTCGCGCAGGCACTGCGCGACCGCAAGCTGACCAATCTTGCCAAGCTCGATGCGGAATGCATCTTATCCGCGAATGTCGGCTGCATTCAGCATCTGCAATCCGGAACATCAACGCCGGTGATGCACTGGATCGAAATGCTCGAAGGTGCATTGAATTGATGGACGCCGTGTCGACCCAGCTGTGGTCCGCGCAGATCAAGGCCGAGGCGCTGTTCGACGAGATTGTGGAGAGCGGCATGGTGAAGGCGGGCAAGCTCGAAAGCGAGCTTACGGTGGAGATCCATGCGCTGGCGCAATCGCGATTTGGCGTAAGCCGCCATTGGCATAAGCGGATTGTGCGCTCCGGACCCAATACCTTGCTGACTTACCACGATCCGGACAACGACCGGCGCATCACCGAGGACGACGTGGTGTACCTGGACTTAGGGCCTGTGTTCGAAGCGTGGGAAGCCGATTTTGGCCGAACCTACGTGTTGGGGTCCGATCCGATCAAGCATCGCCTGGTCGGCAACCTCGCCGAGGCCTTTGCGCGCGGCAAGCGATTGTACGAGCAGACGCCGGCGCTCACCGCAGGGCAGCTGTACGACTTTGTCGCGGGCCTCGCCGCGGAATACGGATGGGAGTTCGGCCACAGCGCCGCCGGACATTTGATCGGGCACTTTCCGCATGAGACCCGGCCGCAGGATCCGGATCACCTTCGGATACGGCACGGCAATTCAATCTCGTTGCGCGAACCGGACGACAACGGCTTGCCGCGCCATTGGATTCTAGAGATCCACTTCGTCGATCGTGCGCGTCAAATCGGCGGCTTCTTCGAGGAGCTGTTGACCGTCGGCGCGCCCGGCTAACGCGCGCGCCGGCCAAGGCGCGCCCGACTAACGTGCGCCCGGGCTAAGGCGCGGCGCGATGATTCAGTGCCCAAATGTAGGCCGACACCGCCATCACCTGGTCGCTGCTGAGCTGTGCTCCGCCCATCGCCGGCATCGGCGAACGATAGTTCTTCGGCTGTGCAACGCCGGCGGCAACGGTGGCGGCGATCCCCGCATAGCTGCCGTTGCTCCACAGCCATTTGTTGGCGGTGAGGTCCGGACCCAGCGGCGAACCCTTTGCGTCAGCGCCGTGGCATCCGGTACAAGTCGCTCCACCTGCCTGGCCGTGATAGACGCGATTGCCGAGGGCCACCATGGATGGCGTCGTGCCCGGAGGCGCCGTCAACCCGCTGGTGTCGGAGCCTGCGTCGGGATGCGTGCCTTCCGGCGGGCCGGCTTGGGCGGCAGCGATGGAGCCTGGGGAGTCGGTCGCGCTCGGACAGGGCACTGTCTGACCAGCCGCATCCGCGCCACCCTTGTAGACGATGCGGTAGATTCGGCCCGCCACATCGTCGGTCACGAAAAGCGCGCCGTCCGGTCCGATCGCCAAGCCGTCGGGGCGATGCGCCGCCTTTTCAGGCGACTTGTCCGCGCCGGCAAATCCGTCGGCGAAGATTTCGCACTTGCCCGACGCCTTGTCGCCGGACAGCGCTTGGTACACCACGTTGTAGCCGCCTTGCGCATACGGAGCGCGATTCCACGAGCCGTGGAACGCAATGAAGAGGCCCTTCTGGTAGCGGGCGGGAAACTGTTTCTGGTCGTACAGCACCATGCCGTTCGGCGCCCAATGTGCCGGGAAATAAGCCACGGGGGGAAGCTTCTGCGCACACAGGCCCGCCGTCTTTCCATCGCCGCCATATTCGGGTGCGAGCACCAGGCCTGGTAGGAACGGATCGTGATAACACATCGGCCAACCATAATCGCCGCCTTGCTGCAGCAGCATCACTTCTTCGGATGGCAGCGTGGCCTCTTTGTCCGCGTCCTTGATGACGTCCGGCCAGTTGGTGTGCAGCTGGTCCCGGCCGTGCTGGGTCACGAAAATGTGATGCCCGATGGCGTCGACCGCAAAGCCTTCGCCATTGCGGATACCCGTCGCATAGCGCTCCTTCGGAGAAAAGACTTGATTGGTCTTCTTTGCGTCGTAGCGCCATACGCCGCCGCGGGTTTCGAGTTCCGTGCAGGGATTGATGCCCGGGGATTTCAGGGTGCGGTTCTTCTCCTGGCAGGAGTTGGTCGCACTGGCGACATCGATATACATCTCCCCGCCCGCATCGATCGCGAAGGGGTGCATCGGATGATCGCCGCCCAAGGGCAATCCGCTGACCACGACCTGCGAATTTTCACCCGGCAGGAGGGAGCCTTTCTTCAGCGGATACTTGAGGATTTTGTCATTGAGCTCGGCGTACAACCAGCCTTTGTAGATGCCGATGCCCGTACCGCCGGCGCCGCCGCTTTGCACCGTCGCGCCGAATCGCTCGTTCACATCGGCTTTGCCGGTGCCCTTCGTGTCTTTGAGCGCCACTAAAAATCCGCCGTCATGGGGCTTGTCGTTGCCGTAGTAGCGCCCCGACCAGGTATTCACGTACACAGCGCCGTCGTCGGCGACGACTACATGTCGCGCATGTCCGATCCCGTCGGCGAATATGGTCGCGCAAAATCCTGCGGGTAGCTTAAGACCGCTGTCATCGCGCTCGCAGGCGCCGGCGTTTGCCGCGCGGCTGTCTTGAGCCGCACCGAGGGAGAGGGCACAACACGCCATGGCCGCGGCGACGCTGCAAAACACTTGATTCTGCGATCGGTTCAGGCGCATCTCACTCTCCCCAAAATTGAAGCGGTTCGTTGCCTTCAAGTGTATATCGCGCTCCGCTCGGCAGGCAATCCAGGTGATACAGTCGAGCGCAAGGAGTTTGAATGTGCTTGATATTGATCGCGTGGCAGGGCCACGCGAAACATCGATGCGTCATCGCCGCCAACCGCGATGAGCTGCATTCGCGTCCGACGGCTGCGGCGCAATGGTGGCCGTCGCAGCCGCCCATACTCGCGGGGCGAGACCTGTCGGCGGGCGGGACCTGGCTCGGGATTACTAGGACCGGCCGATTCGCGGCGCTGACGAATTACCGCGGCACCGCGGAGCGACGCGCCGATGCTCCGAGCCGCGGCACACTGGTCGCCTCAATCCTGACATCCGCCGACAGCACCTCCCGGACCTTGGAATATTTACGCAGCGTGAGTGCTGACTACAACGGCTTCAATCTGCTGTTTTCCGATGGCGAACGCCTTGCAGTCTACGAGAGCATGCGCGGTGCCGGGCGGGAATTGGAGCCGGGAATCTACGGGTTGTCGAACGATCTGCTGGACACCCCCTGGCCGAAAGTGCAAATGGCCAAGTCGCGCTTGTCGCAGGCGCTCACCAACCTGGAAACCACCGACCCGGTGCTCGCACTGCTGCGCGACGACTCAGTCGCGCCGGACGATCAATTGCCTCGAACCGGCGTCAGCCTGGAATGGGAGCGGCTGCTCTCGAGCGCCTTTGTCCGCGCTCCCGACTACGGCACCCGCTGCTCTACCGTGGTGCGCATTGATGAAAGACGCCGCGCATGCTTTGATGAGTGGAGTTGGGACGCGACGGGCGCCGAGACCGGGACGGTGAGTCTGCGATTCGATTTGGAGTGATCGCATGTTCAAGCGCGTGCTGCTTTGCTACGACAGTACGGAAGCGGGCCGGCGGGCACTGCGCCGCGGCGCGGAGCTGGCGGTGCTGCTTGGCGCGCAGGTGCACGTCCTGTCCATTGCCACCGATGATGCGGTCAATCCCACGGTGCTGGCGGGTGCGGCGGGACAGGCCTGCATCGTCGATGAGGCGGCCCGGTATCGGAAACTCTTGACTGAGTCCATCGATTGGCTGAAAGCGCGCGGCGTCAGCGCGGAGGGCTCCCTGACCAGCGGCGACTACATCGACGAGATCATTGCGTTCTCCCATCGGCTGAACATCGATCTCATCGTGCTCGGTCACTATCCACGTCCGAGCGGAGGCTCGTGGTGGTCGGGATCGAAGCGCGCGTCGCTGGCGGACAGGGTCAAATGCTGCGTCTTTGTTGCCGTCAACGCCGCTGATGAGCCTGGCTCTGTGCCAAAATGAGGCATGGCACCCGCCGACAACACCGTCCCGCTTAACTCGCCGATTCGCGACAGGGCGTTGGGGATCATTTCGACGGCGACGCTGCTGGCCTTGCTGTACTTCGCGCGCGATGTACTCGTGCCGATCACCCTGGCTTTCATACTGAGTCTTTTGATTGCACCGCTGGTGCGCGGATTGCGGCGCATCGGCCTGGGACAAACGTTGTCGGTGATCGCGGCGGTGCTGGTGCTGGCGCTGTCATTCGGCGCGGTCGCCGCGGTCATCGGTACGCAGCTGGTGCACATGTCCGAAAGCCTGCCGAATTATGAACGGACGTTGGAACGCAAGGTCGAGACGCTGAACAACCTCACGCTCAAACGCGTCAGTGCGTTGACGGCGCAGGCTCGAAGGGTCCTCAATAGGAATCCCGGGGTACAGCAGGCCCAAACGACGCCGCAGACCGACGCCGCGGGCCCGCAAATGCCCATTCCGGTCGAATTGCACGAGGCGCCGGCCAATTCTTTGCAAGTCATCCAGCGGGTATTGGGCTCCATCTGGGTATACATCGAGACGACCGGCATCGTCGTGGTCGTGCTCATCTTCGTGCTGCTCGAGCAAGAGGCGTTGCGCGATCGCTTCATTCGCATCGCCGGCGGCACGGATATTCGGTTGACGACGCTGGTGCTCAACGATGCCGGCGACCGCTTGTCGCGTTTCTTCGTATCGCAGTTCGCCGTCAATTTCGGCGTCGGCATCCTGGTCTGGTTGGGCTTGAGCGTCATCGGCTTGCCGCACCCAATAGTCTGGGCGGCATTGACGACGCTGCTGCGCTTCGTTCCCTATGTCGGCGTCTGGATAGCCGCGCTGTGCGCCGCGCTGCTCGCCGCCGCGGTCGATCCCGGGTGGAGCGTGGCGTTGGCGACGCTCGGCTTGTTCGTCGTCGTCGAGCTGGTCGCGGCGCAACTGGTCGAGCCGCAGCTGTACGGGCATACCACCGGCCTATCGCCGCTGTCGGTGGTCATCGCCGCCATTTTTTGGAGCTGGCTGTGGGGGCCGATCGGTTTGATCGTGTCGACGCCGTTGACGCTGTGCCTGTTGGTTGCCGGGCGCCACATCAAGGCGCTGAGCCTGCTCGATGTGCTGTTGGGCGACACCCAGGCGCTGACCATGCCGCAACGCTTCTATCAACGGGCGCTGTCCGCGGACTCGAATGAGATCATTGCCAGCGCGCATGAATTCCTGAAGCGCAATTCCTTCGCCAACTATTGCGACCTGGTGCTTCTGCCCGCTTTGCATCTCGCCCGGCTGGATCTGTTGTCCGGCGCGATCAGCCAGGAGCAGCAATCGCGGGTTCGCGCTGCGATGGTGGCGGTGATCGCCGCCATCGGCGGCGATAGTCCCAAGCTCTTGCGTCGCCGCCTGAGTTCCAGCGTCCTTGACCATTCAACCGCGGGCCGCCTGTTGCGCCAACAACGCCAACAGGTCAGCGGACGCTGGCAAGGACCGCTGCAGGTGCCGGCGGGCTCGGTGATCGTTTGCGTGGGGCTGGGTTCGATGTCCGATGATCTGGCCACGGAGCTGCTGGTGCGCATCCTGCGAGATCAGAAAATAGACGCACGCCATATGTTGCTGGAGGATTTGGAGGCGGCCATGCCGCCCAATGCCGCCGAGGCCGTCTCCATCGTGTATGTGGTCAGCGCATTCCCCAGCGAGGAACGCAGCCTCGGCGATGCTGCGGCAGAGAAGCTGCGGCTGCGGTTCTCCAACGCCTGCATCGTTGCGGTATTTCTCCCCGGCATGCTGCTGCAGGAAGGTGAAGAAGACGCGGCTTCAACCATGCGCGGCGCCGACAAGTCTGCCGGATCCTTGGGCCATGCGGTGCAGATCTGTCTCGACATGCAGTCCAAATCGGAGCACGCATGACGGCTTCGATGAAGACCATTCTGATCACCGGCGCGGCGCAGGGCTTGGGACTGACGGCCGCGGCGCTCCTCGCGCAGCGCGGGTGCCGGGTCATTCTCGTGGATATTCAGGCAGTCGAGGAGCAGAGCGCGCGGCTGCGCGCGCTGGGCGGCGATGCGCACGGCGTTTCGGGCGATGTCTCCTCGGAGTCCTTCGTGCAGCAACTGGCCAAGACGATTGGCCGCGACTACGGCGCCCTGGACGGATTGGTGAACAACGCCGGCATCAGCTTGATCGTGCCCGCCGAGCAGACGAGCGCGGAGCAATGGCAGCGCGTAATGGCCATCAACCTTTTCGCGCCCTTTCTTCTGTGCCGCTATCTGGGTGCGCAGATGTTGGATCGCCGACGCGGCAGCATCGTCAATGTAGCCTCAATCGCGGGGCTCGCGGCCGTCAGCCATCGCAGTGCCTACAATGCCTCGAAACATGGGCTCATCGGTCTGACCGAGACGCTGGCCGCCGAATGGGGCGGACGCGGCGTGCGCGTGAATGCCGTTTGCCCGGGATGGATCAAGACCGAAATGGACGCGGCAGACCAGGGCGCAGGCGCGTATAGCGACCGGGACATCATTGAGCGGGTGCCTCTGGCGCGGTTCGCGCGTGCAGAGGATGTGGCGGAGGCCATCGCCTTTCTCCTGGATGCGGATCGCAGCGGATTCGTCAATGGGGTCAGCCTGCCCGTGGATGGCGGCTGGATGGCGGATGCGAGCTGGACCAGTTTGCGCCTGCGCACCCGCGCTTGAACGCGGCCGCACGGGTGCATTAGATATGTGGCTGCAAACGACGACGACTCAGGAACGGCGCGCGCTGCTGGCTACCTACGCCGGCTACGGTTTGGATGGCTTTGATTTCATGATTTACAGCTTCGTCATCCCGTCGTTGCTCGTGCTTTGGGGTATGAGCAAGGCGGAGGCGGGCTACATCGCGAGCGGCGCATTGGTCACCTCCGCCGTGGGTGGTTGGGCCGCGGGCGTACTGGCGGATCGCTACGGGCGCTCGCGCATTTTACAGCTCACCGTGGTGTGGTTCGCCGTGTTCACCTTCCTGAGCGGGTTCGCCAATTCGTTTGGCCAGCTCTTTTTCACACGTGCCATGCAGGGCTTCGGATTCGGCGGAGAATGGTCTGTGGGGTCGGTATTGGTCGCCGAAATGATTGACGCACGTCATCGCGGCAAGGCGACCGGCCTCGTGCAAAGCAGCTGGTCTGTCGGGTGGGCGGCGGCCGCGCTGGCGTTCTGGGCGGTCAGTTTGCTGGTGCCTGCCGCGATCGCGTGGAAAATCCTGTTCTGGCTCGGCATCCTTCCTTGTCTCCTGGTGATCTATATCCGCCGCAACGTACCGGAGCCGCAAATATTCATGCAGCTGCGCGCCGCGCGTGCAGCCGCCGCGGGCGCGGCAGGACGCCGCGGCGGTTTCTTGGATATTTTTCGTCCGCCGTTATTGCGCACGACCATTCTGGCCACGACGCTGTCGACCGGAATGCTGGCCGCGTATTACTCCATCACCACCTGGTTGCCGACCTTTCTTGCCACGGAGCGCCACCTCTCTGTGGCGGGTACGACGGGGTACCTGCTGATGGTCATCACCGGTTCGCTGGCAGGCTATCTCGTGAGCGCGTGGCTGACGGATGCGATCGGACGCCGCCGCAGCTTCATCCTGTTCGCCGCGGGAGCCACCGTGTTGATCGTGCTGTACACGCACATGCCGGTCACCGGCGGCATGTTCCTGATCGGCTTTCCGTTGGGATTCTTTGTGCTCGGGATTTTTTCCGGCATGGGCGCATGCCTGGCCGAATTGTTCCCGGGTGCGGTGCGCGGCTCGGGACAAGGATTCACCTATAGCGTCGGCCGCGGCATCGGCGGCTTTTGTCCTTCGTTGATCGGCCTGCTCAGCACGCGCATGGCCCTGGGCGATGCCATTGCCGCGTTCACCGTCGCCGCTTACGCAGTGGTCATCGTATCCGCCTGGGCGATTCCGGAAACGCGGGGCCGGGTGCTCATCGAGAGCGCCGTCGAGACATGAGCCTCTGGGAGTTTTGGATCGATCGCGGCGGTACGTTCACCGACGTCATAGGGCGCGCGCCGGACAAGTCGCTGCACACCTTGAAGCTGCTGTCGGAGAATTCCACGCAATATGATGACGCCGCCGTCGAAGGCATCCGGCGATTGCTGGGTCTCAAAAGCCCGCAGCTGATCAGCCCGGAGCAGGTCGCCTGCGTGAAGATGGGCACGACCGTCGCCACCAATGCCCTGCTGGAGCGCAAGGGCGAACGGACATTGCTGGTGATCACGCGCGGTTTCCGCGATGCGCTCAGGATCGCCACCCAGGCTCGGCCACGTTTGTTCGACCGTCACATCGTGCTGCCGGAATTGCTCTACGAACGCGTGATCGAAGCCGCCGAACGGGTCGGCGCGCACGGCGAAACCATTCAATCCTTGGACGCAGAGGCGCTGAAATCGCAGCTGCAGAATGCCTACGGCGATGGATTGCGATCCTGCGCCATCGTTTTTATGCACGGCTACCGCTACGTCCATCACGAGCTGGCCGCGGAAGGTCTGGCCCGCGAGGTCGGATTTACGCAGGTGTCCGTATCGCACCGCGTGAGTCCGCTGATGAAGCTGGTGCCGCGCGGGGACACCACGGTGGTGGATGCGTATCTGTCGCCGATTCTGCGGCGCTATTGCGACCGGTTGACGGATCTCATGCCGGGGGTGCCGCTCTTCTTCATGCAAAGCTCCGGTGGACTGACGCAGGCTCGCCGATTCAACGGCAAGGACGCCATTCTCTCGGGACCCGCCGGCGGCATCGTCGGCATGGTGCGCACGGCGCAAGCACTGGGGCATGACAAGCTCATCGGCTTTGACATGGGCGGCACGTCCACGGACGTGAGTCATTTCGCTGGGGAGTACGAGCGGGCATTCGATACGGAAGTCGGCGGCGTGCGGGTTCGCGCCCCCATGATGAGCATTCACAGCATCGCCGCCGGAGGCGGGTCCATTGTTCGCTTCGACGGCGCGAGGCTGCGGGTCGGACCTGAGTCTGCCGGCGCGAATCCCGGTCCGGCAAGCTATCGGCGCGGCGGCCCGCTCACCGTGACCGATGCAAACGTGCTGCTGGGGCGGATTCAACCGGAGTTTTTTCCGCGGGTGTTCGGGCCTGCGGCAGATGAATCGTTGGACGGCAAGATTGTTGCCGATCGATTCGCGGAAATGGCCGCCAGCATGGCGAGCTCCGGCGGACGCCCGATCACGCCGGAAGAAGTCGCCGCCGGGGCGCTGCGAATTGCGATCGGCAGCATGGCCAATGCCGTGAAGCGCATTTCCGTGATGCGCGGACACGATGTCAGCGGCTACACATTGCAATGCTTTGGCGGAGCCGGCGGTCAGCATGCCGGTCTCGTGGCCGACGTATTGGGTATGAAGCGGGTGTTCATTCATCCCTTGGCCGGCGTGTTGTCCGCGTATGGCATGGGGCTTGCCGATCAGATCGCCACGCGCGAATCGGCCGTGGAGCGCGAATTGGACGTCGAGGGCCTAAAGGCAGCGGCGGCACTTGCCGTGCGGCTGCTGGACGAGGCGGCTGCCGAGCTGCGAGCGCAGGGGCTGGCGGGCGAGGCCCTCAATCGCGTTGCGCGGATACACATTCGCTATCAGGGCACCGACACGGCGCTGCCCTGCGCGCTGCCGCTGACGTTGCCGCTCGCCGCAGCGCTAACGGCGGTGCGCGAGGAATTCGAAGTCGGCTACCGGCGCCGCTTTGAGTTTGTGGTCCCGGACCAGCCGCTGGTGATCGAGGCGGTCGCGGTGGAATGCGTTGCACTGGGTGCGGAATCGCCCGCTGCAACCGCGGGCACAGAAGCGGCACCCTACGAACCCGCCGCCCATGCCGATATCGCCATGTACTGTTTGGCGGACGCGCAACCGGCGGGTTGGCGCCGTGCACGGCTGTACCGCGCCCCGGATTTAAACAACGGCGCGCGCATCGCCGGCCCGGCCATTCTCGCCGACCGCAACGCGACCACGGTCGTCGAGCCGGGATGGGAAGCGCGCGTGGTTGCCGGCGGCTGCATCGAGCTGCGGCGCGTTCAGTCTCGAGCCGGCGAACTGGGGCTTGGCGCGCACGTCGATCCCATCATGCTGGAGCTGTTCAACAACATTTTCATGAACATTGCAGAACAGATGGGATTGCGCCTGCAGAACACGGCGTACTCGGTCAATATCAAAGAGCGCTTGGATTTCAGCTGCGCGCTGTTCGACGGCGACGGTGCCTTGATCGCCAATGCCCCGCACATGCCCGTGCACCTGGGCTCGATGAGCGAATCGATTCGCACGGTGATGGAGCGCAACCCAGGCATGCGCAGCGGCGATGTCTATGTCTTGAACGATCCATATCACGGCGGCACGCATTTACCTGACATCACGGTGGTCACGCCCGTCTATTTGGAGGCGAGCGATGCGGCGCCCAGCTTCTACGTGGCCTCGCGCGGGCATCATGCCGATATCGGCGGCAGCACACCGGGATCGATGCCGCCGTTCTCGACGCGCATCGAGGAAGAAGGGGTTTTGATCGACAACTTCAAGCTGGTCGAGGGCGGATCGCTGCGCGAGGCGGCCATGCGCGAGCTGCTGGGCAGTGGGGTTCACCCCTCGCGCAATCCCACGCAAAATCTCGCCGATATGCGCGCGCAGATCGCCGCCAATGCAAAGGGCAGCGCGGAGCTGAAGGCGCTGGTGGGGCAGTATGGCGCCGGCACCGTGAGTGCCTACATGCAGCACGTGCAGGACAATGCCGAAGAATCGGTGCGCCGCGTCATTACCTCGCTCAAAGACGGCCATTTCGTCCTGCCGCTCGACAACGGTGCACGCATTGAGGTGACACTGCGGGTCGACACCGCGGCCCGCAGCGCCCGCATCGACTTCAGCGGCACGAGCGCGCAGCTGCACGATAACTTCAACGCGCCGCGCGCGGTCACGACCGCGGCGGTGCTGTATGTGTTTCGCACGCTGGTCGATGACGACATCCCTCTGAACGCCGGATGTCTGAAGCCGTTGCAGGTGATCCTGCCGGAGGCCTGCATGCTCAATCCGCGCCCACCGGCAGCAGTGGTGGCGGGCAATGTCGAAACTTCCATGTGCGTGACCAATGCACTGTACGGCGCTCTCGGCGTCATGGCCGCGGGTGGCTGCACCATGAGCAACTTTACGTTCGGAAACGGCCGGTACCAGTATTACGAGACCATCGCCGGCGGATCGGGGGCAGGCCCTGAATTCAACGGCACCAGCGTGGTCCAAACTCATATGACCAATTCGCGCCTCACGGACCCAGAAGTCCTCGAGTTCCGATTTCCGGTGCGCCTCGAGTCCTACGAAATTCGCGAAAGGTCCGGCGGGCGCGGGCGTTGGCACGGCGGCGACGGCGGCGTGCGGCGGGTGCGATTTTTGGAGCCGATGACCGCCTCCATTTTGAGCAACGGCCGCGAAGTCGGCGCGTTCGGTATGGCGGGAGGCGAAGCGGGGGCGGTGGGCGCAAACTACATTGAGCGGGCCGACGGCAGCCGCGAGAAATTGGCGCATATTGGCCAGGCTGAGGTGCGGCCCGGCGACATCATGGTGATCTGCACGCCGGGCGGCGGCGGCTACGGACAGAGCAATAAATGAGTTTATATAATCGCTGTAATATATTGATAAATAAATATTTATGTTCGGATTAGAACCAACATGGAAGTCAAACTTAAAGTGATTTCTAGTTTGCTTTAAACTGATTCGACCGCATTTAGGACTTCAAGATGGCTGAGATTGAAATTGTCGAAGTGGGTCCGAGAGACGGGTTGCAAAACGAATCCGTACTGTTCAGCACCCAACAGAAACTGGACATGATTCAGCGTGCCGTCGATGCCGGCGTTCGCCGCATCGAGGTGACGAGCTTTGTGAATCCGAAGCTGGTGCCGCAAATGGCCGATGCCGATGCGGTGTCAGCGGGGCTGATCCGCCGCGACGGTGTGATCTATATCGGCTTGGTGTTGAACAAGCGCGGTGCGCTGCGTGCGATTGAGGCGGGGCTTCAAGAACTCGGCGCCGTGTGCGCGGCGTCCGATGGCTTTGCGATGCGCAATCAAGGCCAGACATCGGAGGAATCGCTGGCGATGTGCGTCGAGGTGGTGCGCCTGGCCCGTCAAGAAGGGCGGCGCGCGCAGATCACGATTTCCACCGCCTTTGGATGTCCGTTCGACGGCGAGGTCGATCCGCAGCGGGTCATCGATATGGCCAAGGCGGCTGCCGCGGCGGGCCCCGTCGAAGTCGCCCTCGCCGATACCATCGGCGTTGCAGGTCCTCGCGACGTTGCCAATCTCGTGACCGCGGTGAAGGCCGCGATTTCGCCGCTGCCGGTTCGCGTGCATTTTCACAATACCCGTAATACCGGCTTGGCCAATGTCTGGGCGGCCGTGACGGCGGGAGCCAGGACGGTCGATGCGTCGTTGGGAGGTCTCGGCGGCTGCCCGTTCGCGCCGCGCGCCACCGGCAACGTGCCCACCGAGGATGTGGTCTACATGCTGGAACGCTCCGGATACCACACCGGACTCGAGCTTGACCGTGTGATCGTGGCGGCGGAATGGTTGACCCAAAATATGGGACGCGACTTGCCCGGGATGGTCAGCAGGGCCGGAAATTTCCCCGGCGCCCTAGCGCGGCACCGAGCCTAGCCGCACCTAGCCGCACCGAGCCTAGCGGCGCTGAACTAGCGAGGCGCGGAACCTGGTGGCTGCCCCAGGCAACGCTTGAAGCGATCATCGACACGATGCGCGTACCAGTCCGTCGTTAGTTTGCGTTTGATTTTCGGTCCACCCAGCCTGATGCTCGGTACCAGTCCGCGCGGCAGCGGATGTCCCGCCTGCTGTTCGGCCAGCGCAAACACCCGCTGATACAGCGTCGTGGATTCGAAGCTTTTGCTGCGCCCGTCAGCCAACGCGCTGTGAATGCTGCCGTCGCTCATTTTGAGCTGTCCCGCCAAAGTGCGCAGTACGCGTTCGGTGGCGCCGGGATTATTGGCATCGCTGTCATGGGGCAACAGTGCGCCGTCGGTGAGCAGGGGAATGCCCGCGGCAATACTGGCGGCGCTCTGGAAAGCGGCGTTGCGGCTCGCGTACTGTCCCGCATTGAAATCCGCGAAGCGGTACAGGTATTGATCATACGGCGCGCGATAGTCGAGCAAGTGGGCGATGCCGAAATACACGCTGCCGCGGCGCGTGAAGAGTTCATCTGAAATGCTTGATTGAACCGGGTAGGGATAAGTCGCCGCCGAGGAAAATTGTTCTGCGAAAGCGACATTGACCTGCATCGGGCCGCGGGTGCGAATGGGATTGCGTTCCGCGAACAGCGTACGTCCCAGCGGCACTGCCCCGATCAGGTCCTCGTACGCGTCGCTCAAGTCCTTCTCGGTTCGGGCGGCCTCGATGCGCTCGCCGTAGGTGCGCCCGTTGGGTGACTTCAGCTCCAGCACGCCGTCCACCAGTATCGCGGGCACGTGCGCCCGCGCTGCGCGATCGTAGATCTCTTTTTTAGCGGTGACGCCGAGACCCGGGACAACAGGATCGACGCGAAATCCCGATTCCTGTTCGATCACGGCAACCGCGGCGCAAATGTTTTCGTGGCTGGGCGTTACCGTCAATGCGCGAAAAGCAGCGTAGATGTCGGTCGTCCAGCCGGATCGGTCCTGCACGTAACGAGGCAGAGACTGTTGAACCTGCGCTTTCGCCTCGGCGGCGGCCAGGGGAGGGGCGGTGGTGCGCTGCTCGCCTGCGCAACCGCTCAGCAGCAGCACAGTGGTCAGACGATAAATGAAGGCTTTTCTTTGATGCATTGCGGGCGTCAGGTATATCACGTGCCGCATGGTGTTGACGCGCGGCACAGCGTAACCTTAAATCAAGGGTCTTGATAATTCGAACATTGAATCCTTAAATTCGAGGAGGCGGCCATGGCCATCAACGAATCAAAGCTCAACGAATTTCTCGGCAAGGCGGTCGGCGATTTGGGCGCCGCCTTGAGCGCCACACTCGTGCTCGTCGGCGATCGCTTGGGACTCTACAAGCAACTGGCGCAGGGTGCGCTGACATCCGTGGAACTCGCCAAGCGAACGGGGACCAATGAACGTTACGTACGCGAGTGGTTGGGAAACCAAGGCGCAAGCGGCTACATTCAATACGACGCGGCGAGCGGCAAGTGGTCGATGACCCCTGAACAGGCGCTGTGTTTGGCGGACCCCAATGGCCCGGTGGATGTGCCCGGTGCATACAACATCGTCGAGGCAACGTTCCATGCTCTTGGACGCACGCTGGAGAATTTCAAGAGCGGCAACGGGATGGAGTGGGGCGAACATCATCCCTGCTTGTTCCATGGCACCGAACGGTTTTTCCGTGCGGGCTACAACGCGAACTTGATCACCTCCTGGCTGCCCGCGCTCGAAGGCGTCGTGGACAAGCTCAAGCGTGGAGCGCGCGTCGCGGATGTGGGATGCGGCCACGGCGCCAGCACCGTCTTGATGGCCAGGACGTATCCCAAATCCACCTTTGTCGGCTACGACTACCATGGCGAATCCATCCGCGTCGCCCGCGAGCGGGCCGCGGCGGCGGGAATCGCCAATGCACAGTTCGAGATGAGCGATGCGGTCAGCTACTCAGGCAAGGACTTCGATGTCATCGCTTTTTTTGACTGCCTGCATGATATGGGGGACCCCGTCGGTGTCGCGCGGCACGCGCGTCAAGCGCTCAAGCCCGACGGTACGGCGATGATCGTCGAGCCGTTTGCGAATGACAAGGTCCAGGACAATCTCAATCCGGTGGGCCGGGTCATGTATGGCGCATCCTCGCAAATTTGCGTGCCGGTATCGCTGGCTCGCAAAGGTCCCGCGCTTGGCGCACAAGCCGGTGAGGCGCGCCTGCGAGAGGTCGTGGTGGGCGGCGGCGGATTCGCAAGATTCAGGCGTGCGACGGAAACTCCGTTCAATCTCGTGCTGGAGGCGCGTCCCTAGCTTTTCGAGGGCACTCCGATCATTTTCAGAACCGCCCTCGGCAGGCGACCGTCGATGGCGGCCAAGCCGACGCCGATCAACAGCATTCCCATCAGCGCCTGGGCGGTGAATGATTCGTTCAGAAAGGCAACACCCAGCAGGATTGCGCTGACCGGAACCAGGAATGTGACCAGCATGACGTTGGTGGCGCCGGCGCTGGCGAGGATCCGGAAATAAATGATGTAGGCGAGCGCCGTGCTGAACACGGCCAGAGCAATCATCGCGAGCCAGGCATGCGCGTTGGGATTCGGCAAAGTCCACGGCCGGTCAATCAGCAGGGACGGCAACAGCAGTATCGTGCTGGCCGTGATTTGACCGGTCGCCACGGTGAGCGCCGGCATGTCCTTGAAGCGACGTCCATAGATGCCGGCAATGGCATAGGTCAGTGCCGTCATCACGCAGGCAAGCTCCGGTAGCAATTGATCGCTGCCCGCGCTCAGCAATATCGAAGGGCCGATCAAGACGAGCACGCCGAACAGTCCGAACAGCACGCCCAATCCCTTGCTCCAGTTGAGCCGCTCATGAGTGGTGAGAAAATGCGCGGCCAGCACTGAAAACACCGGCGTCGTGGCATTCAGAATCGAAGCGAGACCGCTCGAGATCTTGGTCTCCGCCCATACCAGGAGAGCGAAGGGCAATACATTGTTGAGAAAGCCCATGACGATGAATTCGCCCCATCGCTTGAGGGTGGTGGGCATGGCGCCGCGCCTCGCGAGCATCACGAGATTCAGCAATACGGCTGCCAGCAGGGCGCGAGAAAATACAATGGTCAGCGTCGGTAATTCGGCCCCCAGAACCTTGAAGAAGAAAAACGACCCGCCCCACAGTATCGACAGCAAGAAAAGCAGCGACCATTCGCGGGCGCCCATGAGGGACGCAGCCGAAGCGGCGGGCATTTAACGGGGCTGCATTCTGACGGCGCCGTCCAATCGGATGGTTTCTCCGTTCAGCATGACGTTCTCGAGAATTTGCACCACGAGCGCGGCAAATTCATCGGGCTCGCCAAGCCGGGGCGGGAAGGGAGTCTGCTTACCCAGGGAGTCCTGGGCTTCCTGCGGCAGCCCTTTCATCATCGGTGTCGCGAACAAACCGGGCGCCACGGTCATGACGCGAATCCCGCTGGATGCCAATTCCCGGGCCATGGGCAGTGTCATGCCGACGATGCCGCCCTTGGACGCGGAATAGGCAATCTGTCCGATCTGTCCGTCGAAGGCCGCAACCGATGCGGTCATGACGATGACTCCGCGCTCGCCTTGCGAGTTCGGTGTATTGGCCTGCATCGAAACGGCGGCCGCTTTGGCGACCAGCACAGTGCCGAGCAAATTGATTTCGATCATGCGTCGAAACGAGCTGCCCGCCATGGGGCCCTGCCTGCCGACCAAGCGGCCCGGCGTCGCAATGCCGGCGCAATTGATGGCCGCAGTGATGCTGCCCATGGCTTGGTGCGCCTGCTTGACCGCGCTGTCCACGGCCGTTTCGTCGCTGACATCGGTTGCGATGAAGGTCGCGCGTCCGCCCAAGGCAGTCGCCGCGGCGCTGCCTTGCGCAACGCTCAAGTCTAAAATCACAACCTTGCCGCCCGCCTGCACGATTCTGTTCGCAACCGCGTGGCCCAATCCCGAGGCGCCGCCGGTGACGATGGCATTGACTTCCTTCAACTGCATGCAAGAACTCCTTACGGTTTGAATTCCGCGGCCGCGCCGCTCCGCCGATCATACCTAGAACATTGCCTCGAGGGATGCGGCAGTGAGAGCATAGCGTCACACCTGCCCGGCTGCTGGAGGCTGCGATGAATACGTCGAGCGTAGAGGACAATGTCACGCCCCTGGTTTTGCAGCAGCAAAAGGGCGCCGTCGCGTATCTGACGCTGAATCGGCCGGCGCAGTACAACGCGCTCTCCGAGGAAATGTTGGCCGCGGTTGAGGCTGCACTGGACAAAGTTGCCGCCGATCCGGCCACGCGCGTGGTGGTGCTGGGCGGCGCCGGCAAGGCCTTTTGCGCCGGACACGATCTGAAGCAGATGAAGTCGAAGCCAAGCGTGGACTATTACCGGCGGCTATTCGCCGACTGCAGCCGCTTGATGATGCGAATCCAGTCATTGCCGCAACCCGTGATCGCACGCGTGCACGGCATCGCCACCGCCGCCGGCTGTCAATTGGTGGCCACGTGCGACATCGCAATCGCCGCCGATGACGCGCGCTTTGCCGTCTCCGGCATCAATGTGGGTCTGTTCTGCGCGACGCCCTCGGTTGCACTGTCGCGCAACGTGGGGCGCAAGGCGGCCTTTGAAATGTTGGTGACCGGCGAAATGATCGACGCCGTCGCCGCCGCGCAACGCGGGCTCATCAATCGTTGTGTGCCGGCGGATCGCCTCGATCACGAGGTTTCCCGCATTGCGGCAGCCATCGCCGGCAAACCGCCGTCCGCCATCGCGGCGGGCAAAGCGCTCTTTTATCGCCAGCTGGAATCGGGCTTGGGCGCAGCTTACGAGATGGCAGGCGAGGTGATGGCCTGCAATATGATCGATTCGAGCGCGCAGGAAGGGGTGGCGGCGTTCATCGAGAAGCGGCCGCCCAATTGGGGCGCCGATTAGCCCCTGGGATGTTGCAAATTCGCGCAACTGAGGCGACGGTTTTGGCCATTTGTTTCGGTGTGCAGGTTCTCTAAACTTGCCTGTTAGGCCTGTTAATCTGGCTACCTAGCCATTACCTGAGCAGATCCTATGAGCGCCGTATCCATCGCCGCCAAGCCCAGCCCCTACCAACCCGCGAACAAGGTGCGGTTCGTGACCGCGACGTCCTTGTTCGACGGACATGATGCTTCCGTCAACATCATGCGCCGGGTGCTGCAGGCGTCGGGCGCCGAAGTCATTCATCTGGGGCACAACCGCTCAGTTCAGGAAATCGTCAATGCCGCCTTGCAGGAGGACGTGCAGGGCGTCGCGATCACGTCCTATCAGGGCGGCCATGTCGAGTTCTTCAAGTACATGATGGACCTGCTGCGCAAGAGCGGCGGTGAGAACATCAAGGTGTTCGGCGGCGGCGGCGGCGTCATCGTGCCGGCTGAAATCCGCGAACTCATGGACTATGGCGTGACCCGCCTGTATTCCCCTGAGGACGGCGCCAAGCTTGGGCTGCAGGGCATGATCGACGATGTCATCCGCACCAGCGACTACGATCTGTCTGCGTTGGCGCCCGAGGAAGGGGCGGCGCTGGAAGCGCTGCGTTCGGGAAACCGGCGCCAGCTGGCGCGAGTCATCACCGCAGTCGAAAATCGCACCTATCCGATGCGCATCCGCCAAGGCATGCTGCAGGCGGCCGTCGGAATCAAGACGCCGGTCTTGGGGATCACCGGAACCGGCGGCGCCGGCAAATCTTCGCTGACCGACGAACTCATCCTCAGACTGCGCCTGGATCAAGAAGATCGTCTGCGGATCGCCGTCATCTCGATCGATCCGTCGCGCAAGCGCACCGGCGGGGCGTTGCTCGGCGATCGCATCCGCATGAACGCGATTGAATCCGACCAGATTTTCATGCGCTCGCTCGCGACGCGCGATACCGGCACGGAACTGTCCGCCGCGCTGCCTGAAGTGCTCGCCTGCTGCAAGATCAGCGGCTTCGATCTGATCGTGGTGGAGACCTCGGGAATCGGGCAGGGCGAATCGGCCATCGTGCCGTTGGTCGACACGTCGGTGTACGTCATGACGCCCGAGTTTGGCGCGGCCTCGCAGTTGGAGAAAATCGACATGCTCGATTTTGCCGACTTTGTCGCCATCAACAAGTTCGACCGCAAGGGTTCAGAGGATGCGCTGCGCGACGTGCGCAAGCAGTATCAACGCAATCACCAATGGTTCAACCAAGCAACCGACTCCATGCCGGTCTACGGCACCATGGCCTCGCGCTTCAATGACGACGGCGTGACGGCGCTGTATCAGGCCATCGCGCCGCGCCTGCAGGAGAAGGGTCTGAAGTTGGGCGCGGGCAAACTGCCGCAGGTCGCGGTCAAGTCTTCATCGCGCGGCCGGGCCATCGTGCCGCCGGAACGGGTGCGCTACCTGGCGGAGATTTCCGGGACGCTGCGCAACTTTCACCGCTTCGTTGGCGATCAGGCACGCATCGCGCGCGAGCGGCAGTCGCTCGGTACCGCGAAGGACCTGTTTGCCGCCTCGGGCCGCGCGACTGCGGGGTTTGACGAACTGATCGCCGCGAAGAACGCCGAACTCAATCCGGCCGCGGCGAAGCAGTTGGCGCAATGGCCCAAGCTGCAGGAGTTGTACGCGCAGCCGGAGTATGTGGTGAAGATCCGCGACCGCGAGATTCGCACGCAGCTCACCTACGAGTCGTTGTCGGGCAGCAAGATCCGCAAGGTGGCGCTGCCGCGATTCGAGGATGAAGGCGAGACGTTGCGATTCCTGTTGAAGGAAAATGTTCCCGGTTCATTCCCCTATACCGCCGGCGTCTTCGCTTTCAAACGCGAAGGCGAGGACCCGACCCGCATGTTCGCGGGCGAGGGCGATGCGTTCCGGACGAATCAACGTTTCAAACGAGTTTCCGAGGGCATGCCGGCGCATCGGCTGTCGACCGCCTTCGATTCCGTGACGCTGTATGGATGGGATCCGGATCCGCGGCCGGATATTTACGGCAAAGTCGGCAATTCCGGCGTGTCGATCGCGACGCTCGACGACATGAAAGTGCTGTATGCGGGATTCGATCTGTGCGCGCCGACCACCTCGGTGTCGATGACCATCAATGGTCCGGCGCCGATGATCCTGGCCATGTTCATGAATACCGCCATCGATCAGCAAGTGGAGAAGTTTCAGCAGCAGAACGGCCGCGAGCCGACCGCCGACGAGCAGCAGAAGATCAAAGCCTGGACCCTGTCCACGGTGCGCGGCACGGTGCAGGCGGATATCCTGAAGGAAGACCAGGGCCAGAACACCTGCATATTCTCAACCGAGTTCGCGCTCAAAATGATGGGCGACATGCAGGAATACTTCGTGCACCACCAGGTGCAGAATTTTTATTCCGTCTCGATCTCCGGCTATCACATTGCCGAGGCCGGCGCGAATCCCATTTCGCAGCTGGCCTTCACGCTCGCCAACGGCTTTACCTACGTCGAGTCCTATCTGGCGCGCGGCATGCACATCGACGACTTCGCACCGAATCTGTCGTTCTTCTTCTCCAACGGCATGGATCCGGAGTATTCGGTCATTGGCCGCGTCGCGCGCCGCATCTGGGCCGTGGCGATGAAGAACAAGTATGGCGCGAACGAGCGCAGCCAGAAGCTCAAGTATCACGTGCAAACCTCCGGCCGCTCCCTGCACGCGCAGGAGATGGCGTTCAACGACATCCGCACCACACTGCAGGCGCTGTGCGCCATCTATGACAACTGCAACAGCCTGCACACCAACGCCTATGACGAGGCGGTGACGACGCCCACGGAAGAAAGCGTGCGGCGGGCGATGGCAATCCAGCTCATCATCAATCGCGAGTGGGGCTTGGCCAAGAACGAGAACCCCAATCAAGGCAGCTTCATCATCGATGAATTGACGGATCTGGTCGAGGAAGCGGTGCTGAAGGAGTTCGATGCCATCGCCGAGCGCGGCGGCGTGCTCGGCGCCATGGAGACCGGCTATCAGCGCGGCAAGATCCAGGAGGAGTCGCTGTTTTATGAGCGAATGAAGCACGATGGCTCGTATCCCATCATCGGCGTCAACACCTTCCGCAGTCCGCACAGCGACGCCGCGCAGGAAAAGATCGAGCTGGCGCGATCGACCGACGCGGAAAAGCAGTCGCAGCTCAAGCGCCTCAAGGCGTTCCAGGATGAGCATGCGCCGCAAGCGCCCGAACTGCTCGAGCGTCTGCGGCGCACCGTCATCGACAACGGCAATACCTTCGAAGTGCTGATGGACGCCGTGCGCGGCTTGTCCTTGGGCCAGATCACTCACACTCTGTACGACGTCGGCGGCCGCTACCGCCGCAACATGTAGGATCGACATGCACGAATATCAGGCGCCGCTAACCGACATGAAGTTCGTGCTGCGCGAATTGGTGGACTTGAAGCGACTGGCGCAGCTGCCCGGATTTGGTGAAATGACGCCGGATGTGGCGGACGCCGTGCTGGATGAAGCCGCGAAATTCGCCGGCGCCGTGCTGTCGCCGCTCAATCGCAGCGGCGATCTGGAAGGCGTGCGCTGGAAGGACGGCGCCGTGCTCACCGCCGCCGGCTGGAAACAGGCCTATGACCGGTTCGCCGCGGACGGCTGGAACGCGCTTTCCTGCCCCGCGGATTTCGGCGGCCAGAATCTGCCGCGGGTGTTGTCGGCGCTGATCGAGGAAATGTGGAACGGCGCCAATGTGGCATTCGCGCTGTGCCCGATGCTCACGCGCGGGGCCATTGATGCGCTCGAGCTGCGGGGCACGAAGCAGCAGCGCGAGACGTATCTGCCGAAGATGGTCACCGGCGAGTGGACCGGCACCATGAATCTGACCGAGCCGCAGGCGGGCTCGGATCTGTCGGCGGTGCGCACGCGGGCGGTGCGCACGGACGATGGCCGCTATGTGCTGACCGGCCAGAAGATTTTCATCACCTACGGCGAGCACGACTTGACCGGCAATATCGTGCACATGGTGTTGGCGCGCGTTACCGGGGCGCCGGAGGGCGTCAAAGGCACGTCGCTATTCCTGGTTCCAAAATACCTGGTGAAGGCCGACGGCTCGCTGGGGGCGCGCAACGATGTGCACTGTTTGTCCGTCGAGCACAAGCTCGGCATTCACGCCAGTCCCACCTGCGTGCTGGCTTTCGGTCAGAACGGCGGCGCCATCGGTGAACTCATCGGCGAGGAAAACCGCGGCTTGGAGTACATGTTCATCATGATGAACGCCGCGCGCTACTCGGTGGGGATCGAGGGCGTGGGTCTGTCGGAGCGCGCATACCAAACCGCTTTGAGCTATGCCCGCGAGCGCATTCAAGGCACCGAGGCCGGGATACGGGGCGGTGCACGCGTGGCGATCCTGCGCCATCCTGACGTGCGCCGGATGCTGATGCTCATGAAGTCTCAGACCGAAGCGATGCGGGCGCTCGCAGGCGTGGTTGCCGTGTCGCTGGACGTCGCGCGTTTGCATCCGGACGCCGAGGAGCGCGAACGGCATCAAGCCTTCGCTGATCTGATGATTCCCGTCGTCAAGGGCTGGTGCACCGAAAACTCGGTCGAGATCGCCTCGCTTGGCATCCAAGTGCATGGCGGTGTGGGCTTCATCGAAGAAACCGGCGCCGCGCAATTATTGCGGGACGCGCGCATCACGCCCATCTATGAGGGTACGACCGCCATTCAGGCCAACGATCTGATCGGCCGCAAGCTCGCGCGCGATCGGGGCCAGGCGGCGCAGACGGTCATCGCTGAGATGCGGGCATTGTCGAAGTCCCTGAGCGCCGAGCCGCAGGCGGCCGCGCTGGCGCCGGCATTCTCCTCGGCCATCGACGCGCTGGAACGGGCGGTCGCCTATGTGGTGGAGACCTACGCCACGGACATCCGTGCGGTCTCCGTGGGCGCCGTACCGATGTTGAAGCTGCTCGGTATCGTCGCCGGCGGCTGGCAGCTGCTGCGCTCTGCGTTGATCTCGCAACAGCGGCTGGCCGCGGGCGGCGCGCTTCCTGCCGATGCCGAGTTTTATACCGCGAAGCTGTCCACGGCGCGCTTCTATACCGATTACGTCTTGTCGCAGGCAGGCGGGTTGGCGCACGGCATCGTGCACGGCGCGGCCGGGGCGCTCGCCGAGGGCGCGCTTTAGGCGGACATGGACGGTCGTTATCCGCGGCGTATCGTTTGCCTGACCGAAGAACCCACCGAGGTCCTCTACGCGCTTGGGTTGGAGGACAGGATCGTCGGTATTTCGGGTTTCACCGTGCGCCCCGCGCGGGCGCGCCGCGAAAAGCCGCGGGTGTCGGCATTCATCAGCGCCAAGGTCGACCGCATTCTGGCGCTCAAGCCGGACTTCGTTGTCGGTTTTTCCGACATTCAAGCCGATATTGCACAGGCATTGATCAAGCACGGCATCGAAGTCTGGATCAGCAATCATCGCTCCGTCGACGGGATCTTGGGCTATGTGCGCCGGTTGGGCGCGTTGGTGGGCGCGGCCGAGCGCGCCGAGGCGTATGCACTTGAACTCGAAGCGCATATCGAAAAGGTTCGGCAGCAGGCTGCCTTGCTGCCGCGCCGACCGCGGGTCTACTTCGAAGAATGGGATGAGCCGCTGATCACCGGCATTCGTTGGGTGAGCGAACTGATCACGGTTGCGGGCGGTGATGACGTTTTTCCGGAGCGCGCGCTGTGCGCGCTCGGCAAGGACCGCATCCTGGGGGATCCCAGCGAGGTCGTTCGGCGGGCCCCGGACATTATTCTCGGTTCTTGGTGCGGCAAACGTTTCCGGCCGAATCTGGTTGCCGCTCGCGTCGGTTGGGATGCAGTACCCGCCGTGCGTGACGGCGAGCTGCATGAAGTCAAATCGCCCATCATTTTGCAGCCGGGTCCGGCTGCCCTGACCGATGGTCTCGATGCAATTCACCAGGTCTTCAGGCAATGGTCGAGCCAACACTGAAGCCTGCCGGCGTTGCCGAGGACTCCGGGGTTGCTCAGGGCGCGGGGGTTGTCTCGCCCTGCGTCAACATTTGCCGGCTCGATGCGCAAGGGTTGTGCGTCGGATGCCGCCGCACCTTGGGCGAAATTGCCGAATGGTCTCGAGCCGGCGACGCGCGCCGCCTCGAAATTCTGCGCGCACTTCCGAGGCGATCGCCGCGCGCTTAACGTCTGCTCGCGGCGAACGATTCCAGATTGGCCAAGGGATGCGCGGCGGCGGACCAACGCTCGCGGAAAAAGGCCTCGATCATGGCCTCCGTGACATCTTCGATGCGGTTTGGCTGCCAGCGAGGCGAATTGTCCTTGTCGATCAGCACCGCGCGCACGCCTTCGAGGAAGTCGCCCTGTTCAAAGCTGTGTGCGGCCATCCCGAGCTCCATGCGAAAGCAGTCCGCGAGACTCGAGCGCGCGCCGCGCTGCAGTTGGCGCAATGTCACGCTCAGCATGGTCGGCGAGCGGCTGCGCATGAGCTTGGCGGTTTGATGCGCCCAATCGACATGCTCGGCGCGCGTTTCCTGCTCCAAGGATGAGACGATGGTACTGACGGTGGCTTGAGAGAAGTGAGTATCGATGCTTGCGCGCAGCGCAGCCAGCGGCGCAGGCGACCCGACAGGTCCCTTAAGCTCGTCAATGCAGCGGCGCAGATCGGCAGCGGGGGTCTCGCTCCAACGCAATTGCGCCAGGGAGTCGCTCAAGGATGCAATGGCAGACGGCGCCAGATAGACATCGGCCAGCCGGCTGTATAGCGCATCGGCAGCGCCAATCTGCAGGCCCGTCAGGGCCAGATACACCCCCAGCTTGCCCGGCATGCGCGACAGGAAATAGCTGCCGCCCACGTCGGGAAAGAATCCGATCCCCACCTCCGGCATGCCCATCCGGGTGCGTTCGCCAACGATGCGAACGCTCGAGCC
This sequence comes from Steroidobacteraceae bacterium, assembly GCA_035488895.1. GTDB lineage: Bacteria > Pseudomonadota > Gammaproteobacteria > Steroidobacterales > Steroidobacteraceae > Bog-1198. The sequence goes on from DATHKV010000087.1 coordinate 32,423, forward strand.
TTGCGCAATTCCCATTCCGCCCCCCAAGGTGATGCCGTCCATCAAGACCAGGTAGGGCTTGGGATACGAATACAGCAGGTAGTCGAGCGGATATTCCGTCGCGAAAAACTCCCGATGCAAAGAGCCTGAGCTTCTGAAGCTTTGATACAGGGCGCGAATATCACCGCCGGCGCAAAAGGCCTTCTCGCCGGCGCCGCTGATGAGCACGGCATAAATCTCCGGATCCGCCGCGCTGCGGCCTAGCAGTTCGCGCAGTTGCAAGATCATGTCGAGCGATAGCGCATTGAGCGCGGCGGGCCGATTCAGGGTGATGAACGCGACATGATTGCGAATCTCGCACAGCACTTCCATGGGATTGTCGCGGACCTTACGGGTGCTTGTAGAGATTGACGATGGCGGAGAAGTCCTGCGTGCCTGAACCCCGGGCGCTCCACAGCTGGTACAGCTGCTGCGCCATCGCACCCATGACCACGGTCTGTCTCGCTTGCTTCGCCGCGTCGGTTGCGAGCCCGAGATCCTTGAGCATGAGGTCGGCGGCAAAGCCACCGCTGTAGCCGCGCGCGGCGGGTACATTGTCCATGACGCCGGGATAGGGATTGTAGGTATCCGAACTCCAGCAGCGGCCGCTCGAGGTGTTGATGATGCCCGCCAGCACTTTGGGATCGATGCCGAGCGCGACCCCGAGACTCATGGACTCGGCGACGCCGATCATGCTGATTCCCAACAGCATGTTGTTGCAGATCTTCGCGACTTGTCCATTGCCGGACTCGCCGCAGTGGACGATGTTCGCAGCCATGGGCTCGAGCACAGGCTTGATGCGCTCGAACAGACTGGCTGTCGCGCCAACCATGAAGGTCAGCGTGCCGGCACCGGCGCCGGCCGTGCCGCCGGACACCGGTGCGTCGGCCATGGGATTGCCCTGCTGCGCGGCGATCGCGGCGACTTCGCGCGCCGTGTGCGGATCGATGGTGCTCGAATCGATGAGCGGAACGCCGCTCTGCACCCCCGCGAGCACGCCGTCGGCGCCCAGGTATGCCGCCTTGACGTGCGGCGAAGAGGGCAGCATGGTCAGCACCAAGTCGGCCTGTGCGGCCGCCTGCTTGGCTGAAGGCGCGGGCGCGGCGCCCGCTGCCGTCAACGCGTCCACACTGCGTTTACTCAAGTCAAACACCGTGAGCGAATGGCCGGCCTGCAACAAATTTCGCGCCATGGGCTCGCCCATGTGGCCCAAGCCGACGAAGGCGATTTTCATTTCAAACTGATGGTGGTGTTCACGCCGCCGGATGTGCCGCCGTCATCGAACCAGCGGGAGGTGACCGTTTTGGTCTGCGTGTAAAACTGCACCACCTGCTTGCCATAGGGACCGAGGTCGCCGAGCTTGGAGCCGCGCGATCCGGTAAAGCTGAAAAAGGGCACGGGTACGGGGATGGGCACGTTGATTCCCACCTGGCCGACGTCGATCTCGCTTTGAAATTTCCGCGCGACCGCGCCGCTTTGCGTAAAAATTCCCGTGCCGTTGCCGAACGGATTGTTGTTGATGAGGGCGATCGCCTCATCCAGGGTATTCACAGACACAATCACCATCACGGGGCCGAATATTTCCGTGGTGTAGATCTTCATCTCCGGCGTGACGGCGGAGAAAATCGTCGGGCCGATGAAATTGCCGTGCTCGTAGCCGGGCACTTTGATGCCGCGGCCGTCCAACTCGAGCTTTGCGCCTTCCTTGATGCCGTCTTCCACCAGACCGAGAATCCGCTGCCTTGCGTTCTTCGACACCACGGGACCCAGATCGACATTCTTCTCGACCCCGGCGTTGACCTTCAGTGTCTTGGCCTTGGCGACGATATCGGGAATCCACCGTTGAGCTTCGCCGACCAGTACCGTCACCGAAGTGGCCATGCAGCGCTGGCCCGCGGCGCCAAACGTGGCTCCAACCAATGAATTGAGGGATTGTTCCTTGTTGGCGTCCGGCATGACCACCGCGTGATTCTTGGCGCCCATCATGCATTGCACCCGCTTGCCATGCGCCGAGGCCAGGCTGTAGACGTGCGTGCCGACTGCGGTCGAGCCGACGAATGAAACGGCGGCAATATCCGGGTGGGTACAAATTGCATCGACCACGCGCTTACCGCCATGCACGACGTTGAAGACCCCGGGAGGCACGCCCGCCTGCAGAGCGAGTTCTGCCAATAACATGGGGGTCAGCGGATCCTGTTCCGAGGGTTTGAGCACGAAGGTGTTGCCGCAGACAATGGCCATGGGAAACATCCACAGCGGAATCATCGCTGGGAAATTGAACGGAGTAATACCGGCACACACGCCGATGGGCTGGCGCAGCGTGTAGGTGTCCACGCCACCGGCAACGTTTTCGGCAAATTCCCCCAGCTGCAGGCTGCCGATCGAACAAGCGTGTTCGACGACTTCGAGGCCGCGGAACACATCGCCCTCGGCATCGGCCAGCGTTTTTCCTTGCTCGGCGCTCAAGGTTTGCGCGATGCGGCTCATGTGTTCGCGCACCAGTGCCTGCAGCTTCAACATGATGCGCGCACGCGCCGCCAGCGGCGTATTTTTCCAGGTCTTGTAGGCGTGCTTGGCCGAGGCGACCGCGGCGTCAAGCTCCGTCTCCGTGGCGAACGGCACCTGAGCCAGCACCTCTTGCGTTGCCGGGTTGACGACGTCTTGCCACTCAGTACTTCGCGAGTCGATAAACTTGCCGTCGAGCAGCATTTTGACGGTGGGCACGTGATTCGCGAGCGTTGCGGGTTTGGTTGTCATGGCAGTGTTGCGTCCTGAAGCGCGCATCTTGAAGGGGCGCCCTAGTTTAGCCGATACGGGATCCGTGAGTTGTGCGTATCGCGTAAACTACCGCGGTGCGAAATTCCCCTGACACCAGCGCCGTCAGTCGGACGGCGGCTTCCGCGGCCCGGCCCGCGGAACCGGGAACCATTGCCATCTGCTTCGTCGCGGCAGCACTTCAAAGTGTGCGCGGCCGCGATTTGAACGCGGACGAATTGCTGGCCAAGGTCGGATTGTCGGCGAGTTTGCTGCAGGTGCCGCAGGCGCGGGTTTCCGCGAAGCACTACGGCGCGCTGTGGCGAGCCATTGCGGCCGCCCTCGATGATGAATTCTTCGGCCAGGACTCGCGCCGCATGAAGGCGGGTAGTTTCGCCATGCTGTGCCACTTAGGTGTGGGCTGTAAGACCTTGGGCCAGGCATTGGAGCGCAGCCTGCGTTTCTATGCGCTCATCCTGGATGACATCGCCGGCACGATCGAGCGCGACGAGAGGGAGGCGCGAATCGTTTTGCAGGAGCGCACGACCGGCGCCAATAGTCGAGTCTTCGCCCATGAGCTCTTACTGATGCTGCTCTACGGCGTGTCCTGCTGGCTGGTCGGACGGCGCATTCCGATCCTGCGCACCGAATTCAGCTACGCGGAACCGGTCCACAGCGCGGAGTACCGGCTGATGTATTGCGCCGATCTGCGCTTCAACCGGCCCAACACCGTGCTCGCCTTCGAGGCAGCTTACCTTGACCTGCCGGTCGTGCAGAATGAGCGCTCCGCCAAGGAGTTTCTGCGCACGGCGCCGGAAAACATCTTGTTGAAATACAAGAATGTCAGTAGCCTCACGGCCCGGGTTCGGCGCCGGCTGCGGCAATTGCTGCCGGGCGCGGTTCCGGATTTTGAGAGGTTGGCCGAGGATATGGGCATGACGCCGGCGACGATGCGACGCCGTTTGCACGACGAGGGCGAGTCCTACCAATCGATCAAGGATCAGCTGCGCCGGGACCTGGCCATCAGCTACCTGAGCCATTCGAGCCGCAGCGTCATGGATATCGCGTTGGAATTGGGGTTTTCCGAGCGCAGCGCATTTCATCGCGCGTTCCGGAAATGGACCGGCGCATCGCCGGGCGAATTTCGGCGCACATTGCAAACTTAAACTTTCCGGAATCGAGGATAATCTGGTCATGGATTTATCGGGAAAAGTCGTAGCGGTGACCGGCAGCGATGGCGCCTTGGGGGGCGCCGTGGCCGCCACCCTGAGCGCGTACGGCGCCAAATTGGCGCTCCTGACGCGTTCAACCAAAGCCCCGAGCTCGCAGCTCGCCGATGCAGTGCATTACGGCGGTGTCGACCTGACCGAGGAGAAGGGCGTGCGCTCCACGATGCAGCGCATCGCCCAGGATGCCGGACGCTTGGACGGTTTGATCAACCTTGCCGGAGGCTTCCGTTGGGAGAAGCTGGTGGATGGCACACTGGAGAGTTGGGACGCAATGTACAGACTCAATCTAAGGACCGCGGTGCTTTCTTGTCAGGCGGCGCTGCCTTATTTGCTCAAGTCCGGCAACGGACGCATCGTCAATGTCGGTGCGCTGGCCGCGGTGAAAGCCGCCTCAGGGATGGGCGCCTACGCCGCATCCAAGGCAGGCGTCGCGAAATTGACCGAAGCTCTGGCGGACGAGCTGAAGGGCCGGGGCGTCACGGTCAATGCCATCCTGCCGAGCATTCTCGACACGCCGAAGAATCGCCTCGACAGCCCTGACGCGGACTTCACGCGCTGGGTTACTCCCGTCGAGGCCGCCGAGGTCATCGCATTTTTGATTTCGGATCACGCCAGCGCCGTCACCGGTGCGTTGTTGCCTGTTGCGGGGCGCGTATGAGCGCGCCGCAGTTGTCGGCCGGTGCGCGCCTGCGCGCCGCCGTCGCCGAGGAGAATCCGCTGCAAGTGGTCGGCACCATTAATGCGTATACGGCACGCATGGCCGCGGCATGCGGATTCAAGGCCATCTATCTGGCGGGCAGCGGCGTCGCCGCGAATTCGCTCGGTATCCCCGATTTGGGGATCAGCACCATGGATGACGTGCTCATCGATATTCGCCGCATCACCGACGCCTGTCCCCTGCCGATGCTGGTGGACGCCGATACCGGCTGGGGAGGGGCGTTCAATATCGCGCGCACGGTCAAGTCGTTCACCAAATTCGGCGCGGGCGGAATGCACATCGAGGATCAGGTGCAGTCCAAGCGCTGCGGTCACCGGCCCGGCAAGGAAATTGTCTCCAAGGAGGAAATGGTGGACCGCGTGAAGGCCGCCGTGGACGCGCGCACGGATTCGCAGTTTGTGATCATGGCGCGCACCGATGCACTGGCGGTTGAAGGCATGGACAAGGCGCTGGAGCGCGCCAACGCCTGTGTCGAGGCGGGCGCGGACATGATCTTCCCGGAAGCGATCACGGAACTCTCAATGTATAGGCGCTTCAAGGACGCGGTCAAAGTGCCGATTCTTGCCAACATCACCGAGTTCGGCCAAACGCCCTTGTACACACGCGATGAACTTGCGACGGTCGGCGTCGATATCGTGCTGCATTGCTGTTCCGCCTATCGAGCCATGAACGCCGCGGCGCTCAATACCTATCAAGCCATTCGCCGCGACGGCACGCAAAAAAATGTGCTTGGCAGCATGCAAACGCGCGCGGATCTTTACAAGTATCTTGACTACTATGCATATGAAGCCAAGTTGGACGAACTATTTGCCGAAGGAAAAGAAAAGTGAGCAGCAATTCCGAGACCCCGTCTCCCGGGGCATTCAAACCGAAGAAATCTGTCGCGTTGTCGGGTGTCGTCGCGGGCAACACCGCGCTGTGCACGGTCGGCAGGACCGGCAACGATTTGCACTATCGCGGCTACGACATTCTGGATATCGCTACGCAGTGTGAATTCGAGGAAATCGCGCACCTGCTGGTGCACGAGAAATTGCCGAACAAAATCCAGCTTGCGGCCTACAAGAAGAAGCTCAAAGCGCTGCGGCCGCTGCCGGGTGCCGTCACCACGGTGCTAGAGCAACTGCCGGCAACGAGTCATCCGATGGATGTACTGCGCACCGGCGTATCGGCGTTGGGCTGCTGCAACCCTGAGGGCGCGGGGCACCCGGGCGAGGGCGCGCGCGATATCGCGGATCGGCTGTTGGCGTCCTTGGGTTCGATGCTCTGCTACTGGTACCACTTTTCAAAGAGCGGGATGCGCATCGAGTTGCAGACGGACGATGACTCCGTTGGCGCTCATTTTCTGCATCTACTGCACGGCCGCAAACCGTCGGCCAGTTGGGTGCGCGCGATGCACACGTCGTTGAACCTCTATGCCGAGCACGAATTCAATGCCTCGACGTTCACCGCCAGGGTGATCGCGGGCACCGGATCAGACATGTATTCCTGCATCACCGGCGCCATCGGCGCGCTGCGCGGCCCGAAGCATGGCGGCGCGAACGAGGTGGCGTTTGAGATTCAGAATCGTTATCCGTCTGCGGATGCCGCCGAGGCGGATATCCGCGATCGAGTGGCGAAGAAAGAGGTCATCATTGGATTCGGACATCCGGTCTACACCGTATCGGATCCGCGCAATCAGGTGATCAAAGAGGTTTCCCGGGTCCTGGCGCGCGAAGCAAACGACATGCTCGGATTCGAGGTGGCATCGCGGATCGAATCGGTCATGTGGGACATTAAAAAGATGTTTCCGAATCTGGATTGGTTCTCCGCTGTTTCGTACCATCTCATGGGGGTTCCGACCGACATGTTCACGCCGCTGTTCGTCATCAGCCGTACGTCGGGCTGGGCCGCACATGTCATCGAACAGCGCGAGGACGGCAAAATCATCCGGCCGAGCGCCAACTACATCGGCCCCGAAAACCTATCCTTTGTGCCACTCGCGGAGCGAATCTAAGACCATGTCCCTGTCCCACGATATCAAGTCGGCCGAAAGACCGGCTCCCGATGAAGTCCTCACCAAAATCGCAGACTACGCGCTGAACTATGAGATTGCCGCGGCACTGGCCTATGAGACCGCCGCGTACTGCCTGATGGACACCCTGGCCTGCGGATTCCAGGCCCTGAAGTATCCCGCCTGCACGAAGCTGCTGGGACCGGTGGTGCCGGGTGCGACCCTCACCGGAGGCGCACGAGTGCCCGGCACCGCGTACGAGCTGGATCCGATCAACGCGGCCTTCAACATCGGCGCCATGATTCGCTGGCTGGACTTCAATGACACATGGCTGGCGGCAGAGTGGGGCCATCCGTCGGACAATCTCGGCGGAATTCTCGCCGTGGCCGACTATCTGTCACGCTCAGGCAAGCGCGTGGTGGTGCGAGACGTTCTCACCGCCATGATCAAGGCGCATGAAATACAGGGCGTGCTTGCGCTGGAGAACAGTTTCAATCGCGTCGGTCTGGATCATGTGCTGCTGGTACGGGTGGCCTCCACGGCGGTGGTTACCGCAATGCTCGGCGGCACGCGCGAGCAAATCATCAACGCGGTGTCGAACGCCTGGGTCGACGGCGGCGCGCTGCGCACGTATCGGCATGCGCCGAACACCGGATCGCGCAAGAGCTGGGCTGCCGGGGATGCGACCAGCCGCGCCGTGCGCCATGCCTTGTTTGCGCTCAAGGGCGAGATGGGCTATCCCTCGGCGCTTTCCGCCAAAACCTGGGGATTCCAGGACGTGCTGTTCAAGGGCAAACCCATCGTCCTGCCGCAGCCCTTCGGCAGTTACGTGATGGAAAACATTCTGTTCAAAATCTCCTATCCTGCGGAGTTTCATGCGCAAACGGCGGTCGAGGCGGCGATGACGCTGCACCCGCAAATCAGCTCCAAGCTCGAGCAGATCGAGCGCGTGGTGATCGAGACCCAGGAGCCGGGTGTGCGCATCATCGACAAAACCGGACCGCTCGCGAATCCCGCTGATCGAGATCACTGCATCCAGTACATGGTGGCCATCCCGTTGCTATTCGGGCGGCTGGAAGCCGCTGATTACGAAGACCAGGTCGCGGGCGACCCGCGCGTCGATGCGCTGCGCGCCAAGATGCAGGTGAAGGAAAACGCCGCGTTTACGGCCGACTACTACGCTGCGGACAAGCGCTATATCGGCAACGCCGTGCAAGTGTTCTTCAATGACGGTTCGGCCAGCCAGCGGGTTGCGGTCGACTATCCGATCGGACACCGCAAGCGCCGCGCCGAAGGCACGCCGGTGCTGGTCAAGAAATTCGAGAACAGTGTGGCGGCCCATTTCCCGGCCAAGCAGAGCGAAATCATCAGGGGCCTGTTTACCGACCAACGCGCTTTGGCGGCGCTGCCGGTCAGCGACTTTGTGGCTAAGCTTGTGACCGCGACTTAAAAATATAGTCGCGCTGGAGGCCGCATTATGACGCATTCGGCTTGGCCTAAGGGCGGCAAGCCGGGATAGTGGGCGCGATGAAGGATGCGAGCCGCCCGGAGCGGATTAACGACTGGGTTAGCCAGCAACTAAAGGTGACCGCAGCACGACACCCTGAAGGGTCGGAACGCCGGCAGCGCTCCGATCGGCGGCGTCGAGCGCTGTGGGCGGTGCTTTACGGCAGTTTCAATCCGCGCCGCCGGCGGCCGGCGCGTCGCACCAACGACTCCCGCTTTCACCCGATCGATTGGTACTCGGCCCACCTGTTGGCCGTGTCAATCGGCATCTTGCTGTTGAGCGCGGCGGATGCCTTTCTGACCGGGATACTGCTGGTGCACGGCGCCGAGGAGATCAATCCCATCATGGCGGTACTGGTGTACCGCAACGTTGCGGAATTTGCTGCGTTTAAAATGGCCATGACGGGCGCCGGCATCGTGGTCATGGTGTTTCTCGCCCGCTATCGGTTTATGCGCGTCATTCGCGTCGATCTCGTGCTGTACGCAGTGTTATTGGTGTATGCGTGGCTCATCGGCTACGAGATCTCGATGCTGCCAAGCGCAGGCGACCTGTCGCCCTTGTAAATCTCCAGACGGTGCTTACATTCCATATTGTGCCGCCTTCGGCTAAACTAGGGTAGCAATTTGAGTGTAAGTTTCCCCTTCATCATATTGATGTACTTGAGGTTTTTCTAAAGACCTGCGTAGCTCATGAGCCAATCACTTGCCGACCAATTAGCCACCACGGCGCTGTCTGGCGGAAACGCCGGTTTCATTGAAGACCTCTACGAACAGTTCTTGAAAGACCCGAGCGGTCTCGATCCGGCTTGGGTCAGCTACTTCAAGGGTTTGCAGGGCAGCGGGGGCGAGATTCCCCATGGGCCCATTCGTGAGCGCCTGCTGGCCCGTATTCAACAGCCGCCGGCAGCCGCCGCGCCGTCCGGTACTGCCTCGGACGGGGCCAGCGCCAAGCAGGGCGCCGTGTCGCGCCTCATTCAGGTCTATGCGAATCGCGGGCACCTGATCGCCAATCTGGATCCCTTGGGATTGCAGGAACGCGCCAAGCCCTATGTGCTGGACCTGCAATATTTCGGTCTGTCCGACGCGGATCTCGAGACGGAATTCTTTACCGGCAGCCGCAATCACGCCATCCCTGAGCGCACCGCGCTCAAGAATATTCTCCGCGACCTCAAATTCATTTACACCGACACCATCGGCGCGGAATTTGCGCACGTCTCGGATACCGAAGAGCGCCTCTGGCTGCAGGACAGTTTCCAGGTCGGCAGAATGCAGCAGCGCTTCAGTGTCGCCGAAAAAAAGAACATCCTGTGGCAATTGACCGCCGCGGAAGGGTTGGAGCGTTATCTGCACACCAAGTACGTGGGTCAGAAGCGCTTCTCCTTGGAAGGCGGCGACAGCCTGATTCCGTCGCTGGATGAATTGGTGCAGCATGGCGGCAAGTGCGGCGTCGAAGAAGCCATCATCGGCATGGCGCATCGCGGCCGGCTCAACGTGCTGGTGAACCTGCTGGGCAAGTCGCCGAAAGACCTGTTCAGCGAATTCGAGGGGCAATACGATCTCGCCAAGCTTCGCGGCTCGGGCGACGTCAAATACCACAAAGGGTTTTCCGCCGACCTGAAAACCGGGTCGGGCAACGTGCATGTTGCGCTCGCCTTCAATCCCTCCCATCTGGAGGTCGTGAACCCGGTAGTGGAAGGATCGGCGCGCGCGCGCCAGGAGCGGCGCGGCGACGCGCTCGGCGACCAAGTGTTGCCGGTGCTCATCCATGGTGATGCGGCATTTGCCGGGCAGGGCGTGATCATGGAGACCCTGCAGTTGTCGCAGGCGCGCGGTTTCTATTCCGGCGGCACCGTTCACGTCATCATCAACAACCAGGTCGGCTTTACGACCAGCGCCCCGCGCGATGCGCGCTCCACCCTGTATTGCTCCGACGTCGCCAAGATGATCGAAGCGCCGATATTGCACGTCAACGCCGATGATCCTGAGGCGGTGTGCTTCGTCACGCGCTTCGCGCTTGACTACCGCAAGAAATTCCACAAGGACGTGGTGATCGATTTGGTCTGCTATCGGCGGCACGGACACAACGAGGCCGACGAGCCTGCGGCAACGCAGCCGTTGATGTATCAGATCATCCGCAAGAAACCGACCGTACGGCAGCTGTATGCGGACAGGCTCGCCGCCGAAGGCGTGTTGAACGCGGGCGAGGCAGCGGCAATGATGGAGCAGTACCGCAGCGGCTTGGATGAGGGCAAACCCCAGGCGCGGGCCGCTCTGGGGCTCATCGGCAACCGCTTTACCGTCGATTGGAGCGAATACTTGAGCGCCGACTGGGAGCCGGTGAAAACCGGCGTGGATATGGCGCGTCTGCGGGTACTGGGAAAGGCGATCACGACCTATCCCACGGATTGGACATTGCACCCCCGGGTGCTCGCCGTCATGCAGGCGCGCGAGAAGATGGTGAACGGCGATCTCGCCTTGGACTGGGGCTGCGCCGAGAATCTTGCCTACGCGAGCCTCATTCAGGACGGCTATCCCATCCGACTGACCGGCCAGGACAGCGGGCGGGGAACATTTTTCCATCGTCACGCGGTATTGCACGATCAGAGCACGGGACGCGCGTACGTGCCGCTGCAGCATCTCGCCACGAATCAGCCGAAGTTCACGGTGACCGATTCGGTGCTGTCTGAAGAAGCGGTCATGGGATTCGAATATGGCTTCTCCACCACCGAGCCGCGATGCTTAACCATCTGGGAAGGACAATTCGGCGATTTCAGCAATGGCGCGCAGGTCATCATTGACCAATTCATCAGCTCGGGAGAAGCGAAGTGGGGCCGGGTATCGGGTCTCACCTTGTTCCTGCCGCACGGCTATGAAGGCCAGGGGCCGGAACATTCTTCGGCGCGCTTGGAGCGCTTCTTGCAGCTGTGCGCCGAATTCAACATGCAGGTATGCGTTCCTTCGACCCCGGCGCAGATGTTTCATCTGTTGCGCAGGCAGATGCTGCGCCGCTTGCGCAAGCCGCTCATCATCATGACGCCGAAAAGTCTGCTGCGGCATCCCCTGTCGGTGTCGCGGCTTGAAGAGCTGTCGGCGAACGGCTTCCAAACGGTGATCGATGAAATCGACGATGTCAGTCCGGCAGCGGTCACGCGCGTTGTCTTCTGCAGCGGCAAGGTTTATTTCGACCTGCTGAAATCGCGGCGCGAGTCGAAGTCGCAGACCGTCGCAATCGTGCGGGTCGAACAGCTGTATCCGTTTCCCACCGAAGAGTACGAGGCGATCCTGCGCAAGTACGAGAATGCGCGCGAGATCATTTGGTGCCAGGAAGAGCCGCAGAATCAAGGCAGCTGGTATCAAATCCGCCATCGCCTGCAGTCGAAACTCGAGGCCGGGCATGAGTTGCTGTACGCGGGCCGGGCGGGAGCCGCCGCACCGGCGACGGGTATTGCGGCCCTGCACGAACAGCAGCAGAAAAATTTAGTGGCCGCGGCGCTGCAAGGCGTGCCGCCGGAAGAAGCTTCCCGGCAAACCACACGCGTCCCGGCTGCGCAAACTAGGACAGGCTAATAATGACAACAGAAGTTCGGGTACCGCAGCTGCCGGAATCGGTGGCTGACGCCACACTCGTCTCGTGGCACAAAAAGCCCGGCGACAGCGTTGTGCGCGATGAAAATCTGGTCGATCTGGAGACCGACAAAGTCGTGCTCGAGGTGCCCGCACCGGTTGCCGGCGTGCTCAAGGAAATCAAATTGACCGACGGCACGACCGTCACCAGCGGTCAGGTCCTGGCGGTCATTGAGGAAGGCGCGGCAGCGATTCCGGGCGCCAGCGCTCCTGCCATCCTGGCCGCTTCGAGCGGCGCGACGGCGGAAGCCAAGGACAGCGTCGCGAAGGAGCCCGCCGCATCTCAGTCGGGCGGCAAGCTGAGCCCGGCCGCCAAGCGCGTGGCCGAGGAAAACAAAGTGGATCCGAAAACCGTCGCAGGTTCTGGGCGCGACGGCCGCGTGTCGAAATCCGACGTCGTGAACCACCTGTCCGCGAAGGAATCGGCGGCGCCTGCTCCCGCGATGGCGTCCGCCCCTGCGATGGCGTCCGCTCCCGCGATGGCGCCGGGTCCCGCTGCGAAGGCGCCGGGGCAATTTGTGCCCCCAGTGAGCACGCGCGGCGCTCGGGCGGAGCAGCGCGTACCGATGACGCGCTTACGCGCGCGCATTGCGGAACGCATGGTGCAGGCTCAGGCGACTCAGGCGTTGCTCACCTCTTTCAACGAGGTGGATTTGAAAGCGGTCAACGAGCTGCGCGGCCGCTATAAGGATCAGTTCGAAAAGCAGTATGGCGTAAAGCTCGGTTTCATGTCGTTCTTCGCCAAGGCTTGCGTCGAGGCACTGAAGAAATTTCCGGCCGTCAATGCGTCGGTGGACGGCAGTGACATTGTGTACCACGAGTACTTTGACGTGGGTGTCGCCGTTTCGACCGATCGCGGTTTGATCGTTCCGGTCCTGCGCGATGCCGACCAACTGAGCTTCGCGGATATCGAAAAATCGATTGGCAACTTTGCCGCGCGTGCACGCGCCGGCACCATCACCATTGAAGAACTCACGGGCGGCACGTTCACCATCACCAACGGCGGCGTTTTCGGCTCCCTTCTGTCCACGCCCATTGTCAATTCGCCCCAAAGCGCCATCTTGGGGATGCACAAGATTCAGGACCGGCCGGTCGTGGTTGACGGCCAAATTGTCGTCCGTCCGATGATGTACATCGCTCTGACTTATGACCACCGCATCATCGATGGCCGCGAAGCGGTGCAATTCCTGGTGACTGTAAAGCAATGTCTGGAGGATCCGGCGCGAATGGTGCTGCACATATGAGCGATGTTTACGATGTGATTGTCATTGGCGCAGGCCCGGCGGGCTATCCAGCGGCTATTCGAGCCGGGCAAAACAAATTGAAGGTGGCGTGCGTCGATGAGTGGCAGAACACCGACGGCAGCTATGCCTTTGGCGGAACCTGCTTGAATGCGGGCTGCATTCCCTCCAAGGCGCTGCTCGAATCCTCTGAACTGTTTCAACGCGCCAAGGATGAGTTCGCCGTGCACGGCATCAAAATCGGCGCCCTGACGCTCGATCTCGCCGCCATGCAGAAACGCCGCGCTTCCGTGGTCAAGACCATGACCAACGGGATCAACGCCTTGTTCAAGGCCAATGGCGTCGTTGGGATTCAAGGGCACGGCCGCTTGCTTCCCGGCAACAAAGTTTTGGTGAAGGGTACGGCCGGCGAGAAAACTCTGGAGGCCAAACACGTGATCCTGGCTTCAGGGTCTACGCCGATTCGATTGCGATCCGTGCCGCACGACGGCAAGTACATCGTCGACTCCTGGAATGCGCTCGAGTTCGATGCGGTGCCTGCGCGCCTCGGCGTCATTGGCGCCGGCGTCATCGGTCTCGAACTCGGCAGCGTCTGGCGCCGCTTGGGCAGCGAAGTCGTCGTGCTCGAAGCCTTGGAGCAATTTCTGCCGATGGTCGACCAGACCATTGCCAAGGAAGCTCAGCGGCACTTCAAGAAACAAGGCCTGGACATCAAGCTGGGTGCCAAGGTCGCGAGCGCGGCCGTGTCGGGTGACGCCGTAGACGTGGTCTACACCGACTCAACCGGCGAGCATTCGCTGCAGGTCGACAAGCTGGTCGTCGCCGTGGGCCGCCGGCCCTTTACGGAAGGATTGCTGGCGGATGGCACGGGTGTGCAGCTGGACGAGCGAGGCTTCGTCAAGGTCGATGAACATTGCCGGACGAGCGCGCCGAATGTGTGGGCGGTGGGCGATGTGGTGCGCGGTCCCATGCTGGCGCACAAGGGTAAGGAGGAGGGCGTGATGGTCGCCGATCTGATCGCCGGCCATTATGGCGAAGTGAACTACAAGGTGATTCCGTCGGTCATCTACACCCAGCCGGAAATTGCCTGGGTGGGCCAGACCGAGGAGCAGGTGAAGGCAAGCGGGCGCCCGTACAAAACCGGCACATTTCCGTTTGCCGCGAGCGGCCGCGCGCGCGCGATGGAAGCGGGCGCGGGCATGGCGAAAATTGTCTCCGCCAAGGACGATGATGAAGTGCTCGGCGTTCACGTGATCGGCCCGATGGCGGGCGAATTGATCAGCGAAGCGGTTCTGGCGATGGAATATTCCGCAAGCACCGAAGACATTCAGCGCACCATTCATGCGCATCCCACGTTGTCCGAGGCGATCCACGAGGCCGCGCTCGCGGTCGACAAGAAGGCCATCGACGCGCTGAATCGCTGACGCCCGTAGCGTTTGTCCAACTCCCGCAGCAGCCGGCCCGCCGCTGCGGCCGGCCAGCTGCTGCGGCCTGTGCGCAAAATCTCATTTGACCATAACTGGTACGCGGCCGGCTGCGTGACGCAGTTCACGCCGTTACGGGCACTTCACGACATACCTTCCTAGCCCTTCGCGTCAGGTCGCGGGACCGAGACGTTGGCTTCGCGAGACACTGGGTTCTAGGTGGGATAAATGGTACTAGGCCACCGCTGGGTATTTATAGGGATATTGTCGCTGCCCATATTGAGCGGCTGCGGCTCGACTTCCCGCGGCAGCGAAAGCGGCACCATCGCCCCGACCGGGAGCGGCGGTACCATGCCCACAGCGCCGATTACACCCCCGAAAGCGGGGCCTGTGGGCGGCGGCGTCAGGGGGAGCGATAACAAGGTGTCGGCCACCGCATCCGTCGGCGGCCCGCTCGCCGTCGCAGTTGGTGCGAGCCAAACCATCAGCGTTACCTTCACCTCGACGGATGGTCTGCCGATTTCCGGCTTCTCGGTGTACGGCAGCTTGGGCGTGCTTCCCGCGGGCTGGAGCGCCCCCAGCAGCCTCACGTGCGCAGTCGTGGGCCCTGGCAGCGGCTGCATTCTGACCTTGAGCTACGCGCCGATCGCGGTGGAAAGCGGCACGCTGACACTGGACTGCGTCTATGTCGACAACGCCGGCTTGCCGCGCACGCCGGGTCCTTGCCTGACTCTCGCCTACGCGGCTGCCGCCACCAACAATGTTGTCGCGTCGGTTTCTCCGGCCGGTGAAATCGATGTCGCAGTCGGCGGAAAACAAACCGTCAACGTCAACTTCACCACCGACGACGGCAATGCAGCGACTGCTTTGACGGTAACCAACCTTGGAGCCCTGCCAACAGGGTGGAGCAGCACGGCAGTCGGACTGTCGTGCGCCGTGGTCAGTACCGGCACCGGTTGCCAGGTTCCCCTCGTGTTCGCACCGACGGGCGCCGCCAATGGCACGCTCACGTTGAATTACGGCTACGTCGACGCCTCAGGGGCGTCTCGCTCAGGCTCGCTCAATGTTCCCTACGCCACGACGACGAACGGCATCGTCGTGGCCAATGTCTCTCCCACGGGTCAGGTCAATGCGACGCAAGCCGGCGGCAGCCAGTCCGTCGCCGTCACCTTCACCACCGAGAATGGCCGGAGCGCCGCGGGCTTCGGCGTCATTACGGATTTGAGCAAGCTGCCGCCCGGTTGGAGCAGCACTTCGACGGCGTTCTCCTGCGCCAGCGTCAGCACGGGTAACGGATGTCAGTTGCGGCTTCAGTACGCACCTGCGGCCTTGACCGCCGGCACGCTGAGCCTGCGTTACGGATACAACGATGCCAGCGGCACGCCTAATTTCGGTGTCGTGAACATTCCCTACGCCGCCACCACGAACAACAACGTCATCGGCACCGCCGCACCGTCAGGCCAGATCACGGCCATGCTGGGCGCGCCCGGTCAGCCCATCTCCGTCACCTTTACCACCGACGATGGCCGTCTCGGCACGGCACTGCAGCTCACCAGCAGCCTGACGTCGTTGCCGGCCGGCTGGAGCAGCACCGCGAGTTCATTTGCGTGCAGTGCCTTGAGCAGCGCCAGCGCGTGTCAGCTCATGCTGAGCTATGCGCCGACCGGCGTGGACAATGGCACACTCAACTTGAGCTATTCATACGTTAACAATGCCGGGGAGTCCAAGACCGGCACGCTCAGCATTCCGTACCAAACGACCACCAACGACAACGTGGTCGGTACCGCCAACCCCGTTTCGGTAGCGGCGACGACCGGCACCAGCAATATCGTGACAGTGACCTTCGTCACCGACGACGGCAATTTCGCCGGCGGCTTGACCGCGGACTTATCCCTGCTGCCGCCCGACTGGAGCACGCCGGCGAGCAGCTTTGCCTGCGCCGCCGTGAGCGTCGGGACGAGCTGTCAAGTGTCCCTGACCTACGCGCCGGCAGCGGCAGCCAGCGGCACGCTGGCATTTGGCTTCAGTTACGCGAATAGCGCGGGATCGACCAAGACAGGGACCGTGTCCATCCCTTACAGCGCCGCGCCTTAGCAGCCTGCCTCAGACCGGTTCCCAAGCTATTTCTTTCTCCTGGCGCTGATGACATTCGGCACCTGCGCGATGCGCGACAGCACTTTGGAGAGCTGCGGCAGACCCGAGATGGCAATTCCGAGGCGCATGTGCGCCACGTTGTCGCGCTTATCGGTGACCGTCGTCATGCCTCGAATGCTGATTTTCTCGTCCGCCAGCGCCGCACTGACATCGCGCACCAGGCCGCGCCGATCGAACGCCTGAACCTCGATATCGACCGGGAATTCATCGCCGCCCATCTTGCCCCAATCCACCGCGAGAACGCGTGCCGGTGACTTGGCGCGCAGGCGCGCCAAATTGGCGCAACTTTGGCTGTGGATGCTGACGCCGCGGCCCACGGTGATGTAGCCCACGATGGGTTCGGGCGGCACCGGTTTGCAGCACCGCGCATACGTGGACAGAAGATCGCCGACACCCTGCACCTCGACCTCCGGTGCCCGGCTTCCGCCGCCCGCGCGCGCGCGGGCGGGCGGCGGATGTTCGTCGCGCGCATGCAGCAGACGCTGAATTGCCCCGGCGACTTGCGCGCCGCTGATCTCGCCCAATCCCAGTGCTTCATGCAGAGACTCTGCGTTTTTCAGCTCGAGCTCACGCAGCAGTTCAACCATGGGCGGGGTCTTGATCCCAAGCCGCTGCATTTCGCGCTCCAGCATGGCGCGGCCTTCGATTTTATTTTGCGCCTCGTTCTGCTTGCGGAACCATGCCCGCACCTTGTTGCGATGACGCGGGCTTGCCAGGAAGCCGGACTGGGCAGACAGCCAGTCCCGAGAGGGCTGCGGTGCTTTGGCGGTGATGATTTCAACGGTTTCGCTGTTCTTCAGCCGATAGTCGAGCGGCACCATGCGGCCATTGACCTTCGCCCCGCGGGTCCTGTGGCCTAAATCGGTGTGAACCTGGTAGGCAAAATCCAGCGGTGTACCGCCGACCGGCACGTCGACGATCTCGCCCTTGGGCGATATCACATAGATGCGGTCTTGAAATAAATCGACGCGCACGCGATCGAGGAAGTCGCGGCTGCCGTCTGCGCCCGCGGCCGGCGCGAGCAGCGAACGGAGCTCATTGATCTTGCGTTCGTACGCTTGGTTGCCGCGGCCGCCTTCCTTGTATCTCCAATGCGCCGCGACGCCCAGCTCAGAGTCGGCATGCATTTCACGCGTGCGGATTTGAATCTCGACCGGCTCGCCGCCCGGGCCGATCACGGCGGTATGAATGGAACGGTAGAGGTTGTCTTTCGGCGTGGCGATGTAGTCATCGAACTCGCCGGGAATGAACTGCCAGAGCGAGTGCACCACCCCCAGCGCCGCGTAGCATTCCGCGATGTTGTTCACCAGGACGCGTGCCGCACGTATATCCATGAGCTGCTCGAAGGCCAGCTGTTTGACCTGCATCTTGCGCCAGATGCTGAAGATATGTTTGGGGCGCGCTTCGATGGCGGCTTCGATCCCGGCGGCGTGCATGGCGTCCTGCAACAGCCGCTTCAGTTCATCGATGTATTGTTCGCGCTCGGCGCGGCGCGTTTTCAACGCGGCGGCAATATGCTTGTACTGCAGAGGCTCGAGATAGCGAAACGCCAGGTCCTCGAGTTCCCATTTGACTTGCCAGACCCCTAAACGATTGGCGAGCGGCGCGTACACTTCACGGGTCTCCACCGCCAGCGCACGCTGCCGCGCCACCCCCAAGCTCTTGGCGGACCGCATTCTCTGCAACTGCTCGGCGAGACGCACCACGACGAGGCGCACATCGCCGATCACCGCCAGGAGCATCTTGCGCAGCGCCTCGGCCTGCGCCGACTCCAGTCCGCGTTCCGGAGTCCAGTCCGCGGGCAGGCCGAACTGCCCCAATTGGTCCAATGCGCGTGCCAGCCGAATCGGCTCGGCGCCGAAGCGCTTCGCCGCGCTGTCGCGTTCCAGATAGCCGCCGGCGAGCAGCGGCTGCAGGAGTGCGGCGATGACCACGTCATCGTCCGCATCCAAAATGCGCACGATTTCGGCCACATCGAATGCCGCGGTGCGCGCCAGTTCGCCCTCAGGCGGCAAAGCAATCTCGCGCAAGGCCGTGATGGCGGCCTGCACCTTGCTGCTGGTATCCCTGGAGCTTGCGGTGGTTTCCATTTGGCGAGGGCCGTGGGTGGGTTTAGGCGCCTATTGCCGGTATCATACTAGGGCCATGCCAGCGTCCACGACGAATCAAATTGCGCGACCTTAAGGGTACGACAGTGCGCGTGCTCGGCATCGATCCTGGATCGCAGCGCACGGGATTCGGTGTATTGGATGCCGTGGGCAATCGCCTGACCTATGTGGCCAGCGGCGTGATTCGAACCAGCCAATCTGATTTTGCCGCCCGCCTATGCGAGATATTTCGCTGCATGCAAACCATCGTTGCGCAATATCAGCCGCAAGAGATTGCCATCGAGAAAGTGTTCGTGAACCGCAATCCTGACAGCGCCTTGAAGCTGGGTCAGGCTCGCGGTGCGGCGATATGCGGCACCGTGGAGGCCAAGGCGGAAGTGTTTGAGTACGCCACGCGGCAGATCAAGCAGGCCGTGGTCGGAACCGGCAATGCCGAAAAGGCCCAGGTGCAGCTGATGATGCGAAATCTGCTGAGACTCGATGGCCCCGTGCCGGCCGACGCAGCCGACGCACTGGCGGCAGCCGTGTGCCATGCGCTGCGCGGACGCGCGATGCTGCTGCGGGCGAGCTTAGGCGGATGATCGGCTTCCTCAAGGGCCGGCTGGCGATGAAGCAGCCGCCAACCCTGATATTGGATGTGAACGGCGTCGGCTACGAATTGGAAGCACCCATGTCGACGTTCTATGGCTTGCCCTCGACGGGCGAACCCGTGGCGCTGTTTACTCACCTGGTGGTGCGCGAGGATGCCCATATCCTGTTTGGATTCGGCACGGACAGCGAACGGCGGCTATTCCGCGGACTGCTGAAGGTGTCGGGGGTGGGGCCAAAGATCGCCCTGGGCGTGCTGTCCGGCGCCAGCGTCGAGGATTTTCTGCGCACCATCGAATCCGAGGACGTGACGATGTTGACGCGAATTCCGGGCATCGGGCGCAAGACCGCGGAGCGAATTCTCATCGAGATGCGCGATAGCGTGCAAAAACTCTCGATGCCCGCGCTGAACGGCAACCCCTTGGCCGCCGGCGCCCCACAATCCCCGCAAAGCGAGGCTTTCAGTGCGCTGATCGCCTTGGGATACAAGCCGCCCGAGGTCACGCGGCTGCTCAAGTCGGCCGATGAACCGGGCCTGTCGACCACGGAAATCATCCGGCGCGCCCTCAAATCAGCGGTGAAGGCCTAAGCGCGCATGAGCATCGAGCAGGATCGCGTCATTGCAAGCACCGGCCGCCGCGACGAGGAAATCGTCGATCGCGCGGTTCGGCCGAAAACGCTCGCCGACTATGTCGGTCAACCCAATGTCAAAACGCAGATGGACATTTTCATGCAGGCGGCGCGCAAGCGCGGCGAGGCCCTGGATCATGTCTTGATATTCGGACCGCCCGGGCTCGGCAAAACCACGCTGGCGCACATCATCGCCAACGAGTTGGGCGTCAATCTGCGCCAGACCTCGGGACCGGTGCTCGAGCGTGCCGGGGATCTGGCGGCACTGCTCACCAATCTCGAGCCGCGGGATGTGCTCTTCGTCGATGAAATCCATCGCTTGAGTCCGGTGGTCGAGGAAGTGCTCTACCCGGCAATGGAGGATTCCCAGCTCGACCTGATGATCGGCGAGGGTCCCGGGGCACGTTCGATCAAGCTGGATCTGCCGCCGTTCACGCTGGTGGGCGCCACGACGCGCGCCGGCCTGCTGACATCGCCGCTGCGCGATCGATTCGGCATCGTGCAGCGGCTCGAATTTTACAGCACCGAGGAGCTGACCAAGATCGTCATTCGCAGCGCCTCGATCCTGAAGCTGAATCTGCAGCCGGACGGCGCGGATCGCATTGCCGAGAGGTCGCGCGGCACGCCGCGCATCGCGAACCGGCTGCTGCGCCGGGTTCGCGATTTCGCCGAGGTCAAGGCGGCGGGAATCATCAGCGGCGAGGTTGCCCTGGCGGCCCTCACCATGCTCGAGGTCGATCCGGAAGGGTTCGACATGCTCGACCGCAAATTGCTGCTGACGGTCATCGAGAAGTTTGAAGGCGGCCCGGTCGGCGTCGATAGCCTGGCGGCCGCCATGAGCGAGGAGCGCGGCACCATCGAGGATGTGATCGAGCCGTTCCTAATTCAGCAGGGATTCTTGATGCGCACCGCGCGGGGCCGCGTCGCGACACGCGCGGCCTACGCACATTTCGGGCTCGCGGCCCCCGCCATCGAGCGGGAATTGAACCTGCCGCTGTTCCGGGACAGTCAGTAGATGGCCCCGGCGCCAACGTTTGCCGCGACGTTTTCCGTATATTGGGAAGATACCGACGCCGGCGGCGTCGTCTACTACGCGAACTATTTGAAATTTTTGGAACGCGCCCGGACCGACTGGCTGCGGGCGATGGCAGTCGACCAGCAGCAACTGCGCGCGGAACGCCAATTACAGTTCGTCGTGGTCAATATCAGCGTCGATTTTTTGCGGCCCGCGGTGCTGCATGATGAAATTCTCGTCACAGCGGAACTGAAACGTCTCGCCGGTGCCACAATACAGTTCAAGCAAACGATAATGCGGGGCGACGAGCAGTTGATCGATGCCGTTGTAAGAGTTGCCTGCCTCGATTCCGGCACGTTAAAACCATGTGCCATCCCCAGGGATCTTTTCACGGAGTGGCGGAATGCCCAATGACTTGTCGGTTTGGACCATGGTTCTCGATGCGAGTCCCATCGTGCAGGTGGTGGTGGCGATTCTCCTGCTCGCTTCAGTGGCCTCCTGGGCCGTCATCTTCCGCAAGAGCCAGGTGATCGGACGCTCGCGCCGTCAGGCCGAGAAGTTTGAAACGGCATTCTGGTCCGGCGGGGATCTCGCGACCTTGTATCGAAACATCGAAACCAAGGGGCGCGCGGGCACGGGATTGCAGAGCATTTTCGAGTCGGGGTTCGGCGAGTTCAGCCGGCTGCGGCAACAGGGGATACCGGCGGAACAGTTGTTGGATGGCGCGCGGCGCGCGATGCGCGTGGCGCAATTGCGCGAACTCGATCGCTTGGAGAGGCACCTGGCGATGTTGGCCACCGTCGGCTCGACCAGTCCTTATGTGGGCTTGTTCGGTACGGTCTGGGGAATCATGAGCGCGTTTCACAACCTGGGAAATGTGCAGCAGGCGACACTGGCGGCGGTCGCGCCCGGAATCGCAGAAGCGCTGGTCACCACGGCCGTCGGCTTGTTTGCCGCCATCCCGGCGGTCGTCGCCTACAACCGCCTGGCCGATCAAGTCAGCCGCTTGGAGTTGCGCTTCGATACCTTCGTGGAGGAATTCTCGACGATCTTGCAGCGCCACGGTTCCACCCGGACGACGGTGTAGCCGATGCCCGCGCGGCCGCGTCGTCGACGCTTGATGGGCGAGATCAACGTGGTGCCGTACATCGACGTCATGCTGGTGCTGTTGATCATATTCATGATCACCGCCCCGCTGCTCAAGGAAGGCGTCAAGGTCGAATTGCCCGATGCCGGCGCCAAGCCGATCGATGCGGATTTCTTGCAGAAGCACGAGCCGCTGATCCTGACCATCGATGCGGGCGGGCGCTTATTCATCAACTTCGGCCAAAACCAAGATCAACCGGTGTCGGAGTCGACCGTCAGCTCGCGCACCGCGGCGCTCCTG
This sequence comes from Steroidobacteraceae bacterium, assembly GCA_035488895.1. Taxonomy (GTDB): domain Bacteria; phylum Pseudomonadota; class Gammaproteobacteria; order Steroidobacterales; family Steroidobacteraceae; genus Bog-1198. Next base: position 54,809 of record DATHKV010000087.1, read on the forward strand.
CGGCGCGATCCCCAGACCCCGGTTCTCGTCAAGGCCGATACCACCGTCCCCTATGGGACCGTCGTGCGGGCCATGGTGCTGCTGCAGAAGGCAGGAGCCTCGAAGGTGGGTTTTCTGACCGATCCGGTGCGCAATGTGCCGCCGGCGCGCGGAGCCGCCAGCGGAGCGCGCTAGATGCCCGGATTTCTGCGCGAACATTCGTGGCCGATCGTCTTCTCCGTGGCACTGCACGGCCTATTGGCGGCGGCGCTGGTGGCGGCCACGCTGCTGTCCATCCATACCGCGTTGCCCACGCTGCAGCCGATTCCGGTCGACGCGGTCGTGGTCGATTCGCAGGTGCTCCATGCCGCACAACACGCGCTGACCGAGCGGGCCGAGCAAGAGGCGGCGCGGGTACGCGCGGCCACCGAGCAGAAAGCGGCGGCGGATGCCGCTGCGGCCCAAGCAGCTGCGGATGCGCAAATGGCGGCCGAACAGCAGAAAGCGGCGGATCAGGCCAAGGCAGCCGCAGCGGACGTTGAGCATGCCAAGCAGGCCGAGGCGGCCCGGGTGATGCAGGCGCAGACGCAGGCGCAAAAGGCTGCGGCCGCAAAGCATGCCGAGGATGTGAAACGTGCTGAAGATGCGAAGCGAGCAGAGGACTTAAAGCGGGCCGATGACGCCAAGCGCGCTGCGGACACGAAGCAGGCCGACGATGCCAAACGTGCCGCAGATCTCAAGGCCAAGGCCGAGCGCGAGTCTGAATTGCAGCGGCAGCTTGCCGATGAGGAACACCGGAGCGCCGTTGAGGCCAGTCCGGCGCGTGCGCAGTATGTTGCGCGTTTGGCCGCCAGAATCCAGAATGCCTGGATCAAACCTCCCTCGGCGCGCGCCGGGCTCGATTGCGTTGTAAACATTACACAAATTCCAGGAGGCGAAGTAACGAGCGCGCATGTCAGCCAGTGCAACGGCGATGCAGCGGCGCGGCAGTCGATCGAGAATGCGGTGTACCGTGCATCGCCCCTGCCGGCGCCGCCGGATCCTGCATTATTTGAGCGCAATCTTGTGATTCACTTTCATCCTGACGAATAGAGTTCACCTCATGCATAAGCAGTATTCGCGTTTGGCCCTTCTCACCCTGACATTGGCCTGCGCCATGGCGCATGCCGAGTTCGTCGTTGAGGTCACCAAGGGCCAGACGGAGGCCATTCCGATTGCCGTGGTGCCGTTCGCTTCGCCGGAATTGGCAGCCGCATCCTTCGATGTCGCGCAGCTGGTGAGCGATGACCTGGCGCGCAGCGGCCGGTTCAGGACGATGGATCGCAAGGACATGATCGATAAACCGCACAGCGGGGCCAGCATTGGATTCGACGACTGGCGCCGGCTCAACAACGACTACATGGTCGTCGGCACGATGGCTCCCGATGGCGCGGATCGCTTCAGTATCACCTACGAGCTTTATAACGTCCTGACCAAGCAGCGGCTGCTGGGCTTTCAGATCAGCTCCAATCGGCCGGGCTTGAGATCCGCGAGCCACCAAATTGCGGATGCGGTATTCGAAAAAATCTTAGGTATTCGCGGCGCATTTTCGACCCGCATTGCCTATGTATCCGTGCTCGGGCACCTCCCTGACAAGACCTATCAGCTCATCGTGGCGGATGCGGACGGCGAAAATCCGCGCGTCGTCATGCAGTCTCGCGAGCCCTTGATGTCGCCGGCGTGGTCGCCCGACGGCTCCAGTCTGGCCTACGTCTCTTTTGAGGATCGGTTGCCGTCGGTCTACGTGCAGACCCTCAAGACCGGCGATCGCAGTCGAGTATCTGCGCAGGCCGGCGTGAATCAGGCGCCGTCCTGGTCGCCGGACGGCAAAAAACTGGCATTGGTTCTCTCCACCCGGGACGGAAACCTGGACATCTATACCAAGGATTTGGCCACCCAACAGCTGAGCCGAATCACCGATGATCCTGGAATCGACACCGAGCCGGTGTGGTCGAAGGACGGTCAAAGCATTTATTTCACCTCAGACCGCGCGGGCGGTCCGCAGATCTATAAGGTCGGAATAAGGGCCGGCGACAAGCCGCGCCGACTCACCTTTCAAGGCAGCTATAGTGCGCGGCCGCGCCTCTCCCCGGATGAGTCGCAGTTGGCGTTCGTGATCCAAGAGGATGGTGCCTATCGCATAGCGACCCTGGATCTTCGCGGCCGCGGCGATGTCCAAGTGCTGACCAAGGGCCATTTTGATGTTTCGCCAAGCTATGCACCCAACGGGGCGGTCCTGATATATGCAAGCCGCGACAAGGGGCGAGGCGTGCTGGCGCTCGTCAGCGCCGATGGCCGAGTCCAGCAGCGCCTGGTTTCGAGCGAAGGGGAACTGCAAGAGCCGGCATGGGCGCCGTTCTGACGCAACAAACCCATACCCAAATACACTCATCGTCGGTACCCTTACACCCACTTGGAATACCACTCGCACTTCGGATGGAGAATTAAATGAAACGCATCTTATTGATCGCCTTGGCTCTGACGGGAGCAGCGCTGCTGGCGGGTTGCCCAAAGAAGCACAATGTGAACGACGCACCCGTGGCCGGTACCCAAGTTCCGGATTCCTCGGGCACTGCAGAGGGCGCCTCGACGTCCACCAGCCCGCTCGGAGGCGATGCCAACAGCACCTCCCGCGGCATCAACGGCGAAGGCACGGGGCCGCTGGCCCGCAAGATCATCTACTTCGATTTCGACAAGTCGGAGATCAAGCCTGAATTTGCAGATATCGTCACCACGACGGCGCATACACTGTCGGCCAACTCGAGGCTCAAGCTCAAACTCGAGGGCAATACCGATGAACGGGGAACCCGCGAGTACAACATCGGACTGGGAGAGCGGCGTGCGCAAGCGGTGCGCCGTGCATTGATGCTGCAGGGCGTCGCCGAGTCGCAAGTTTCGACGGTGAGCTTCGGCGCCGAACGACCGGCAGCGGAGGGCGACGACGAAGGCGCATGGGCCAAGAACCGCCGCGTGGAAGTGGTCTTTCTGCCGTGAACACGCGCGCTTCATTCGGGCTGACGGCGGCCTGCTTGGGGGTGCTGGCACTGGGTGGATGTGCTTCCACGCCCCCGGATGAAGATCCCGTGCAGATCAAGTTGAAGGATCTGGATACGCGGCTGGCGCGCATCGAAAAAGTCATGGCGAACCAGAGCCTTCTGGATGTTGCGAATCAACTGGAGGCCATGCGCAGCGATGTGCGGTCCATGCACAACGATGTGGACCAATTGAACAACGCGATAGACGCAGGCCGTAAGCAACAGCGCGATCTATATGCAGACCTCGATCAGCGGGTGAAAAACCTCGAGTCGCGGGGCGCTGCTGCCGCGGGGGCTGCCGCCTCCGGCGCAGCTTCGAGCAATGTCGCCGCGACGACCCCGAATGCCGCGGATGCCGGTTCCGGAGAGGACAAGACCAGCTACCAGTCGGCGTTCAATCTGCTGAAGGATGGCCAATACGACCGGGCCATCGTGGCATTTCAGAAGTTTCTCGTGGCCTACCCGGACAGTTCGTTGGCGGACAATGCGCAGTATTGGCTGGGCGAAGCTTACTACGTGAACAAGGCCTATCCGGAAGCGCAGGCTGCCTTCCAGCGTGTGGTGGACAAGTACCCGCAATCCCGCAAGCTCGGCGATGCACTGCTCAAGATCGGCTATTGCCGCTACGAAATGAAGCAATGGGAATCGGCCAGGGAAGTGCTGGGCCAGGTGGTGGCGCGATTTACCGATACACCCGCGGCGCGACTGGCGCAGCAGCGGCTCGACAAGATGTCGGCCGAGAAACATTGAGTGCGAATGCGGTCAAAGCGGATCGATTACGCATCAATGAGATCTTTCATTCGTTGCAAGGGGAGGCTGACTGCGTCGGTTTTCCGACGGTGTTCGTACGGCTGACAGGATGCCCGCTGCGCTGTCAGTACTGCGACACTGAGTACGCATTTCATTCGGGCGAGTGGCACGATCTCGAGGCCATTTTGCAGCAAGTGCGCAGTTTTGACGCGAAGCACGTGTGCGTGACGGGCGGCGAACCGTTGGCGCAGCCGAATTGCCTGAAATTGCTGCAGCGGCTGTGCGATGCGGGCTTTGCCGTATCGCTCGAGACCAGCGGGGCGATGGATGTGGCGGCCGTCGACAGCCGCGTCTCCCGGGTGATCGACGTGAAGACGCCCGGGTCGCAGGAGGCGGCGCGGAATCGGATCGAGAATTTTGCGCACCTCTCGTCCCGAGATCAGTTGAAATTCGTGATCTGCTCGCGTGAGGACTACGACTGGAGCAAGGCGTTCTTAAGCGAGCATGGATTGACGGCGCGCTGCCAAGTCCTTTTTTCACCGAGCTACAACCAGCTGTCTCCCACGCAGCTGGCGGACTGGATCCTGGCGGACCGTCTCCCGGTGCGTTTTCAAATGCAGCTTCACAAGGTCTTGTGGGGCGATGTGCCCGGCAAGTGACGTGAGTTCCGGCGCTCGCGCCATCGTCTTGCTGTCGGGTGGCTTGGATTCTGCGACCGTGCTCGCCCTTGCACGCTCGAGAAACTATGAGTGTTACGCGCTCAGCGTGGCATACGGCCAACGGCATCTCGCAGAACTGGACGCTGCAGGGCGTGTCGCCGCGGCACTGGGTGCCCGCGAACATCGAACCATGCGCGTGGATTTGGCGGGGATTGGTGGATCGGCACTGACCGACTCCAGGGTCGCCATCCCAGAGTCGCCCCAGCCGGGGATTCCGGTGACCTATGTTCCTGCGCGAAATACTCTGTTTCTGTCGCTCGCGCTTGGCTGGGCAGAAGTGATCGGCGCCAACGATATTTTCGTGGGCGTCAATGCCGTGGACTTCTCCGGCTACCCGGATTGCCGGCCGGCGTTCATTCAAGAATTCGAAAAATTGGCGCAGCTTGCCACCAAGGCCGGCGTCGAGGGCGCGCGATTCAAGATTCACGCGCCGCTCATCGAGATGAGCAAGGCCGACATCATCCGCGCGGGTCTAGGGCTAGGTGTCGATTTCAGCGCGACGGTATCCTGCTATCAGGCCGATGAAGAGGGCAGGGCCTGCGGCAGGTGCGATTCCTGCCGGCTGCGCGCCGCCGGTTTCGCCGCCGCGAGCACCCCCGATCCCACGCGTTACCGCTGAGGCGTTTGGCGGTCGGGTGGGGCGTTTAGCGGTGATCTGCCGGCGAAGTTCGGCTATGATGCGCGCCTGCAAATGGGACGGTAGCTCAGTTGGTAGAGCAAGGCCCTTTTAAGGCTTTGGTCCTGGGTTCGAGTCCCAGCCGTCCCACCAATTAAAACAATAACTTAGACGCGATTGCTTCCCCTCGATTGAGTCGAGCGCGCCGGGGTACCGATCTACAGAGGTACCCGCTTCAGAGCGACTACTTAAATCTCGTGCAGCGCATCCGCAACCTTTGTGTGGGCGGCGCGAATAGCGGGAAATAGCCCACCTAGTAACCCCAACGCGCAAGCCAGAACAATCGCGATCACGATCAAAGAAGGCGTGATATTCAACGAGTAAACCAGCTGCGAATCCCAGACGGCGCCGCCGAGGGTACTGATGGTCGTACCATTGAACGCTATATATGCGACGGCGGCGCCGGCAACCGCACCGGCAAACGCAAGCAGTAGCGCTTCGATCAGAACTGCGATTGCGACTGCAAACGATGAAAACCCTATCGCACGAAGCGTTGCGATTTCGACCGTTCGCGCTGCAACGGCAGACTGCGTGGAGTTGAGAGCACCGAAAAGCGCACCGAGCGCCATGATCGAGCCGATCGAATAAGCAACCAGCTGCAACATACGATTGGTTGAACTGGAGGCAGTGGCCAAATACTCCGGCTCCGTGCGCACATCGACCAGCAGGCTCGCATCTTGAGCCAACGCCGCTTTGAGCGCCGCGAGTGAGGTGCCGGATTCACGCATCAACGATACGCTGTTGTAGGAGTCGAGCTTGTAGGCCGACATCACCGTTTGTCCATCGGCAATCACCTCGCTCTCCCGCGCACCGTTGCCACCCGCGAAAGTACCTACGACAGTCCAATCACCGTCCTGCAAGCGAACCTGGTTACCGATCTCCAACCCGGCGAACTGCGCACTTGCCGAAGCGCCGACCAGCAGCTCCTGATTGCCGGCGCGAAAAAGTCTTCCGGAAACCAGCTTAAGCTCCGGACGCAGAACGAAGTACTGCGGACCCACTCCGCGCAATGTCACATAAACGTCTGAGTTATCGCGCTTGCGCGCCACCGGCGCAACCAATATCACTTCCGCCGACGCGACGGGTCGGTCCCGTGCGTCGTGCCTTATTCCCGCGGCGTTCATCACTGCGGCAACGTTTTCACGGGAGAGACCGCTCTCATTTTCTGCATTGGCTCCGCGCGAGAACACAAGCGTGCGATCGGCACTCCCATCGCCTTCGATCGTCGTGCGAAACCCTCGAGACATTGCCAGCACCGAAATCAGGACCGCGACGACGCCAGCAATGCCGACAACGATCACCATTGAGTTCCCGAGTCGTCGCGGAATACTGCGTAGATTCATTGCAGTGAGGGCGAGAATTTGCGCGATCGTAGACACGGCGTCAGCGTCTGGACAACGAGGCGACGATCGGCATTCGCGATAGGCGCAGCGCCGGCAATGACGCGCCTATCAATGCGAGTAAAACCGCACAGAACAACCCGGTCATTGCGACAGCTGGGGACACGACGATAACGCCGATATCCTTCTTCGCAAGGGGAGCTGCCAGATAGGCTAAACTCAATCCGAGGGCAGCGGTGGGTATGAAAAGCAGTAAAGCCTCCGTGTAGGCGAGACCTAAGATGCGGCCATCTGAATAGCCCATTGCCTTGAGGACCGCGAACTCGGGGATGCGCTCATGGAGGGATTGCCGGAGGGTATTTCCAGTCAAGAAGGCTAACGTGAATAGCACAGCGCCCATAATTGCATTGGTAAAGAACGCCACATCCCCCATCTGTTTAGATTGAAATTCAGCTCGCTCCTGGTCGGATCGGGTCCGTGTTTCGTGGGATGAATTGGCAAAAATCCGATCGATAGCCGCTGCGGTCGCCACTGCCTTGGTGGGGTCCGCGATACGTACGTAAAACGTTTGCGCCGTTCCGCGATTCTCGATCCGGTACTCATCAAAATACGCGTAGTTGATTATTCCAAACACCCCGGTCGTGGGTTCTTTTGCCGTATCAAAGGTACCTACGATGGAAAACGTCCAATCGCGACTTCCATCGGTCTTCAGGGCCTGCGATCGAACCGTGATCGTGTCACCGACTTTCCATCCAAAGTGCTGCAGCATCGCCGGAGTTGATAGCATTCCTGCACGAGTTTCGCGCATTGCCTCAACACCTCCCTTGGCAACAACAAAATGTGGTCGCAAGCGGAAGAAGAGTTCGGGTCGAGTGGCAATGGCAGCGACGATGTTTTGGGCAGCCGGATCGCCGTAACTACCCATGAAATACGCCCGTTGCGCTACCTCCTTGACGCCTGCAATGCCTTGAATCGTCGCCATGGCTGAAATGGGCATCTGCGCTCCGCCACGAACCCGAGTGTCTGTCATTAGTAGGTCACGGTGGGCTTCCGCAATGACTTTCGCGAAGCCCGCGTTGACTCCATCCAAGAGTCCTACCAATAGGAAAGCAATGACGATGCACAATCCCGTAAGGATTGAGCGCGCTGGCCTTCGCCACAGCCCGGCCCAAACCAGGGTAAAGAACTTCATCCAAATTCCTTCACGCGGGACGCCTGCAGGGGACCGAACGATCGGCGCGAATACTGGCGATCTAGAGTGTCCACGTGCGCTTATATCATTGCAACTATTGGCTTTGTGTGAGCGAATTCAATTTAACGGCGCCCAAAGGGCCCAAGACTCTCTAACACGGGAACGCATGAATATTGCCGAACGTCGCGAATGGCATTCGCCCCAAATTCCGAAGACCAGCAGCCATTCGTCAACGTTTGCGATAGCGCCGCATCTTGTCGGCGATGCCGCAGGTTTCCATGGCGCACCAGCGGCGACGCTGATTCTTGCTGGTATCGAGAAACAGCCACCCGCAGGAGATGGTATTGGCGCAACGGCGAAGCCGCGAGGCGGACGGTTCGCCAAGTAGGTCCAGCGCATCGAGCGCGACGCGCTTCAGCGGCAACCGCGCGTCGCAGGCATCGACGCGCCAATGCAGGTGCCCGTCCGCACCCAACGATTGGCCGGCCCAGGCCCGGTGCACCCAGGAATCGAGGCCGCGCACCGCGTCCGGAGGCGACGGCAGATTGTCGATCCGAGCGGCGAACAGCGCATGCAGATGATGGCGCAGGGTCACCACCTCGGGCATCAACGCCGCGCGCTTGTGCGCGGCGAGCGGCGCGCGAACGTGATCGTCCGGACGCAGCACTCCGGCGAGGGCGCACCACTTGATGAAGCGCTGCGGCTGCTGCAGGTAGTCCTCGACCTCCACGGCGTAGCGGTCGTGGATGGTGTTGACGAAGTCCAGGCATGGGCGCCCGCCATCAAGTCGGATGGCGGCAATCGGCCGCGGAAGCAAATGACGTTGCACAGGCGACATGAGGTATTGCTCGGATTCTCTAGAAGCCACGCCATCGAGGCACTACTATCTAAATCAGTTTAAGTGGTAACATCTCTGCAGACAACGAAAAATCTGACGATGAGGCCATTGTGTGACGCCCAAGTCGACAGCTTCGACGGCGACATCGATCGACGCAACGCAACGCCAACTGATTGCCGGCATCGCCATCGCGACGCTGATGGCATTTGCCATCGTGACCGCTGACTTGGCGAGCGGCGGCCGCCCTGATCCGCCGACCCTGCGTGCCGCAGCGACTCTGCTCGATGGCGCGTGGCGATTCCATACCGGCGACGACCCAAGCTGGGCGAGCGCCAATACCGACGACAGTGGTTGGGAGACGATCGAGATGACCGCCGTGCCGGGCAGCCACGACGGCGACGTGGGGCTGCCCGACTACGTAGCCGGGTGGATGGCGCACGGTCATCCCGGCTATCACGGCTACGCCTGGTACCGTCGCGGCGTGACGGTGCCGGCCGGTCGCGCGTCGTGGGACATTCTCGGACCGACCCTCGTCGAGGACGGCTACGAACTCTATTGGAACGGCCAACTACTTGGCGGGTCGGGCAGGCTCGGCTCAAGCCCGCGCGTCGTCGGCACGCGGCCGCTGCGGTTCGCCCTTCCCGTCGATGCGGCGGGCACTCGTGGCGTGCTCGCCGTCCGGGTGTACAAGCTTCCCGGTAGGGGCAGTGCAGACGGCGGCGGCATGCACAGCGCACCCATACTCGCTCCGCGGCCCATCAGCGATGAGATCCACCGCGCGCAGTGGCAGCGAACCGTAGCCGGTTACATCGTCGAAGTGATCGAGCCGTTAACCATGTTCGCAGTCATCGGCTTGGCGCTGTGGTGTCGGCCTCGCAGCAGCCAAAAGAGTTTCTTGATCTTTGCCAGCATCGCGCTTGCGCTTATGGCAGCCAGGAGGCTCAACAATGCGATCGTCGCATGGACCGATCTGCTAGATCTGCCTACCTATGCGTGGCTGGTGTCAGTGATGTGGGTCCCAACGGTGGCCGCTTGGACGCTGGCCTGGAACCGCTGGTGCCTCCGTCCATGGCGAAGCATCGATGTGACGTCTGTCGTGCTGGCGGTTGCCGGGATCACCGGTGCCGTGATCCATTCGGCGAGCCTGACCAGCGGCAGCCGGCTCGGGTCGATCGCGCTGTTTGTCGCAATCGGCGCGCGCATTGTCCGCAGCGGACGCATGCGTTCCCTGGCGCTCGTCACGTTAGCCTCGATCATGGCCGCATTATTCGGCGGCGAGCTGCTCGATACGATCGGCGTGCCGGGCATCTGGTTTCCGTTCGGCATCGGCGTGTCGCGGACGCAGTACGTTTACGCGATCGCCATCCCGCTCCTGGCCTTTTTGATCGCGCGAAACTCGCCTTCAAAGTGAAGGCGTCGGTAAGCCATCTACCGGAAGCTCCAGGCAGCGAAGGCTCGGCATGTCCGTTCTCAGACTAGTTCAGGTCGTGTAGTCCCAGCCCATCCTGACCATGATTCTCACGCATTCGGTTGGCAAGAACGAATTCCATTGAAGGATATTTTTGACTGAGCGCTTCGCGTCGGCTGCACGCAGGGGGAAAGGGAATAGTGCTCTCTCCGAGGAAGGACGCCTGTGAAACTCGGGAGTTGCTTCTTGTTGGTTTCGAGGCTCTCTAGTCATGTGGTGTCCCAGATCGAGTGGATTGTAATAGATACGCGAAACGAGTCGTGCGGTCTGTGGGCTGGCGTACATACGGTTCCTTCCAAGCACGGTGTATTCGGCTCAGAGCGTCGCCCGAACCGTGACGCCGTAAGTGCGAGGGTCGCCGGGTTGCCCAACGATGAGGCCCGTATTTCCGGTTTGAGTCGCTAGGAATTCGAAGTAATTTTTGTCGAATGCATTGCGGACCCAAGCATAGATGTCCCAGCGCTCGCTCGTGCGAACGCCCGCCCTGAAGTTGGCAAGCGCATATCCTGGTACATCGGTGTACAACGACCGCGAGGGGTTCGATGAGAACGTCGACCGATAGCTGCCATCAAATGCGACGTAGATTCGCGCATCGTGCGCGAACAACCGCGCCGGCCTTTCGTACTCGGCGCCATAGGAGGCTGCCAAGCGCGAGACCCCGGGAAGCCATTGGCCCGAGATATCGCAGGCTGACGGGCTGACGCCACCCGGTTGGCCTAAGGGACTTGGCGGATTTCCCGGCGAGGGCGCGGCTCCCCCCGAGAGTTCTGGCGGGCAGGGCGCATCCTTGAAGTTCACGTACCGCGCATCGGTGAAGGCGCCGTTGATGTACAGCTTGAGCGCCTCGATCGGGCGCACAGTCAGATCCAGCTCCACGCCCCGTACCCGCACAGCCTCGGCGTTGGCCAGGTACCCCCGGATAACATTCGCCTGGCTGTTGGTGACCGTGGCTTGATAATCGTGGATGTCCGTCCAAAACGCATCCACGTTTGCGGTGATCCTGTTGTCCAGAAACTGGGATTTTAGGCCCACCTCGTAGTCGTTCACTTTTTCCGGGCTGACAGTCTCGACGCTCGTTATCGGGCGATTTTGCGCGTCGAGCGGCAGCCCATTCAGATTGATGCCCCCTGGCTTGAATGAACGCGCATAAGTCAAGTAGCTCAAGACGTGCGGCGTCAAGGCATAGGAGACCGTAAAGTTGCCGGACAGATTGGTATTGCTGAAGTGCGCGGTGTAGTTCTGCGGCGCCAGTACGCCCAGCTGCGCCGACGTAAGGACGGTGTTCGTCGCATTGTTGACGGCTGCGTTGTAGTAACCGGACTTGTCGTCGTAGTTGATACGCAGCCCCGGCTGCAACTGCAGAGACGGTGTGACGTGCCAAGACAATTGACTGAAAACGGCGGCGCTCGTGTCGCGCAGTCGCACGGTATTGCGTGACTGCAATCCATCCAAGATGCTGGGGTCATTTTGGTTGGCGCCACTCAAAAGCCAACGGCTGGCGAGTGGTCCCTGTGCCTGTAGCCCGGCGGTATTGACGTTCTCGCGGAATCCGTACAGGCCCAAAACGTAGTCCAGCCGATCAACGCTACCCGAGTAGCGCAGTTCTTGCGAGAACTGATGCTCGATCGAGGGATTCTGGGAGATTGTCGTGATGGGGAGGCCTGTGAAATCGCGGTCATTGGCGGGATCCCAGCCCCAGTAGCGCCACGCTGTCACCGAGGTCAGGGTGCCGGCCCCAATCTTCCAATCAACGACAGCCGATGTGCCACCGTAACGCTGCCGCGCTCTTAATTCAGCGTCGAGGTCGGTAATGCGATCAAATGGATTGAGGCTGGGCGGTGCATACCCGGATGCGGCGGCCAGTGCCGCATATTGCCGGGACAGCGGCCGCTGCGTTGAACCGGTACCTACGTACAACTGTCCGAAGCCCAGCGGATTCTGGTAACTATAATCTGCGTAGAAGGTGGCCGAGAGGGCATCGCTGATATTCCAGAGCAGCTGGCCGCGAAGGCCTACGTTGTATACCTCGTTGATATCTTGGCCCGTCGTCACATCATAGATCGTGCCGTCCCGATGGGTATAGGAGATGCCCAGCCGGCCAGCCACGATATCTGCGATGAGAGGGCCGCTGACCGATCCTTTGCCCTGGATGAGATTGTAATTTCCGCCGGTTACTTCGCCCTCAATCTCGGGTGTGAAGGACGGCTTCTTGGAGCTGACATTCACCGCGCCTGCAGCGGTGTTCTTGCCATATAAGGTCCCCTGAGGGCCGCGCAGGATCTCCAGCTGATCGATATCGATGAAGTCGAAAGTGCTCGCCGCAGGCCGGGCGTAGTAGACCTGGTCGACATACACGCCAACGCCCGGCTCTATGCCGTCATTCGTAAGTCCAAAGGGCGAACCAATGCCGCGGATGGTAATCGCGGAGTTGCGGGGGTTGCTGGAGTAGAACTGAACTGCGGGCGCCAGCTGCGTTACGTCACCCAAATTCAGCGTCCCTGTCGAATCCAGACTCGCCGCACTGAGCACAGAGATCGCCACGGGAACATCCTGAGAGTTTTCCTCGCGGCGGCGGGCGGTCACCAGCATCTCGGGTAGCTCGCTGTCGCCGACAGTCGAATCTGCATCGCTTGCGTACACTGTCGGAGACGAAATGAGCCCGAGCGCTGTCACCAGCGCTATGTGAAAGAGTATTCCGAACTTGGCAAGCATTCGTCCAAGGTTGCTACCACGCATCCCATTCATTTCACTTGCTAGCTCCCGTGCATCCAAACAATCTGCGCAAAACACTGATTCCGTGTGCGGCCGAACGAGCCGCTCACACCGAATGCGCCCGCAGCCCCAGACTTGAACCTGGAAGCCACAGTGACGGATCGCGGTCAAAAACAAAAAGACCTAAAATGGTTATTCTTATAACGAGCGAGTAGGTTGGTCCTCGAAACGAACGGTACATCAAGCTGGCGCGCGTGGCCTTCGCGCATATAATCTACGAGTTTCCGAAAGGAAGGGAGGGCGCAACGGATGCGAGATAACAGAAGACGAAATAGGAGCTTGTGGATTGCGTCACATGCGTCGGGCATCCTCTTATTGAGCTCGAGCGCAACACCTGCTAGCGAAGCCACTCGGCCCGGGAGGGCATGGCTCGATGAGAGCAACCGCTACACGCGCCAACTGTTTGACATTCAGCTCAAGCATTCTCCGGAACAAGGATCTACGGAAGGCATCGCATCGTTTGATGCTCAAATCTCCGACCCAAGCCTGGCAGATGAGTTAATCCAGCAACGGGAACTTGAGAATGTGCTCAATGCGCTGAAGGCAGCTCGTGCGCAGGTTGCAGATAAAGACGTTCGAGAGGATCTGGACATCCTGCAAAAGGCCTTCGATCTGCAATTTCGTATCGACGACTTCGCAAGACAGCATCTGGTGACCGCGTTTAATCCAAGCGAGGCTGTGTTTCAAGGTATCCATACGCTCCTTGATGATCAAATACCTGCAAACCGACGCGCCGCGGCTGTAGTACGGCTTCGTAAATATGCGGGGCTGGAGCCCGGTTTCGCGCCATACGCCGAGCTCGTACAACAGCGCACCAAAGAGCAGTTGGCAAAGCCCGGCGTTTTCTATCCACCGAAGACTCTGTTGGAAAATCAGCTCGACCGCAATCCGAGTTACCTGGCAGGAATACCGCTTCTTTTTAAAAAGTATCGTTTGAAGGGTTGGGAGGCTGCGTTCACCGCGCTCAAGGCACAACTACGCGATTACGATGCCTGGGTTCGGGCTAACCTACTACCGAAGGCACGTACGGGCTTTCGAGAGCCGCCAGAACAATACGCGCTCGATCTCGAGCAAAACGGCATTGACGCATCGCCCAGTGAAATCGCCACTCGCGCACACACCGCCTTTATTCAAGATCAAGCCGCCATGGCGCCACTTGCGATACAGGTCGCCAGATCGAACGGCTTTTCATCTTCGGATTACCGCGCGGTCATCGCCGAGCTCAAGAAGCGGCAAATCACCGGTGCCGCAATCGTTCCATTCTACGAGAATCGCTTGCACGATATCGAACGGATAATCACGACGAACAGCCTTGTGACGCTCCCCAATCGGCCGGCCATCATCCGTCTCGCATCGGCCGCCGAGACAGCGCAGGCTCCGGCTCCGCATATGGGTGGTATTTCGTTTCTCAACAACCCAGGCCAAAGAGGCGAATTCGTGCTGCCGCTGACGATGCCATCCGCAAGTGGAACTAAGGCTGATCGTTATGATGACTTCACTTACGATGCGGTCGGCTGGACACTCACCGCTCATGAGGTCAGGCCGGGCCATGAGCTTCAATTCGATTCGATGCTGGAACATGGCGTCAGCCTTGCACGCATGAGATTTGCAGGTAATTCCACCAATACTGAAGGATGGGGACTCTACGCCGAGTACATCATTCAACCGTTCGAACCGGCAGAGGCCCAACTGGTGGCATTGCAGTCGAGGCTCCTACGCGACGCTCGTGCATTTCTGGATCCCGAACTCCAGAGCGGTCAGGTCAATGTCGATCAGGCATTCAAAGTACTGACGCAGGACGTAGTTCTGAGTCATGCATTCGCCACCGAGGAGATCGAGCGGTACACCCTGGAGAATCCTGGTCAGGCGGTCAGCTACTTCTACGGGTACACGCAGCTATTGTCGCTGCGGAAGGAAACTGAGGCGGTGCTTGGGCCGAAATTCAATCAACTGCACTTTCATGACTTCGTGTTAGGACAAGGCTTGCTCCCGCCAAGCCTGCTGCGAAAGGCCGTCCTTGAGGATTTTGTGCCATCTCAACTCTGAGCTCGCATGGTTGGTACTCCGGCTCCCTGCCGCGCAGGCCAATTGCGGTGAGATCATTCAGAAGTGGCTATAATGCCGCGTGCCCCACCTGCCTGCACCGCAAGCAATCCGCGAATTTTCCGGACTAGACTGCGACGTCATACGGCGCGACGTGCTGCCGGACAAGCGGCCGGCCGTTCTGCGCGGCTTCGTCAGTGATTGGCCAGCCGTCCGGCACGCATCGGATTCTCCGCTTGCCCTGGTCAGGTATCTAAAGCGTTTCGACAATGGCAAGCCGGTCGATGCTCAGATGACCCCGCCGCAAGTCGACGGTCAGCACTACTACAACGAGGCGATGACCGGGATCAACTTCATTCGCAATCGACTGCCGCTGGCGGCGCTCATCGAGCAAGTACTGCGATACGCTCACTTTCCCAACCCACCGGCCGTCGCGGCTCAAAGCGCGCTCATCCGCGATTGCCTGCCTGGCTTCGCCGAGGAGAATCGCCTCAGCTTGGTGGACGACAGCGTGCTGCCTCGCATCTGGCTCGGCAACCGCATCACGACTCCCACGCATCTCGATGAATGGAACAACGTCGGCTGCGTGGTCGCCGGGCGCCGCCGTTTCACCCTGTTCCCGCCCGAACAAATCGAGAATCTCTATATCGGTCCGCTGGATTTCGGACATACGGGCGCCCCGATGAGCATCGTTTCGTTGCGCAATCCGGACTTCCAACGCTTCCCCAAGTTTCACGCGGCTCTGGATGCAGCTGTCGCGGCAGAGCTGCAACCGGGAGACGCCATCATCACCCCGCCCCTGTGGTGGCATCACGTCGAGTCGCTCGAGCCATTCAACGTGCTTGTGAACTATTGGTGGCATGACAATGCTGAGGACGTCGCGCGCGCGGATTCGGGTTTCGATGCACTGCTGCATGGCATCCTCAGCATTCGTGCCTTGCCACCGGCCACACGGCGGGCTTGGAGCGACTTGTTCGAGCAGTACGTGTTCGGCGACGAAGCCGCGGCGACCGCTCACATTCCACACGAGCGGCGCGGCATCCTTGGGACACTCTCGGACCAGCAAATCGAAGCGCTGCGCGCGCAACTTGTGAAGCGGCTCTCGCGCGATATTCAATGAAGGGGCGGAGGCTCGTGTCGAGCACGACGCGTCTCTCTCAATCCCGGGAGCGGACACTCGATGCGCGCGTCCGCTCCCCCTAGCTACTTCAAATGCTTCTTCATCAGGCTTTGGCCAGTTCCTTGACGCCATAACGCGCGGCCGGGTTCGTGCGCGAGAGGCGGGTCGACATGTCGCGGCGAGCCGCTTCGAACCGGTCCCATTCTTCCTTGTCCGGCAGGGCTGGAATGGTCACCAATTCACCCTGGTCGAGTCCGGCGAGAGCCGCATCGACAAGATTCTCGGTCGTCATGACGATCGCAGACGGCAGATTGTGGACAGGCAGGCCGCCGGTCTCCCAGAAATCCGTCGCGGTTGCGCCGGGAAGAACGGCCTGAATGCGAATGCCCTTGGAGGCGAGTTCGTGCTGCAACGAATGACTGAAAGCAAGCACGTAGGCCTTGCTGCCTCCGTAAACCCCGTTCAGCGTTTCCGGCGAGATGGCGGCGATTGAAGAAATATTGACGATCGTGCCCGTGCCGCGCGCAACAAATCCCGGTACCGCGGCGTAAGTCAGGCGGGTCAGTGCTTCGATATTGAGCGAGATCATTTCATCCATTTTATTGATGTCGCTGTTGAGCAGCGGTGCGAAAGTGCCGAAACCTGCGTTGTTGACCAGTAGTGTGATGGTCGCGTCCTGTTTAAGCGTCTGCTCGACTCGCGCCAAATCCCGTTTGTCGGTGAGGTCCGCGGTCAGGACCTCGACGGAACGCTTGGTTTCGTTCGTCAACCGGGTTGCCAACTGGTCAAGCTTGCCGCGGCTTCGCGCAACAATGATCAAGTCGTAACCGCGACGCGCCAAGCGGTCCGCATAAACGGCGCCAATGCCCGACGATGCGCCGGTAATGAGTGCGGTGCCTTTGCTCTGAGTAGTCATGTTCTGGTTCCTTTCGTTGAGTTTGCCGCCAGCTACGGCGGATGGGGGCATACGTTAGCTTGGGTGGCGAATGGCCGAAATGACGTATATAGTACGTTTTAGAGACATACGATTCCTGCGGAGGATTTGTGCAACGCATCGGTTTTTTTGTTCCGGATGGTTTTCAGATCATCGGGCTTGCCGCGCAAGCGGCGTTCGAGTTTGCGAACCGCGTCGCCGGAAAGAGTGTTTACGAGGTACGAATGCTCTCTGAGAAGGGCGGCCGGGTGCGTTCATCTGTGGGCGTCGAGCTGCAGACGGAGCCATTCAGCAGGCGCGTTTTCGATACGCTCATCGTCATCGGAAACGAGGATGCACCGGCGACCATGACGCCCGGGCTGCTGAATTTCATTCGACGTGGCTTAAAGCAATCACGGCGCGTGACGGCCATCTGCACGGGCGCGTTTATTTTGGCCGAAGCTGGATTGCTGCGGGGCCGCCGTGCCACCACGCATTGGTATTACGCCCGAGAACTGCAACGTCGTTTCCCCGACATCAAGGTCGAGGAGGATCGAATCTTCATCATCGATGGTCCAATTTGGACTTCGGCAGGTGCGACGGCGGGTCTCGATCTAGCCTTGGCAATGGTCGAAAAGGATTTGGGCAACGAGGTCGCGCGATCAGTGGCAAGAAAGCTGGTGATGCAGCATCGACGTGCCGGCGGTCAGTCCCAACATTCGGAATTATTGACGTTATCGCCGAAATCGGACCGCATTCAAAACGCGCTGTCCTATGCCGAAAAGAATCTTGGCGCCACGCTGACGGTAGACAAATTGGCTGAAGTGGCGAGTCTTAGTCCGCGGCAATTCAGTCGAGCCTTTCAAGCGGAAACGGGACAAACGCCTGCAAAGGCCGTCGAGAGGCTTCGTCTTGAAGCCGCACGGCTGATGATCGAGCAGAGTCATCACCCGGTTGAAGTCGTCGCGAGGGAGACTGGCTTTGTCGACAGGCGCCGAATGCGGGAGGCCTTCTTACGAACCTTCGGTCAGCCTCCGCAGATTATCCGGCGCAATGCCCGTTCGGAAGCTGCTGCCTAGCACGATCGAGAACCATCCGATCCCAAGCGCCGAGATCGGCGGCCGCCTCATAAGTCGTCTGGAAGAAGCGCAGCAGCGCCTCGTCAGGATGCGCTTCCGCGCGCAGCGCTTCGTACGGCAACAGGAACTCACGGGCCGTGGTGTCGTAATGCGCGGCAACCGGCTCCACTGCGCGCTCGGCATATCCCTGCGGCTCAGGATATGCGTAGGCATAGAAGGTGGGCTGCGATTTCTCGTCGCCCGGCCAAAAGCCGCAGCTGCTGCATTCATGCGAGTACGCTTCGACCATCACCCAGTCCGGGCAGTTGGGCGCGCCGCCGGGATGGCGCGGAGCGCGCCGCCCCGAGAAGCGGGTGCTGGCTAAATCGAAGCTGCCCCAAAAAAAATGCACCGGGCTTTGTTTTCCGGTGAACGTGCCGCGAAAGTTTTTCAAGACGCGCTCTGTGTTGAGAAAAATCAACCAGCATTGGTGGGCGGCATCATCATTGTAGGTGCCGTGATCGTGGTCTTGTGCGAACGGAATCGCTGTGGCAACTTCGACCGGCGATGCATAGATCAGGGGGTTTATCCCCAGCGCGCGCAGCGCGTCCATATATCGCGCAAAAAATTCGGCGACCGTCATTGACGTCAGCGGAAAAGAACGCCGCGAACCATCGCTAATCTGTATCAGGAGCTCATGCGATATGAAGTCGAATTGCACCTCGACGCTGAGGTGGCCGTACGGCATCGCAGATGTGGTCAATCCGCGAGCGGTGACGTAAAGAGCCACTTGCCACCAATGGTTTTCCATCGGCGCGAGCGCAAGTCGCGTCTTGCCCACTATCTGCGACCACATGTGCAATGTGGCATACGTCGCGCGCCAATCCGCCAGCGGCAGATCAGGCCATTTGACATCGGTTATCACTGTTCATCCCGTACATTCGAGGCAAAATCGCCATGTTCGTTCAGTGCACGACCCATTGCTGAGTCGGACCGGCATTGCAGGTTGAGAGAATCAACGGCGCCTGGTTGTCTGGAACACCCCCTTGGATATCGACGCACATCCCGCCGATGCCTACGATGGTGCCCTTGGACACCCTCCAGTTCTGACTCGGTCGACCATTGCAAGGGACATACAGGATCGGAGCGCCCTCGGTAGCTGCGCTGCCCTGCACGTCGAGACAAAATCCGCCCACGCCGACAATAGGTCCATTGTTTAAAGCCCATTGTTGGTTCTGCCAAGGGTCACATTGCTTCACGTGCACGGGGGTCCCCGGGACCGGATACCCATGGTTCACGACATTCATGCATTGATTGGTTCCGCCGCTGGTGATCTGATGCGTGCTGGCACAGGAAAACAGCGGCATCACCATCGCCACGTAGAGCATAGCCAAACCGGTGGTTGAGCGCTTCATCACGGAGACTCCTGAATTGGTTGTTAGCACTTCGATCCTTGAAAGACTCACTTGGAGACCGCTTCTAAGAACAGCAGCCCGAGTCGCTGGCCGTCGATTTTGATGGCAAGGGCCGCTGTCGATCGGATAATAACCCCAACGGCTCTGCGTTGTGGCATCGCCATGAGCCACGGATTAGGTTGGAGGTTGGGGGTTACCCCGGTGGTCGCTACAGCAATCTGGCTGAGAGCGCGCGAGTGTTGCGTACCCTCTAACAATGGGGTAGTTTTGGCTGGCGCAGTGGGAATAAGGAGATTCAAATGCCGCAATGGAATGCCCTCCTCAAAGCTCTCTCGGTAATTCTCCCGGCGGGGGCAGTTGGTGCATCGGTGCTGCTGGCTCTGGCCTCAACCGACGCGTCGGCGATCTCAAATCAGAGCAACAACGCGCCGCCAAGCGGGGAGAGTGTGTCAACCCGTTTACAGGAAATTCGAACTGGAATTTCCGATATGACCGGCTCCGCGACCGACCCCGCGGCAGACGGCGCCAAGGCTGCGCCTGCGTGGTGGGGAAATGGCGGCTGGGGCCGCTGGCGCCCTGGTTGGGGCAACGGGGGTTGGGGTAATGGCGGCTGGCACAATTGGCACAACTGGCCCAACGGTGGTTGGGGCAATGGCGGCTGGCACAATGGCTGGCACAATTTTTGGCACAACTGGTAGTCGAGGCGAAAAAGAACCGCCGAGAGCCTCATGACGACTCCAGCGTCCCCGCACGACTCCGCTCCGATTCTGGACATCGTTGTCGTGCAACCGACTCCTTTCTGCAATATCAATTGCAGCTATTGTTATTTACCGCAGCGAAATGTGACGACCGTGATGGAGCAAAGCACCATCGCGAATCTGTTCAAGAAAATATTCGCTTCGGGTTGGACGCGGGACGGTCTTACCGTCATCTGGCACGCTGGCGAACCTTTGGTGGTGCCAATCGCCTTTTACGAGAGGGCATTCGCCGCAATCGAGGCGCTGCGGCCGGCTTCCCTGAAGCTGCGGCATTCGATTCAGACGAACGGCATGTTGATCTCCCCGGCGTGGTGTGCACTCTTCAAGAAGTGGGATGTCGGCGTCGGGGTGAGTATCGACGGACCAAAGCATCTGCACGATGCTCATCGTGTGACGCGTACCGGACGCGGTACTTTCGATCAGACCATTTCTGGGCTTCGTGTGCTGCAGAAAGAGGGAGTGCCTTTTCACGTCATCTCGGTGCTGTCTCAGGAGGGCGTTCGGGCGCCGCAGCAGATGTTGGATTTCTATCTATCCGAGGGCATCGACGACATTTGCTTCAACGTCGAGGAATCGGAGGGCGATCACGTATCAGGGTTGTTCGCCAGCGATGACGCGCAGAACGCCTTCAAACGATTCTTGAGTGAGTTTTGGCGTCTGTCGAGACGCAGCGGCAAAATTCGCCTCATTCGCGAAATCGACGGCATGCTGCCGAGAGTTTTTCGCCCCGATCAGAGCGCAATGAGAAATTCACAGGTCGAGCCCTTCGGCATGCTGAATGTTGACTGCTTGGGAAATGCGTCCAGTTTTTCGCCCGAACTGCTCGGCCTCAAGAATGCACCTTACAACGACTTCATTATCGGCAACATCAACACCGAGTCTCTCGAGGACATGCGCCGCAGTCAGTCGATGATCGCCATGAGCCGCGACATTGCGGCCGGCGTGCGGGCGTGCCGGAATGATTGCGAGTACTTTTCTGTTTGCGGGGGCGGGGCGCCGGTAAACAAACTGGCGGAGAACGGCACCTTTCAAAGCACTCGCACAGAATTTTGCCGCCTAACCCAAATGGTGCCAATAGACCTCATTCTCGATGCGTTTGCCCACCTCAAGGTCACGATGGACGGGAACGAGTCTTCAAATGCCCTGCGTAGAGGAGGCCCTCCAATTGCTGGGCTGTCGGGACTGTGACAATGCTTGCTACACCGAGAACGCCTACATTCCAAGGGAGAATTCGATGAAGAAATCAACCGGTACGGCCGCTCTATTCGCGCTTGGCTTAGGTCTTGTCGTTGGCGGAGCGGCCTTGCCTCAAACGACCACGTCGGCTGCGCGTGCCAATGGACAGGGCGCGGCCCCGCCGCAGGCCAGCGCTGCACGCCAGGACTCGGATACTCAATCCGAGGCGCGGGCGCCGGTATTGCGAGTGCTCAGCGTTGAAGTCATCCGCAGCACTCACGGGACACAGCTGGACATCGTTCGAGTGCGCGGGCTTGCGAGCACCGAGGGATGGGAAGAAGCAGAATTGGTGCCACTAACCCGCGGCACTCCGAAGGACGGAATGCTGGAACTGATATTCGTTGCGCGCACACCTGCTGAGGCCATGGAAGCAACCGGATTCGAACCCGTCGAAGCCATTTTCCCGATCGAGGGCAACCACCCGTTTAAGGGCGTCAATGTGCACGGCGCCGTGGAATCGGTGACGCTGACGCAGCTGCCGGGCTATGCGGAGGGAAAGGGCGCTGGTGAGGATTGCAGCAAATGTGTCGGCAAAGTGTTTGTCGCGAAGGGTGCAGCGATGCCTTCAGGAAAATCGGCCGCTGAGGTCGTCAAAGAAGAGCAGCTACCCCCTCTGTCGCGTGTCATCAAGCACTCTGACGGCATTCCGAGCGCGGAGTCCAACCCCAACCGCCTGACGCTGGTGCTCGGTCGCGACGGTACGATCACCAGCGCGATCTGGGATTGAAGGCTACAGCTACTGCACCGACCACTGCTGGCTGGGTGAAGCTGAACAGGTCGCGATAATCAAGGGCGTGGTGTCGGCCGTGCCGCTGCCTAGAACATCGATACATTTGCCGCCGATGCCGACGATATGGCCATTCGAGAGGCTCCATTTCTGGCTCGGTCTGCCGTTGCATGCCACGATGACAATCTGCGCGCCGTCGGTGGGCGCGCTACCTTGCACATCGAGACAGCTGCCGAAGCTCGAGTTGATTTGGCCGTTGCTCACGGTCCATACCTGATTGGATGTTTCGTGGCAATGAAATAGCCGCACAATCGTGCCGTCAGGTGCGCTCCCGCCATGTTCCGGCAAGTTGACACAGGAACCACTGGCGGCGCCGACCAACTGAGCGGCGTGCCCGGGATCTGGAACGGCGCACAGCGCAACTACCAGTCCAAACATGCAGGAATATCGATTCATGGGTTCGCTTCCTCCGTGTGAAATTACCTAACAGTCCACAACTGGCTGGGATTCGCATTGCAGCTGAATAAAATGAGCGGCGTTTGATCCGCGCTGATTCCGTCGGTCTCGGTCAGGCACTTATCGCCAATGCCGACGATCTGACCGTCACGAATGCTCCACAGCTGACTCTGTGTGCCGGTGCACGTGACCAGTATGATGGCCGAACCGTCGTTCGGCGCGCTCCCCTGCACGTCGATGCAACTGCCAAAGTTTTCAGAAATGACGCCGCCTTTAATGAACCAGCGTTCGTTGGGGCTGCCGTGGCACTGAACGACGACGATGGGCGTGCCGTCGGCGGTGCCCCCGTCTTGTACGTCAACGCATTCGCCGTTGCGACCCACTAACTGAGCGCCGATCACCGGGATGGGATCAGGCGGAACTATGTACGCCGTGGTGCACGCCGATGATCCCAGGATAACCAGGCCAAACACTCCGAAAGATCTCATTATTGTCTCCCAATTCCCTTTGACGCGTTCCTTGCTGGATAGGTTGACCGACGCAGCCTATTTGAGATCTTGCATTGTTTCCTGCGCGAGTTCGAATGCATAGCTGCTAATGTGAACCCAGCCTTGATACGGTCTATCGACATCGGCAATGGCCAACATGACGAGCGTTACTAGAAGAGTCAGGGAAAAGACCTGCAACGTGTGCACCCTGGGTTTTGCCGAGCCGAACATGGACACGGACAGAACCGTCAGCACTCCGCCGGTCAACAGCACGCACCAAAAAATACTGGGAAGGCGATAAGTGCTTTGCAGCAGCCGCGTACGGCGGTGCAGGGTCAGCGAACTGAGTTCCGAGAGCGCGTGATCTTCGGCCATGAGCTCGGATGGCGATGCCACCTTGATTGACATCAAAGTCTTCCACATCTGCTCGTTGATGAGGTGACTGTCCTCCGGTAGCCGGCCCACAGCCATGTCCGGCCAGTCGTGATTGACGACGGCATCGGCGTACGCGTGGGTTAGGCTTTGGATTTCTGCGCGCTGCGGCAGGCCTTCCGCCAAACGATAGATATTCCTGAGTGAGTTCGCCTCGAGTTCAGCATTGAGATAGGCTGCGGTGTAATTGGTCCAGCCCGTATACAGCATGAAGCCTAGGCTAACCGCATAAGTAGTGCCCAAAACGCTTAGCTGCCACCCAATGAGATCGTTTTCAGTATGGCGCTTTCCGACCGGCCACAGGCGATTGAGCCCCACCATGAAAAGCAAGGACATGCCCATGGTAAGGATAATGATTAGAACATTTTGGGCAAGCGTTAACATGCGGCTCCGGCGATAATACCCGTAATCGTTGGAGGGTATTAGCCGAGGTTCCGGCGACCGTCACGTACAGGGAGCAAACATGTTGAATCGATTTCCCCCTTCAGCGCAGCATCGTAATTTCAAATTCGGGACTGTACTGAGTCTGTTATTGAGCATCGGGGCGCTCGCCGGATGCCAAACACCGCAGCAGATTGTTTCGGCGAAAGAGGATAATTTGGCTGCAGCCGGTTTTATCATCCGTCCCGCCAATAACCCCGAACGGCAGGTGATGCTCAATCGCCTACCGCCGCACCGATTTGTGCAGCGAGTGAACGGCGACACGGTCCACTATGTCTACGCGGACCCCTTGGTCTGTGGCTGCCTCTATGTAGGAACACAGCAGGCCTACAACCAGTACAAGCGCGATCAGCAACAGAAAAATCTTGCTGATGAGCAACAAATGACGGCGCAATCGTATTCTGATGCCGCTTGGAACTGGAATGCCTGGGGTCCTTGGGGTCCTGCAGTGCCGTACGGCTTTGTCTATGGTGCCGGCGTCGGCTGGTAGTAAACGTCTGCGGTTTTTGGGTTAACCCGCCAATCGTTCCGTCTCGATCTCGCGCAATGACTTCCCGGCATTGTTTGGCGCCCACAACGTACCAATCAGTCCGCTTGCCACCAGAAAACCCGTCAGAATCCACGCGAGCTTTGTGAATCCGGTCGCGGTCAGGATCGGCACGAAGAAGCTCCAAATACCAAGTCCAATCCGCACAATCGCAAACGTGAGGCCCTGGGCGGTGCTGCGAAGCAGGGTGGGAAAGAGTTCAGCGCTCCAGAGTTGGAAGAAAGACTGCGCGCCGAAGCCAGAACCGAACCAAACGAGAATCAAATAAGTCACTGCCACGGGCGTGGTGAGCGGAAAGATGGCCAAGAGCGACATGCCGAAGATCTGAATCAGACTCGATATTCCGATGAGCGTGCGCTGACTGACCCGGTCGGAGAAGCGCATGAACACGAGACCGATTGAGAGCATCGCGACCAGAAATCCGCCGGCCTGCATTGCGACACTGGCGGCTTGGCTCTGCGCACCGACGGTTCGCAGTATGTAGGGGAAGAAGAATCCATTGGTGCCCGCCCAAAGGTTCCAAATGCCGTACATGCTGATCAAAAACAGCATCGCCTTCATGTTTTGCGGCGTAAAAAGCGCGCGCAACTTTGCGCGTTCGTTTGGCACGCCCGCCGCCTTCTCTGCCTGCGCCTTTTCCCAAAGCGCTGACTCCTTCATGCCTGAGCGCATGAGTGTGAGCACGAGTGCAACCACCGCGAGATGCGCGAACACGATGCGAGCACCGAGCACGCCCAACGGCGCCAGCACAAGGAACATGAGCAACACCATCACAGGTCCGAGATACCAGAGCACCTGTGCAACGCCGCTATGCTTGCCTCGCTCCTTCGAGGGGGCAAGCTCTGCGAT